>JBAUAR010000474.1:0-2282 GCA_049675875.1 Streptosporangiaceae bacterium
CCGCGGTCGCGGTGGCCGACCAGCTGTACGACGATGACGACGACGGCGCGGCCGCGGACGCGCCCTGGCAGGTGCGGCGCGTTGGCTTCCCGTCCCGCCTCATCGTGGCCCAGCTCGCGGCCGACCCGCGGGTACCCATCTGGATTCGCCGAGCCGTCGGCGTGCTGGCCGTGGCGGCCGGTTTCAGCTTCTGGCTGGGGTGGCGGTATGGCCTGACCATCGCTGCCGTGGCCGCCATCATCGACACGGTGTACCAGTCCAAGACCGTGTCCCTGATCCCGGCTGCAGCCCGGGTCGCCTTCGCCCAGCGCCGGACCAGCCGCCGGCTGCTGCTGCTGCGGCCGTGGGGATACCACGCGCTGCACGCCCGGCCGATACCGGGCACCGAGTCGATCATCGATCACCTGGTGGTCGGTCCGGGCGGGGTGTTCGCGGTTGACTCCGAGCGCTGGGATCGCCGGCTGCCAGTGCGCACGGTGGCCAGCAACTCGGCAGCCGGGCCGGTGCTCTACCACGGGCCGTTCAGCCAGAAGGACCGGCTGGCCCACGCCCGCTGGGAAGCCGCGCAGGCGACCCACCTGCTGAGCCGAGAGATGCGGCGGCAGATCACCGTGCGCCCCGCCATGGTGATCTACGGGCCGACGGTGCCGTGGACGGTTGCCAAGCTGCGTGGCGTCGACGTGTTCTCGGGGCGGTCCGTGCCGCGGTATTTCACCAGCCGGACGCGGATCAAGGGCGAGACGGCCATGAACTGGGAACAGGTCGGCGAGATCGTTGCCGCCGCCGAGCGCGCGCTGCCGCGCACCGGCGAAGGGCCGCGCGGCTTAACGCCCGTCCCCGCCGTAGCCGGCCCCCGAGCCGCCCCCAGGGCCGCCGGCCGTCCCGCCATGGCCACCCGGCGGGCCACCAGATCAGCACGTCCTGTCCTGCTCGGGCCGTAACGCGGGCTAGTCTGTGTCGTCCCGCGATCGTGGAGGACATGCACACGTGGCCGATCTGCGTACCTGGGTCGCCGGCGCCCGCCCGCGCACGCTGCCCGCTGCCGTCGTCCCGGTCGTCGTCGGCTCGGGGGTCGCGTTCGGGTACGGCAAGTTCGAGCCGGGGCGCGCTGCCCTGGCCCTGCTCGTCGCGCTGGCCCTGCAGGTCGGCGTCAACTTCGCCAACGACTACAGCGACGGCATCCGCGGCACGGACGAGACCAGGGTCGGCCCGGTCCGGCTGGTCGGCTCCCGGCTGGCACCACCCGGCCAGGTGCTCGCCGCGGCGGTCGGCTGCTTCGCCGTCGCGTGCGCGGCCGGCCTGGCGCTGGCAGCGATGACCTCCTGGTGGCTGCTGCTGGTCGGCGCTGCCGCGGTCGCGGCCGCCTGGTTTTACACCGGCGGCAGTCGGCCGTATGGCTACCGGGCCCTCGGCGAGCTGTCGGTGTTCGTGTTCTTCGGGCTGGCGGCGGTGGCCGGCACCGCCTATGTCCAGATGCAGACGCTCGCCTGGCTGCCGTGGGCCGCGGCGGCCGCCATCGGCCTGCTGGCGTGCGCGCTGCTGGTGATCAACAACCTGCGCGACATCCCGACCGACAGCCAGTCCGGCAAGAAGACGCTGGCGGTCGTGCTCGGCGACCACCGCACCCGGCTGCTCTACACCGCATGCGTCGCGGTTCCGTTCTGCGTCGTCGTTGCGCTGGCGGTCGTTCGTCCGCTCAGCCTGCTAGCACTGGTCGCGCTGCCACTCGCCCTCGCCCCGGTCCGCCAGGTCCGGGGTGGCGCCAGCGGCGGCAGCCTGATCGCGGCCCTCGGCCAGACCGGCCGACTGGAACTCGCCTACGGCGCGCTGCTGACGGTGGGCCTGGCAATCAAGCTGTAGCCCAGCCGGCAGGTGACCCGCGGTGCCGGGTCCGGCGCCGCGCCCTAGGGCACACCGGCCGCGCCCTAGGCAGGCCCGGCCGAGCCGTTGGCGGCTGGACCTTGCGCCTTGGCCGCTTCTACGGGCTCCACGCCGTCCGCGGGCGGCAAGTCTGCCACCTCGCCGACCGCAGCCAGCACCGCCTCGGGCAGCGGAACCTCCAGAGCCGCGGGTTCCGCCAGCACCGCCTCGGGCAGCGGAACCTCGGGCACCGGCGGTACGTCGACCTCGACGACGGCAGCTGCCTCCAGGCCGGCTTCATCGTGCACGACCTTAGCCAGGGCAGCGTCCGCACTGCCGTCCCCAGCCGCCGACGTCACGGCGGGAATCGGAGGATGGGGCCGTAGCGCATGCGCCGGTCCCGGCGGCGGTGGCTCGGCCGC
>JBAUAR010000475.1:0-3929 GCA_049675875.1 Streptosporangiaceae bacterium
CGGCCGCGCTGCTCGCCGATCCCGACTCCGCGGCGCGGCTTCGGGACGCGGGGATCGATCCGGCCGACCTGGCGGCGGCGACCGACCCGGCGTGCTATCTGGGCGCGACCGCCAGCTTCGTCCGCCGGGCACTCGCCGCGCATGCCCGTGCCATCGGCCAGGCATGACGCGGCGGTCAGGGGATGGGTGCCTCGTTGCGATGGCCACACAGCGATAGGAACGAGGCACCGACGAGCGGACTGCCGCGGGCTGCCGCGGCGGGCGGAGCGGCACCGTAGCGGAAAGGAGCACAGCGTTGACGGATGAGGAGCGCCGGGAGGCGGGCATGCGCGTCCGGCGGGAGGTTCTGGGCGACGCGCACGTCGACCGCGCGGTCGCCAGCACCTCCGAGTTCACGGCCGACTTCCAGGACTTCATCACCCGGTACGCCTGGGGCGACCTGTGGGCCAGGCCCGGCCTCGGCCGGCCCGCCCGGAGCATGGTCACCCTGGCCCTGCTGGCGGGGCTCGGGCGGCACGACGAGCTCGCGATGCACGTCCGGGCCGCTCTCCGGAACGGGCTGACAGCCGCCGAAATCAGCGAGGTGCTGCTGCACGTCGCGGTCTACGCCGGCGTGCCTGCCGCCAACCGCGCGTTCGTCATCGCCGACAAGACGATCAAGGAATCTTCGTAGTCCGCACATCTGTTCACCTAGCGGCGGGCCCGGATATGGTTTCGTCGGCGAAGCGAGGAGGACAGGTCGGGCGTGGCTGAGATCGTGACACTCGCCGAAGCGATCGCGGCCGCGGTGCGCGACGGCGACACCGTCGCCATGGAAGGGTTCACGCATCTGATCCCGCACGCCGCCGGTCACGAGGTGATCAGGCAGGGGCGGCGTGATCTGACGCTTGTGCGGATGACTCCGGACATCATCTACGACCAGCTCATCGGCGCCGGCTGCGCGCGCAAGCTCGTCTTCTCCTGGGCAGGCAACCCGGGGGTGGGGTCGCTGCATCGGTTCCGGGACGCGGTCGAGCACTCCTGGCCGCGACCGCTCGAACTCGAGGAGCACAGCCACGCCGGGATGGCGAACCGGTTCGTGGCCGGCGCGGCAGGCCTGCCGTTCGGCGTCTTGCGCGGCTATCGCGGCACCAGCCTCGTGGCGAGCACGTCCGGCGTCGCCGAGATCGTGTGCCCATTCACCGGCGAGACGCTGACCGCGGTCAGCGCACTGCGGCCGGACGTGGCGGTCATCCACGCCCAGCTCGCCGACCGGCGCGGGAACGTACAGTACTGGGGGATCGGCGGCGTACAGAAGGAGGCCGTGCTCGCCTCGGCCCGCTCGGTGGTGACCGTCGAGGAGATCGTCGAGTCGCTCGAGCCGCGGCCGGGCGCCACCGTGCTGCCGTCCTGGACCGTCGGGTACGTCGCGGCGGTCCCCGGTGGTGCGCATCCGTCCTACGCGCTCGGATACTCCGCCAGGGACAATGACTTCTACCTACGCTGGGACGAGATCAGCCGGGATAGGACGAAATTCCTGGCCTGGCTGGACGAGCACGTCTACGGGGCAGGCCCGGCATGCTGAGCTACAGCGCTGACGAAATGATGACCGTGGCGGCGGCCCGCTCGCTGCGCGACGGCATGACCTGCTTCGTCGGTATCGGACGGCCGAGCGAGGCGGCCAACCTGGCCCGCGCGACGCACGCACCCGATCTGGTCCTCATCTACGAGTCGGGCACCATCGGGGCCAAGCCAACGCAGGTGCCGCTGTCTATCGGCGATGGCATCCTGGCCGAGACCGCGGACTGCATCGTCAGCGTGCCAGAGATCTTCAACTACTGGCTGCAGCCGGGCCGCATCGACGTGGGCTTCCTGGGCGCCGCCCAGCTCGACAAGTACGGCAACATCAACACCACGGTCATCGGGCCGAGCTACGCGCAGCCCCGGGTGCGACTACCCGGCGCGGGCGGTGCCCCCGAGATCGCCGCCGCGTGCAAAGAAGTGATTGTGATCGTCCGGCAGTCCCGGCGCACGTTCGCCGACCGGGTGGACTTTGTCACCTCTGTTGGCTTCGGCGATGGCGAGGGCGCCAGGCAGCGGCTCGGCCTGACCGGCGCCGGACCACGACTAGTGATCACCGACCTCGGCACCCTGCGACCTGCCGCGGACAGCAGCGAACTCGTGCTCGCTGGCGTCTACCCCGGCGTGTCGGTGGAGCAGGTCCGGGAGAACACTGGTTGGGACCTGGCGGTGGCACCGGATCTGGCGGAGATCCGGCCGCCGTCAGCGGCAGAGCTGACGGCGCTGCGCCGGCTCGTGCCCGCAGCCCGGCAGGCCGGACCGCCGACGATCGTAGCCCCGGCCGAGATACGCCCCGTCGGTGAAGGAGTGCCGTCATGACAGTCAGCAACCCGCCCGTCGCGAGCGGCGGCCTCGTGCTCCCGCGCTACGAGCCCGCAACGGGAGTCCATCCGCCGCTTGACTCGCCGGATTACCGGTCGTCTGCGCTGCGTCATCCGAAGCAGCCACTGATCCCGCTGCCCCAGCGGCTGACCGAGATCACCGGACCGCTGCTCGGCGCCGAGCGTGTCGGCGTGCACGACGCCGACCTGACCGCCGGCCACGCAGCCGAGCCCATCGGCGAGCGCATCGTCGTCAGCGGCCGGGTAGTCGACTCGGACGGCAGGCCGGTACCTGAGGCGCTCATCGAGGTCTGGCAGGCGAATGCCGCCGGGCGGTACGCGCACCACGTCGACGACCACCCGGCCCCGCTGGACCCGAACTTCACCGGCGGCGGCCGCTGCGTCACCGACTCGCTGGGCCGCTACCGGTTTGTCACGATCAAGCCGGGCCCCTACCCGTGGGGGAACCACTACAACGCCTGGCGCCCCGCGCACATCCATTTCTCGCTGTTCGGCCGGGCCTTCACCCAGCGGCTGATCACCCAGATGTTCTTTCCTGGCGACCCGCTGTTCCCGCTGGACCCGATCTTCAACTCGATCCCCGACGAAGCAGCGCGACAGCGGCTCATATCGAGCTTCGACATTGAGAACACGGTGCCTGACTGGGCTATGGCCTACAGCTGGGACATCGTGCTGCGCGGCCGGACCGCGACCGTGTTCGAGACCGAGGAGGGCCAGTGACCGGGGGACTCACGCCGTCCCAGACGGTCGGGCCGTTTCTGGATCTGGGGCTGCCCTGGGACGACGGGCCGTTCGTGGTGCCGTCAGGGACGCCGGGCGCCGTGCGCCTCACCGGGCAGGTACTCGATGGCGCTGGCGCGCCGCTGCCGGACGCGGTCGTAGAGACGTGGCAGGCCGACCCGGATGGCCGGTTCGACCATCCGGATGACCCGCGCGGTGCCGCGCGCCCGACGGTCGCACGGTTCCGCGGCTTCGGCCGGTCCACGACCGACGGCGACGGACGATACGAGATCGTCACGCTGCGGCCCGGCCGGCTGCCGGCCCCGGACGGCGGAACCGAGGCACCGCACCTCGACGTGTCGGTATTCGCGCGCGGGATGCTCGACCGCGTCGTCACCAGGATTTACTTTCCCGACGAAGAAGCCGCGAACGCCGCTGATCCGGTCTTGTCTGCCGTCGGCGACCCTGGCCGTCGCGCCACCCTCATCGCGGCGGCCGGAGCCGACGGAGCGTTGCTGTTCGACATCCGGCTGCAGGGTGACCACGAGACAGTGTTCTTTGATGTCTGACCGGGCCGGCGGCGCGCGACGGCGAACTAATGGCTGAGCCGTCGTCGCCGGTACCGGTCGCGCTCGCTACCGGCGTCGGCACGACCGGGATGCTGGACGGCCCAGACGGTGCGCCGGTGCTGATCCTCGGCAACTCGCTCGGCACCAGCGCCGCGGTCTGGGACAGGCAGCTGCCCGAGTTCCTGACCCGGTTCCGGCTGCTGCGCTACGAGCTGCCCGGCCACGGCGGCACGCCGGC
>JBAUAR010000476.1:0-10737 GCA_049675875.1 Streptosporangiaceae bacterium
GACTTTGCCGCTGACGCCAAGAACCTGACCAACGCGAACCTGGTCTTCCACACGCTCCCGATCTCGGGCTACGCCACGATCGACGGCCAGGACGCGAACGTCGTCAACCCCGCCTATATCAAGAGCAGTGTTCACGCGACGTTCTACCCGACACCGGTTCGGCCCACGAGCGGGACGAGTCAGTCGTCGGGAGCGGTCGACACCCACGACACCACGGTGGACGTTTTCAACGGCGGCCGGAGCGCCGGTCTCGCGCACAACGTGTCGGCCGCCCTGGTATCTGCGGGCTACCGGGCCGGGCAGATCGGCGATACCGGTTACCGGACCACCACCGCGGTGCTGTATGGGCGCGGCGCCCAGCCCGGCGCGGCAAAGATCGCGGCCCTGTTCGGCGTCCCGGCGGCCGCGGGCTCTGCCGTGTCGGCCGGGCATGTCCAGATCTTGCTCGGTGCGGATGCCACCGTCCCCACCGTTCCCTCGGTCAGCCTGCCGAGCCCGTCACCGTCGCCGATCATTCCCACCACCGGCCCGCAGGGCGGCGCGGTGGCCGCCAAGAACGGCATTCCATGCGTGAACTAGCAACTGGGCCGGCGTCACGAACTCCCGCGACGGTCTCTCCGTCGATGTCACGCCTCCATACCGGGGCAAATAACACGGCAGACCGCGCGAAGTCGGTGGAGAGTTGCGCTGGCCGCTCAGTCAACTCCGGCATATCTGGACGAAGTGAGCAATCAGTCCGCTGGCAGCGCGGCGTTAGTCGTCGGCGGGCTGCCGGTCCCGCAGCCAGACCATGAGCCGGCCGCTCTCGCCCGGCGCCTCGGCGCGCCGCCGCTCGATCCGGTCCAGCCGGTAGCCGAGCTTTCGGGCCACGGCGGCACTCGCGCCGTTGGCCGCGTCGCAGTGGATCTCGACCCTGGTCACGTTCGGCAACGCCAGCGCCACGGACGTCATGGCCTCGGCTGCCAGCGTTGCGTACCCGCGCCGCGCCTGACCGGCCGCGATCCAGTAGCCGAGCTCGCCGCTCTGCCCGCTGTCCCGCAGGTGCAGGGCGATCTCCCCCACCAGCGTTCCGTGGTCGGCCGTCAGCACCGAGTAGACGTAGCCCAGGCCGGACTCCCAGTTGTGGTCCGCCTCAGCCACGCGGACGAGCTGGTTGCCTCGCTCGGCTGCCTCCCACGTAGCCCACGGCATCCAGGGCTGCAGGTGCTCCAGGCTGGCACTCACGGCGGCGGCGATCGCGCTCGCGTCCGATGCCTGAACTCGCCGCAGGATGACCCGCCCGGCGTCGACCCACTCGGGCGGTGCGGCGGCAGGCGTGGGCAGCATCGCTCCATCGTAAAGACCGGCCGACGGTCGCGTGCACAGGCGAACAGGGCCGGCCCACCGGACCGAACATGCTCAAGAGGGAACGGGGTCGTCCTCCCGAGTCGAGTCGCCAGGCTGGTCGCGATCAGCCGGTGACCCGCTCTCGTACGCGGCGATCCGCCGGGACACTGCCGCGTCGAGCCGGTCTTCCAGCGTGCCGATAACCAGGCCGCACCGGGCGAGGTCGTCCGCACCGAGATCGGCCAGCAGATCGCACGCTAGCGCCTCGTAGGACGAGCGGAGCCTGGGCAG
This sequence comes from Streptosporangiaceae bacterium, assembly GCA_049675875.1. Classification (GTDB taxonomy): domain Bacteria; phylum Actinomycetota; class Actinomycetes; order Streptosporangiales; family Streptosporangiaceae; genus JAJYUU01. Next base: position 1,618 of record JBAUAR010000476.1, read on the forward strand.
CGTCCGCTCCGACGCGGCGGTGAGCGAGATGATCGTGGCGCGACGATCCACGGGGTGCGGGCTGCGCGTCACCCAGCCGTCGGCCTCCAGCGCGTCGACCAGGCCGGTCACGGTGCGCGGCGAGATCCGCAGCGTGTCGCTGAGCGCCCGCATCAGCACCGGTCCCGAGTCGAGGAGGGCCCACAGCACCCGGCCGCGCGCGAACCCGAGGCCGTAGTCGCGGGCGCCGAGATCCTGGATGTCGACCAGTCGCGGCGCCAGCCGGAACAGTTGCCCGACAACACTCACCGCCAGATCGGCCGGGCTGCTCCGGCCCGGTGGCGCACCGCGGGCCGCCTCCAGGTCAGTTGCCCGCGGATCCGGCTGCCGCCGAGCGCGTGCTCTTCTTCCCGGCAATCGCCGTCACATTCCTCAGCTCCGCGTTCGCCCCGGTCGGGGAGCTGGCAACCTGGATGCAGCCGATCGCCCGAACCAGCCCGGTGACCGCGGCCGCCAGCGTGGTCCGGGCGCTGGCCGGCGGCCGTCCGGCCGCGGTACCGCTGCTCCAGCTTGGCTGCTGGGTGGCCGGCCTGACGATCCTGCCCGGCGTTCTCGCTGTGGTCCGCTGGCAGTCCTCGCGATAACAAGCGGCGGCCGGCCGCTGCCGGACGGGCTCGTACCATTGCGGCTGAACCGGACGTAGATCGTCCGGAACAGCTGGCAGGATCGGCTGGCGTGCGGTCAGTTCACCCATCCGCGAAAGGACTCGATGATGTCGTACAGGACCCGGCCTCTCGACACTTCGAGCTGGGATGCCTTCGCTGAGCTTGTCGAGCGGAACAACGGGATCTTCGGCGGATGCTGGTGCATCGCTTATCACCTTGAGCCCAGCGACAAGGGAACCGACTATCGCGCGGGGAAGCACGACCGGGTCCGGGACGGCCGCGCGCACGCCGCACTGGTCGTTGACGACGACGGCATCGCTCAGGGCTGGTGCCAGTACGGCAGCCCCGCGGAGCTCCCGAATATCAAGAACCGGCGTGAATACGACAAGGACGCGCCGCCGCGTCCGGACTGGCGCATTACCTGCTTCTACGTCGACAAGAAGCATCGCGGCCAGGGCGTCGCCCGAGCGGCGCTAGAAGGCGCTCTTGACCAGATTGCCGCCGCCGGCGGTGGCCACGTCGAGGCAATTTCCGAGGTCACCGCCGGCCGGGAGGCACCGGGCCGGTTCCTGTTCAGCGCGACGGTCGAGCTCTTTGAGCAATACGGTTTCGCACGGGTCCGGCAGGTCGGGAAGCACGCCTGGATCGTGACCAAGAAGGTCGAAAGCCAGCCGGGCTCGTGAGGAAGGAACGGCCACTGCACGTCCTGGGGCCGGCCGTCGCGCGGCTCGACCGCCGGCTCCGGGCCCAAACCGTCCGGACGGGCGGCCGCGAGATAATGGAGCGGTGACAAGCCAGCTAATCCGGTGCGGGCAATGCGGCCAGTCGAACCGGGTGCCGGCCGCGGCGGCCGGGACACCCCGCTGCGGCAAGTGCCATCAGCCGTTGCCGTGGATCGCGGACGCCGATGACTCAACCTTCGGTGAGATCGCGGAGGCGGCCAAGATTCCGGTCATCGTTGACTTGTGGGCACCGTGGTGCGGGCCTTGCCGCATGGTCAGCCCCGCGCTTGAACAGCTAGCCCGCGACCTCGCTGGCCGAGTGAAGCTGGTCAAGGTGAACGTCGACGTCGCGCCCCAGATCTCGCAGCGGTTCGAGGCCCAGGCCATCCCTACCCTGCTGGTCCTGCGCGGCGGACGGGTGACTGCCCGGCAGACAGGTGCCGCGCCCCTGCCTGCGCTGCGAGCCTGGGTCGACGACGCGCTCGCCACGGACTCACCCTGACTGAGCGCGCACACCTGAGGCGGTCGAGCAGCACCGGTGGGTACGTCAACGCCAGCGGCTTCGTAGCCTGGTAGGCCGCGGTCGGGGTCGGTTCGGTACGCGCTAGCGCCTCGTCAGCGGCCTGGGCAATCATGGACTGTGACGTTAACGCCCGGCGGGCCCGGCGACGATCGCTCTGAGGTCGTGAAGCTCGGCCGCGGCCGTACGGGGGGCCGCTGGGGGTCCCGTGCGCTGCTGGCGTGTCTGGTCGCTGCCGCGGCGGTGACCGTTGCCGTCCAGGTCAGCGGTCACCCGCCTGCGGCAGGCACCCCGCCGCCGGTGCGCATCACCCTGGTCGGTCACCGGCTGCTCGGCGTCACCGCCGGCTGGCAGCTGCTTGCCCGCGGGCCAGCCGACCTGCTGCAGATCCAGCTCTCCCGGGGCCGGATCACCCAGACGTACGTGCCGCCGCTGGCGAGCGCGAACCCGGATGTTGCCCTCGTGGCCGGCGCCCGCGACACCATCATCCGGTCGGCGGACGTGGTGCCCGGATACGTGGTGCCAGACGGCCAGCAGGCACGCGCGCTGACCGGGCTGCTCGCCGACGGCGGCGGCCCGCTCGTTCCCGGCCAGGCGGGCACGCAGACGGCCTGGGTCAGGACCGGGCCGCCCACCTCTGCTGGCCTGTCGCTCGTCACGCTGACCGGGCACCTGTCCGGCCCGGTCATCCGGTTCCCGCCCGGCCGCTCGCAGCTGCCAGCCACCGCGGTGTCCGACGGCCGCGGAAACGTGCTGGTGAGCTCCGGCAAGTTCAGCGTGTACGACGCCGGGCCAGGCCGGGACAGCCCGGTGCCGGGCATGGTCGTCGCGGTCGGCCCGGCGGACTGGCTCCTGGTCACCTGCGACGCGCAGCACAACGACTGCCGCAACGAGGTCATCGATACTGCAGACGGCTCGCGGCGCGTGCTGCCCGGCGAGCCTGCGACCACGCCGTACTTCTTCTCCTGGCCGCCCGCCGGAGTCATCGCCCCCGACGGCAGCACCGCCGCCTGGGCCGAGAACGGCTATTACGGCCAGATAACCGTGTACCTCATCAACCTCCGCACTGGCACCACCGATGACCTCGGCATCCCTCTCGGCGCCAACGCAAACGGCCAGTCAATGGCCTGGTCCCCCGACAGCCGCTGGCTGTTCGTGGCCGAAGCCGGCGGCAATCTCGTCGCCGTCAGCGCCCGGACCGGCCACGTGCACAGCCTGGGGGTCAGGATCCCGCCGGTCGACCAGGTCGCGATCCGTAGCTGATGCGCCAGGCCCGTTGCCGCCCTGTTAACCACCGGCGTGACCGGCCTCTATGGTGGCGGCATGCCCTCATGGTGGCACCGCGACGTGATCGCGGCAGGCAAGCTGCCTTTGATGCTGTGCTTTCTGGCGTTCGTGGTCACGTTCGTGCTGACCCGGACGATCACGCGCGTGATTCGCGACGGCCGCGGCCCATTCCGGAACCAGGTGACGGCCAGCGGGACGCACATCCATCACTCTGTCCCCGGCATCATCCTGCTGATCATCGGAGCCTTCACGGCGGTGGGCGGACCTGGCTCGCTCGGCTGGCGTTCGTTCGCCGGGCTGGCGGTCGGCATCGGCACGTCACTGGTCCTGGATGAGTTCGCGCTGATCCTGCATCTGCAGGACGTCTACTGGAGCGGCGAGGGCCAGCTTTCGGTGGAAGCGGTCAGCCTGACGGCCGCCTGCCTCGGGCTGGCCCTCGTCGGGTTCAGCCCATTCGGCGTGAAAGACGTCGGCGGTATCGAGCTGTCCCTGCGCCTGACCGCAACCGGGATCCTCATCGCGGACAGCGTGCTCGCCCTCATCTGCGTACTGAAAGGCAAGTACCGGACGGCGCTGTTCGGGCTCTTCCTCCCGCCCGTCGGGGTGATCGGCGCTCTGCGGCTCGCCCGTCCGTCGTCGATCTGGGCACGACATCGGTACCGGGGCAGGCGCCTCGAGCGCGCTACCCGCCGCGCCGCCGACTTCGACCAGAGGTGGGCCCCGCTCCAGACCAACTGGGAAGACTTCGTCGGCGGGAGACCATCCCAGCCGAACCCGCCGGCCAGCGACGACATTCATAGCTGAACCCGGGTTCCATTCCTGTCCTGCCTCGGGCACTCATGCCGGGCCTCTGCGCCGTCGGCATGGGGGAAATCCCCCAGCTCAAGATGGCTGTCAGTCGGCTGCCCCGAGGCAACGCAGCTCCGTAGCGTGACAGGTCATGACAGTCAAGGCGAGGTAGGGGGCACCCATGATCGAGGCCAGCGGTCTCACCAAACGCTATGGCTCAACCGTTGCCGTCGATGACCTTAGCTTCACGATCAGGCCCGGCTTCGTGACCGGATTCCTCGGCCCCAACGGCGCCGGCAAGACCACGACGATGCGGCTCATCCTCGGCCTGGACTCTCCCACCGCCGGGACGGTGAGCGTCGGCGGCAAGCCGTATGCGCACCTGCCCAGGCCCATGCGCGAGGTCGGGGCTCTGCTGGACGCCAGGGCCGTCCATGGCGGCCGCAGCGCTCGCAGCCACCTGCTGTGCCTGGCCCATACCAACGACATTCCGCGGCGCAGGGTGGATGACGTACTCGGCATCGTCGGGCTCACCGACGTAGCCGCGCACCGGTCGAAGCGGTTCTCGCTGGGCATGAGCCAGCGGCTGGGCATCGCCGCAGCCTTGCTCGGCGACCCGCAGATCCTGATGTTCGACGAGCCGGTGAACGGCCTGGACCCCGAGGGCATCGTGTGGATCCGCACCCTGATCAAGTCCCTGGCCGCCGACGGGCGGACCGTGCTGGTGTCCAGCCACCTGATGGCCGAAATGGAGAATACGGCCGATCACCTGCTGGTGATCGGCCGCGGCAGGCTCATCGCGGACTGCTCGATGGCCGAGTTCGTCGCCCGGAGTGCACACCAGGCGGTGCTCGTGCGCACCCCGGAGCCCGACGCGCTCGCCAGGGCGATCGCCGCGGCTGGCGGAACCGTGGCCACCGGCGCCAACTCTGTCCAGGGCGGCCTTGAGGTCCGCGGGTTGACCGAGGATCAGGTGGCCGACATCGCGTTCGCCGGCGGCATTCGCCTGCATCACCTGGCCGGCTCGAAGGCCTCCCTGGAGCAGGCCTTCATGGAACTGACGGCCGACAGCGTGGACTACCACGCGGCGCTGCCCGACGCGCAGCAGCCGGCCTTTAACAAGACGGAGGCATAACGAGATGACGACGGTAACCAGCGCCCTGCGAAGTCCGCCCGCAGTACCTGCCCGGCTCCGGAAGGCCGGACTGGCAGGCACGCTTCGCTCGGAATTCACCAAGATCCGCTCGGTCCGGTCAACCTACGCATCGCTTGTTCTGCTCGTGCTGGCAGGCGTTGTCTGGTCGGTCGTATTCAACGCGGGAACGGCGGCCCACTGGTCGCACATGTCTGCGCAGGCCCGGTCGGGCACCGACCCGACCCAGTCCAGCGAGCTCGGACTGGCGCTCCTCGGCCAGCTTGTGATCGTGGTGCTCGGCGCACTCACCATCACCTCGGAGTACTCCACCGGGATGATCCGCACGTCCTTGACCGTGATGCCCCGGCGCGGGGTTGTGTACCAGGCCAAGGCGCTGGTATTTGCGGCAGTGGCCGTGGCGGCTACGTTCCCGGCAAGTTTCCTGTGCTTTTTCATCGGTCAGCGAATGATGGCGAGCACGCACGCGGCTGCCACTCTTTCGCAGCCATTTGTGCTGCGATCCCTGATCGCCAGCGCGCTGTTCGTGACGCTGTGCGGCCTGTTCGCCGTCGGACTCGGTGCCGTGCTGAGGAACACTGCCGGGACGATTACCGCCGCTTACGGGTTCCTGTTCCTGATACCTGAGCTCGCCAGGGGACTGCCATCGGCCTGGTATCAGGACATCCAGCGATGGCTGCCTGGCGGCTGGTTCATCTCCCAGCTCACCTACACCAACCCGACGGGCAGCCTCCCGCACATGTTTACGGCCTGGAGCGAGCTCGGGGTGTTCGCCGGGTACACCGCGGTCCTGCTCATCGCTGGCGCGGCGGCCCTGCGCTGGCGGGACGCCTGAGCCGTGCAGCGGCCGCGACGACGTCGTCTCTCCGCGCGGGCCGGCACATACCCTGGGCGTGTGCCGGCGGCGTGGGAGTGGCTGCGGAGTCATCCGCGGGAGACAGACCTCGTCCTCGCGGCCGCGCTGGTGGTCGCCAGCTTCGGTCAGGCAACCGCAGATCCGCTGATCGGGTTGGTCAGCGTCCTGCTCGCGGTCACCGTGCTAGGGCGCCAGACATACCCAGCCCAGGCCTTTGGCGTCGCGGCCGCCGTGGCCGTCCTGCAGGTCACCTATGGCGTAAGCCCGCACGGCGACTACCTGATCGGCGCCTGGCAGCCCACGATTGCCGACTTCGCGCTCGCGCTCCTGCTGTACACGCTGGCTGCCCACATGCCGCGGCGTGCGTCGCTCGGGGGTCTGCTGACCTGCCTGGCGTTGGCGGCCATTGCGATCGCCCGGTGGCAACCGGCGCACTCAGCGCACCCGGAGACGGCGATTCTCGGCGCGGCCGCGCTGCTGGGCAGCGTCGCGCTGACGGCCTGGGTGCTGGGCGACTCGGTCGCCTATCGGTACCGGGCCGCCTACTACGCCTCGCTCGAGCACCGGGCGGCCCAGCTCGAGGCGGAGCGGGACGCGCAGGCACGTATCGCAGCGGCGGCCGAACGCGCTCGTGAGCTCCAGGACCGACGCGCCCGAGCGGTTGACGAGTCGGCGGCCAGGCTGCGCCGGATCGAGCGAGACTTGCATGACGGCGCGCAGGTACGGCTGGCCGCGCTGGCCATGACGCTCGGCGAGATCAAGGAGAATCTGGGCTCGGCCGCTGACCTCGCTGGTGACGGCGGCCGCACCCAGATGCTGGTCAGCGCCGCCCATCGGAACGCGAAGGAGACGCTGGCCGAATTGCGGGACCTGGCCCGCGGCGTTCACCCGCCCGTTCTCGACCGGGGCATCGGCGCGGCCCTCGAGGCGCTGGCAGAGACCAGTGCGACGCCGGTCGAGGTGCTGTCCGACATTAAGCACCGGCCGTCGCCGGCGATCGAGGCGATCGCCTACTTCTGCGCGGCCGAGTTGCTGGCGAACGTGGCCAAGCACAGCGGAGCCAGCCGCGTGGAGATCAGCGTCAGCAGCGACGGCGCCGCCTTCGTCATGACGGTGACCGACGACGGATCCGGCCAGGCCAGGCTGTGCCCCGGCAGCGGGCTCGCCGGGCTGCTCGAGCGCGTGCAGACGGTAGACGGGCGGCTCGGGATCGACAGCCCGGCAGGTGGCCCGACCCGCGTCACCGTCGGCCTGCCCGGGCATGCCTGATGCCAGAGAGCGAGGCGCCTCATCCGCTGCGCATCGTCATCGCCGAGGATGCGGCGATCATGCGGGACGGGCTAACCCAGACCCTCACCCGTCGCGGCCACCAGGTAGTGGCGGCCGTGGCGGACGCCGAGTCGCTGCTGCGCGCAGTCGGCGAGCTGCAACCAGACGTGGCAATCATCGATGTCCGGATGCCGCCAACGCATACCGACGAGGGCCTGCGGGCGGCTCAGGCGATCCGGCGTGACCGTCCGGGCGTGGGCGTGCTGGTTTTCTCTCAATACATCGAAGCGAGGTCGGCTGCGGAACTGTTCGCCGGACCAATCGGTGGCGTGGGCTACCTGCTCAAGGACCGTGTTGCCGACGTCAGCGACTTCGTCGAGGCGATCACCCGGGTAGCGCGGGGCGGCACCGTGCTTGATCCGGAAGTGATCCAGCAGCTACTCGGGGCCAGCCGCCGCGCGCAGGCCATCTCCGCGCTCACGCCGCGTGAGCGAGAAGTGCTTTCCCTGATCGCTCAGGGTCGCTCCAACATGGCCATCGCCGACATGCTCGTGATCTCGCCTGGCGTTGTCGAGAAGCACGTCGCGAGCATCTTCGCCAAGCTCGGCCTCGTTCCCTCCGATAACGACAATCGCCGGGTCATCGCCGCGCTGAAGTACCTAGAGCCCTAGCCGTCACCGGTTGCGCCAGCCGGGCGCTTCCTCGCGCGGCGCCAGCGCGACCTATTACCGGTTGCGCCAGCAAAGAGTGCGGGTGAAGGCTGGCCCACGTGGACTACTTCCCGGTCATCGCGGCCGAACGCCGGGCGATCGCCGACATGCTCGAGGGACTCAGCCCGCAGCAGTGGGAGACTCAGAGCCTCTGCGCCGGGTGGAGGGTCCGGCACGTGGCCGCGCACCTGAGCGTGGTCCTGACGCACGGTATGGGAACGTTGCTGCTGGCGGCGATCAGGGCTGGCGGCAACCTGGACCGCGCCAACCGCATCATCGTCGCCCGGGAGGCGGCCCGGCCCATCCCCGACATAGTCGGCGACCTGCGGGCCAACGCGGACAGCCGGTTCACGCCGCCCACTTTTGGCTCCGATGCACCGCTCACGGAGGTGCTGCTGCACGGCGAGGACATGCGCGTCCCGCTCGGCATCGCTGACGGTCGGCCCGCCGAGCGGTGGCACGGCGCGCTTGACCTCCTTCTCTCGCCGAAGGGTCGGCGCGGGTTCGCGGCGAAGGGACTGCCGCCACTGCGTTATGTGGCTACCGACACCGAGTGGGCGTACGGTCGCGGCGACGAAGTACGCGGGCCCGCCGTGGCGCTGGCGCTCACGATCTCAGGCCGCCCCGCGCGGCTTGGTGAGCTCAGCGGGCCCGGACTGGCTAATGTTCGCGCCTGGGCAGGCGTTTGATTCTCGTAAGCCGAGCCTGCCACTCACCTGCCGGTGGGGAGTTATCCCCCGCCCGGACCGCGGGCTAATCGGGGGGCCAGGACGCCCGCTGGCCACATTTTCTGGTCGGCCCGAGCTTCCTAGCGTGGATGGCACCGGGCACGCAACGGCGTTGCCCGGCAAGGGAGGCGTCATGATCAAGGCCAGTGGCCTCAGCAAGAGATACGGGCCGGTGCGGGCCGTCGATAACCTGAGCTTCGCCGTGCAGCCAGGCTCGGTGACCGGGTTCCTCGGTCCGAACGGCTCGGGCAAATCCACAACGATGCGGATGATCCTGGGCCTGGACCGCCCGGACGCAGGCCGGGCCACGATCGGCGGGCGGGCTTATCACGATCTGGCCTGGCCGCTGCGGGAGGTAGGCGCGCAACTGGAGGCCAGGGCGTTTCATCCGGCCCGCTCGGCGCGCTCGCATCTGCGGGTGCTCGCCGCAGCGGGAAAAATC
>JBAUAR010000477.1:0-18254 GCA_049675875.1 Streptosporangiaceae bacterium
TCACCGCCACCGTCAACCTGCTCAAGGCCATCAGCACCGGCCACCTCACCCACACCGCACCGGACGACCTGGCATCCCGGGCCGGATGCCCGCCCGCCCCCCAGCCCCGCCTCGCCTGACCAGCCACGCCAGGCAGGCACGCAGAACCAGCTACCCCAGCCACCATCACCAGCCAGTCACCGAAGGCCAGACCACCAGTGACCACCGACCCCCAAGCCGAATCGGCAACAGCCCGTGGAGCCATAGCAAACTCACACCCACGGACGGCGCGGCGAGTTCTGACCGTTCCGGCATGACCAGACCGGGGGCTCCGTTCAGACAGCCGGACGGCAGCCTGTCCGTCCGGTCGGCGCGGGTGAAGGCGGCCCGGCAGCTCGGCAAGCGGGCGTTCCGGGAACGCGCCCGGTCGTTCCTCGCCGAGGGTCCCCAGGCGGTCGCGGAGGCGCTCCGGCGGCCCGGCGTGGTGAGCGAGCTGTTCGTCACCGGTCCGGGCCGGGCGCGCCATCGTGACCTCGCGGATCGGGCCGCGGCCGCAGGTGTCGCCATGCACGAGGTCAGCGGCGAAGTAATGGCCGAGCTGGCGCAGACCATCACTCCCCAGGGCGTTGTTGCCGTCTGCCGATTCGTCGACGTGCCGCTCGCCGCCCTCCTCGGCGCGACTCCGCGGCTGGTCGCGGTGCTCGTCAGTGTGCGCGACCCCGGCAACGCGGGCACCGTCGTGCGCACCGCCGACGCCGCCGGGGCCGACGGGGTGGTGTTCGCCGCCGCGTCGGTCGACCCCTACAACGCAAAGTGCGTTCGGTCCTCGGCCGGCAGCCTGTTTCACCTGCCGCTGGTGGCCGGCCCTGAGCTGCCCGACGTGATCACCGGGCTTCGGGCCGCCGGCCTGCAGGTGCTCGCGGCGGACGGCAGCGCCAGCCAGGTCCTCGACGGCCCTGGCGGCCCGGACCTGGCCCGCCCGACGGCGTGGCTGTTCGGCAACGAGGCCTGGGGCCTGCCAGACAGTCTCCGCCAGCTCGCCGACGCGGCGGTAGCCGTGCCGATCTACGGCCAGGCGGAGAGCCTCAACCTGGCGGCAGCAGCGGCGGTCTGCCTGTATGCCTCGGCCCGCCACGCCCGTGGCGAGCCGTAACGGCATCTCGGAGTGTCGCCCGTGCGGGTCGAATCCGCTAAAGTCTGATCACGTTGCGTCATCCGTCGACCCGGTGCGTGTTTGCAGCGGCGGCGGCTGGCGCGGCAGCGCTGCGACGGCGGTCTTCCCCCGGGTCCGTCGATGCGGCCGTGGCACGGGTGCGGGCGGCGACCGTCCGCTGTGCCGTGACACACGCGCGACCCCGCGGGGGGACAGGCAGCTTCTCCGAGCCTTCCCGGAGGCGACGCAGGGTGGTGGACGGGATCGCGACAGGTCAGTCGGCGGCCGGGCTCGCAGCCGTTCCCGCGGAGACGCCCAACCCTTCCGACGCTGCCGATACCGGCGACACTAGCGACACCGACGACGCTGGCGCTGGGCCAGGCCGCTCGGCTGTGCCTGACGAGGCCGCCGATGCCGGTGTCGGCCCCGTTCCCTCATTCCTGGTCCTCGCCGACGACCTGCCAGACGGCCTGATCATCGCCGACCACACGGGCACGGTCACGGTGGTCAACCGCGCCGCCGCCCGGCTGACCGGGATAGTCCCGGCCACCGCGCTCGGCCGCGATGTCCGGCAGGTGCTGCCGCTGCGTGATGTCGAGGACCGCTGCTGGTGGACACTGGCTCAGCCGTACGACGGACTGTGCACCAGGACCAGGCACCCCGAGCGGGCCCTCTACCTGCCGGATGGCACCGAGGTACTGGTCAGCGTCGGATACGTGCGCGAGCCGCGGCGGCGCGCGGGCGGCACTGGCCGGGCGGTGCAGCGGCTCGCTATCACCCTCCGCAGCGCGGAGCAGCGCGCCCGGCTGGAGCGCGGCCGGGCCGATCTGGTCTCGACCGTCGCCCACGAGCTGCGCTCGCCGCTGACCAGCGTCAAGGGCTTCACCGCGACGCTCCTCGCCAAGTGGCCGCGCTTCACCGATGATCAGAAACGGGTCATGCTGGAGACGGTCAACGCCGACGCTGACCGCGTCACCCGGCTGATCACCGAGCTGCTGGACGTCTCGCGGATCGAGGCCGGGCGGATCGAGGTGCACCGGGAGCTCGTCAGCATCCCGGCCAGGGCTAGCACGATCATCAGCGGCCGGGTGGCCGCCGGGGACGTCGACGACCGGTACCGGATCGAGGTGGCCGACGGCCTGCCTGAGACGTGGCTGGACGCCGACAAGGTCGACCAGATCCTCGCGAACCTGATCGAGAACGCGGTCCGGCACGGGGCTGGTACCGTTACTACCGTGGTGGAGCCAGCGGTCGTGGCAGGGGCTCCTGGTGTGGCGGTGGCAGTCCGCGACCAGGGGCCTGGCATCGCGCCCGAGGTTGCGCCCCGCGTCTTCGCCCGGTTCTGGCGAGCCAAGCGCCGCGGTGGCGCCGGCCTCGGGCTGTTCATCGTCAAGGGGCTGGTCGAGGCACACGGCGGGGAGATCACCGTGCAGCAGGCACCCGGCGGCGGGGCCGAGTTCCGATTTACCATGCCCGCCGGGACGCCTGACTTCGGCTAGCCGGCGGGCCTGCGCCCGAGCGCTTCGCCGCCCTCGCTGCGCCGCATTTTCGTGCTGGAGTCTGCGCAATCACACTGCCGGGACTTCGCCCGTCGGGGTCCTCCGGCTCTGTCAGGAAGATCAGGGAGATGTCCGCACCGAACAATACGTATGATCCGGTGGAGGTGGCCGTGCTGGCTCCCGTCGAGGTGCAGCGCGTGCTGGCTGAGGCGCTGGCAGCCGTCGCGGCGGCCACCGACCTCGATCAGCTGAAGACCGCCAGGATCGCGCACGCAGGTGACCGATCGCCGCTCGCACTGGCCAACGCCGAGATCGGCGCGCTGCCGCCGGCTGCCCGCGCGGAAGCGGGCAAGCGCGTCGGAGCGGCGCGTGCCGCCGTTCGGCAGGCCCTCAGTCAGCGACAGGCCGAGCTCGAGGCCGAGCGCGACCAGCGGGTGCTCATCGAGGAGGCAGTAGACGTCACGCTGCCGTGGGACCGCTCACTGGCCGGAGCGCGGCACCCGGTCACCACGGCGGGCGAGCGGCTTGTCGACGTTTTCGTCAGCATGGGCTACGAGGTGGCGGAGGGCCCGGAGGTCGAGGCCGAGTGGTACAACTTCGACGCGCTGAACTTCCCACCCGACCACCCCGCCAGGGAGATGTACGACACGATCTTCGTCGCCGCCCGCGACGGCGCGCAGCGCTCCGGTGTGCTGCTGCGCACGCACACCTCGCCGGTGCAGATCAGGGCGCTGCTCACCCGGCCGATGCCGCTGTATGTGGTCAGTCCAGGCAAGTGCTACCGCACGGACACCTTGGACGCGACGCACAGCCCGGTCTTCCAGCAGATTGAGTGCCTGGCCGTCGACGAGGGCCTGACCATGGCTGACCTGCGCGGTGCCATCAACGCGTTCGTCGAGGCCATGTTCGGGCCGGGCCTGCAGACCAGGCTGCGCCCGGATTTCTTCCCGTTCACCGAGCCGTCGGCAGACGTGTCGATGCAGTGTCATGTGTGCCGCGGCGCGTCCACCCGGCCGGGCGGCGAGCCGTGCCGGGTCTGCCGGTCGCAGGGCTGGATCGAGATCGCCGGCTGCGGCATGGTGAACCCGCGGGTGCTCGTGGCCTGCGGCATTGACCCCGACCGGTACAGCGGCTTCGCGTTCGGCCTGGGCATCGACAGGTCGGTCCTGATCCGGAACGGCGTGACCGACATCAGGGACACCCTCGAGGGTGACGTGCGGTTCAGCCGTGCCTTCGGAATGGAGGCGTGATGCGGCTACCGCTGTCGTGGCTGCTGGAGTACGCAGCCATCGAGCTCCGGCCGGACGACGAGGCCGGTGTCGCCGACCTGGCCAGGCGGCTCACCGCCTGCGGGCTCGAGATCGAGTCGGTCGAGCGGGTCGGGCACGACATCTCCGGGCTCGTCATTGCCGAGGTGCTGGACATCGAGGAGCTATCCGGGTTCGGCAAGCCCATCAGGTACTGCCAGGTGTCTACCGGCGACGGGCTGGAACGCCACGTGATCTGCGGCGCCCGTAACTTCGCAGTGAGCGACCGGGTAGCGCTGGCGGTGCCGGGTGCCGTGCTGCCCGGCGGCTTCGAGATCGGCGCGCGCAAGACGTATGGCCGCGTTTCGGAGGGCATGATCTGCTCGGCCGCCGAGCTGGCCATCGGCGAGGATCACACCGGCATCCTCGTGCTGCCGGCCGACGCGCCGCTCGGCGGCGACTTCGTCAGCTATGCCGGGCTGCTCGACGTCGTCCTCGATATCAACGTGACGCCCGACAAGGGCTTCGCGCTGTCCGTCCGCGGCGTGGCACGGGAGCTCGCCATCTCCTACCGGGTGCCGTTCACCGACCCGGCCGACGTCGGGCTGACCGCGGACACCCGCCTGATCTCGGCCGACGTCTACCCGGCGAGCATCGCCGACAGCACCGCGTGCGACCGGTTCGTGCTGCGCGAGGTTCGCGGGCTTGATCCGGCGGCGGTGACTCCGCTCGGCACGAAGATCAGGCTCGCCAGGGCAGGCCAGCGGTCCGTGTCACTCGCCGTCGACGTCACCAACTATCTGATGCTCGAGCTCGGCCAGCCGCTACACGCCTTCGACCGCGCGCGGCTGACCGGCCCGATCGTGGTGCGCCGGGCGGCGTCCGGCGAGAAGCTGGAGACGCTCGATCACGTGGTCCGCGCGCTCGACCCGGAGGACATCCTCATCACCGACTCCTCGGGGCCCATCTCGCTGGCCGGCACGATGGGCGGCGTGGCGACAGAGGTATCCGACTCGTCGCGCGATGTAGTGGTCGAAGCGGCGCACTTCTCAGCCCGCGGCATCGCCCGGCAGAGCCGCAGGCACCGGCTCGGCTCGGAGGCATCCGCGCGGTTCGAGCGCGGTGTCGATCCTGAGCTGCCGCTGCGGGCTTCCGCGCGGGCGGCGACGATGCTCGCCGTGTTCGGTGGCGGCACCGTGGTGCCCGGTTGCTCGATGGCCGCCGCGGACATCCCGCCCGTGACGATCGCCATGGCGGCCGACTACCCCGACCAGGTGGCCGGGACGGTCTACGGCCTGGAAACCGTGCAGGCGAGGCTGCGGGAGGTTGGCTGCACGATGCTCCAGGCGTCGGCGGATCCCGATGCCGGGCCGGACGGCATCGTGGCGACCGATGGCGCCGACGCCCGTCCCGCTGGCCTGGCTGCCGGTCAGCTCACTACCAAGCGCAGTAGCTCCAACCACGGACAGCACAATCACGGACAGCACAATCACGGACAGCACGACCACGGCGGGCACGACCACGGGCAGCACGACCACGCGCAGCACGACCACGGCGGGCACGACCACGCCAGGCACGATCGGCCGGAGCTGCTCCTGCTGGTGACCCCGCCGTCGTGGCGGCCTGACCTGACCGACCCGGCCGACCTGGCCGAGGAGGTCATCAGGCTGGAGGGCTACCAGAACATCCCGGTGCGGGCGGCGCGGGCGGCTGCCGGTAAGGGCCTGACCGACCGGCAACTGCTGCGCCGGACGGTGGACCGCGCACTGGCTTACGGCGGCTCGGTGGAGGTGCTGACCGACCCGTTCACCTCGACCGCGGACTTTGACAAGCTGCAGCTGCCCGCCGACGACCCGGCCCGGCTGGCGGTCCGGCTGGCCAATCCGCTGACCGACGACCAGCCGCTGCTGCGCACGACACTGCTGCCGGGCCTGCTGCGGACGCTGGTCCGCAACGTCGGACGCGGCTTCGGCGACGTGGCGCTGCACGAGCTCGGGCTGGTATTCCGGCCGCGCCCGGACGCACCCGACGTGGCGCCGATTCTGCCGGTTGACCGTGGCCCGACGGTGCACGAGGTCGCGGAGCTGGAGGCGGCGCTGCCGGACCAGCCACTGCACGTGGGTGCGGTCCTGACTGGCCAGATCGAGCCGGCCGGCTGGTGGGGACCGGGCCGCGCGGCGGGCTGGCAGGATGCGATCGAGGCCGCACGGCGAGTGCTGCGGGCCAGCCGGGTTCCGTTTGACGTACGGGCCGCCCGGCACGAGCCGTGGCATCCCGGCCGCTGCGCGGCGATCTTCGTGCGCAGCGAGCAGGGCCACGAGTGGCTGGCCGGGCACGCCGGCGAGCTGCACCCCAGGGTCGTCGCCGCATTCGGGCTGCCGCCCCGTACCGCGGCCATGGAACTCGACCTGTCGGTGATCGAGACCGCTGCCGACGCCCTCGGCCCGGTACAGGGGCCTGCCTTGTCCGGCTATCCGATTGCCGTGCAGGACGTGGCGCTGAGCGTACCGGAGTCGGTGCCCGCGGCGGATGTCGAGCGCGCCCTGGCCGACGGCGCGGCCGCGGCCGGCGACGTGCTTTTGGAGACGGTGCGGCTGTTCGACGTCTACACCGGGGACCAGGCCGGGGCGGGTCGCAAGTCGCTCGCCTACACGCTGCGGTTCCGGGCGCCGGACCGCACGCTCACCGCCGACGAGGTCAGCGCGGCCCGCGACGCCGCCGTGGCGGAGGCCACCCGCCGAACTGGCGCGGTCATGCGGGCCGGCTGACCGGCACGGAGCCGCGGCCGCTCGCGGCTCGCGGCGGTGTGCCCAGGTTTGCGGGACATATAGCTAATGGCCTATGTGACTGCTATGTTCTACGCAGTCGCGGCGCTGCGGGCGACTGACGTGACGGGCGACGCGCCGCCCGGCGTCGTTGAGCGACGGCCGGCGCCCGTCAGCTTTGGAGCCGATCGCCTTGGCTATGCGCTTTAACCCGGCCCCAGGCTGGCCGTCGCCGCCCGAGGGTTTCGTGCCAGGACCTGGCTGGCGGCCCGACCCTCGCTGGCCGCCAGCACCACCAGGCTGGCAGCTCTGGGTGCCAGATGACCGCGGGCCCGATGGCCAGGATTACTACCCCGGTGTCACCCTGCCGCCGAGCTATGCCCCGGACAGCGCGGAGCAGGCGCCACCCCCGTACCGCCCGGCGCCCGTCACGACCTGGGGCCCGCAAGTGGCCCCGCCGCCGTCCGGTACCAACGGGCTGGCCATCACCGCGTTCGTGCTCGGCTTGCTGGGCATCGTGGGGATCAGCGCGATCCTCGGCATCGTGCTCGGCATCGCGGCGCTCCGTCGCATTCGCCGCACACTGCAGCGGGGCAAGGGGCTGGCGGTCGCCGGGATCGTGCTCGGGAGCTGCTGGCTGGCGCTGGCCGTAGTGCTCGTCGTGACCGGCGTCATCCTGGGGACCGCGACACCCGCCCAGCCGTCCGGGTCGGCCTCGACGCAGGGGAGCGGCCAGCGTGTGGATCCGTTCTCGCTCGCCACCGGGGATTGTTTCGACAACCCCGCCGTGACTCCCGGGCACGTGACGACCGTCGGGACAGTCACCCAGACCTCGTGCACCCAGGCGCACAACGCCCAGATCTTCGCCACGTTCAGCGTCAGCGGTTCGATTCTCGACTATCCGGGGAGTGCGAAGCTGACCAGCATCGCCAGCAGCGGCTGCAACGCCCGCGCGAAGACGAGCCTGGATAGCGCGAAGGTCACGAGCTCGATGGAGATACGGCTGCTGTTCCCGCTGGAGAGCTCGTGGCTGGCCGGCCACCGGACCGTCAGCTGCATCATCTTTAGTCCGACGGCCACCATGAAGTCGTCGGTGCTGCAGGGCTAGTCAGCGGCGCTCGCTCAGCCGGCGCCGGGGCCGGCGGCTAGCTGGGTGACTTGAGGATGGCCACGATCTCGTGGCCATCCTTGGCACACTTGGACGTCTCGCCCGTCTTCAGCAGCTGGGGCGTGGCCAGTCCCTGGCAGGTCCAGCCGTCGATACTGACCGGCCCGCCGCCGCCGTTCCCCGGCGCCCTGCCGTCGACGATGGCCCTCGCGTAACTGGCCTCGACCTCCATCGCGGCCGAGCAGGCCACCTGGCCGTGGTCGACTTCAATCTCCACCGGCACGTTGGCAGCGGTCCTGCCAGTGCCGCAGTCCTGGATGGCTGCCGAGGGTTTGGTTCCGGCCCCGCACCCGGCTAGCGCCAGCGCGGACGGCAGCGCGCACGCCAGCGCGATGAGCGCGACGCGGCGCCGGACTGGCATGGCGTTTGTCTCCTTTCACCGCCTATCATGCCGTCCGGCCAGGTAGCGACCCAGCAGGATCGCAGATCTGGATGCCGACTATTACCAGGCGTGCCAGCGACTCGTACCGACGCGGGGACCGCAACCGTCCCTAGAACGCGTGGCTCGCGATTGCATATTCAGTCACTGGTATGCATAATCATTCGAAGGCGCTGGACAATGACTGCGGTTACGTTCGGTTCGGACCGATGGCGAGCGGCCTGCTCGCGTGATCCTGGAGGGGTGATGGGCGCGCGCGTCGCGGTGGCCGGCGCTAGCGGCTACGCGGGCGGCGAGCTGCTGCGGCTGCTGGCCGGACACCCAGACCTGGAGCTAGCCGCGGTCACCGCGGGCAGCAGCGCCGGCCAGCCAGTCGCCGAGCTGCATCCGCACCTCGCGGGCCTGCCGGGGCTGGCGGACCGCCGATTCCAGCCCCACGACGCCGCGGTGATGGCCGACTGCGACCTGGTATTCCTCGCGCTGCCCGCCGGGCAGTCCGCGCTGGCCGCGGCCGAACTCCCCGGCGGCGTCAAGGTCGTGGACCTGGGCCCTGACTTCCGGCTGGCCGACAGCGCGACGTGGGCGCGGTACTACAGCGGCGCGTATGCCGGCCGATGGGTCACCGGCACCCCCGAGCTGCCCGGCGCCCGCGTCCAGATCCAGGCGGCGGGCCGCGTCGCCGCGCCTGGCTGCTACGCCACGGCCGCGATGCTCGCGCTCGTACCGCTGGCAGCTGCGGGGCTGGCCGATCCCGGCGACATCGTGATCATGGCAGCTTCGGGCACGTCCGGAGCCGGCCGCTCGGTGCGCGCCGAGTTGCTCGCCACCGAGGTGATGGGCTCGATGTCGGCCTACTCAGTCGCTGGCGCGCACCGGCACACCCCGGAGATCGAGCAGGCGATCGGTGAGGCGTGCGGCCAGCCCGCCACGGTGAGCTTCACTCCGGTGCTCGCGCCGATGCCGCGCGGCATTCTGGCGACCTGCACGGCCCAGCTGGCAGCGCCGGACATCAGCACGGCAGACCTGCGCGCGGCCCTCGCCGCCTGCTACGACGGCGAGCCGTTCGTGACGCTGCTGCCGGCCGGACACTGGCCGGCTACCGGGTCAGTGAGCGGCTCCAATGGCGTGCAGCTGCAGGTCGCGGCGGATCCGCGAGCGGGCCGCGCGGTGGCCGTCGCCGCCATCGACAACCTCGGTAAGGGCGCCGCCGGGCAGGCGATCCAGGATGCCAATCTCATGCTCGGATTGCCGGAGACCGCCGGGCTGACGCCGATCGGAGTCGCACCATGACCGTGACCAGCCCGCAGGGCTTCCGGGCGGCCGGCGTCGCTGCGGGAATCAAGGCGTCCGGCGCCGCTGATGTCGCGGTCGTCATCAATGACGGACCGAGCGCCGCGGCCGCCGGCGTGTTCACTGCGAACCGGGTGAAGGCCGCGCCCGTGCTGTGGAGCCAGCAGGTGCTGGCCGGTCAGGCGGTCCGCGCGGTCGTACTGAACTCGGGCGGCGCGAACGCGTGCACCGGGCCGGCCGGCTTCGCCGACACCCATCGCACCGCGGAGCACGTGGCGGACCTGCTCGACATCGGTGCCGGGGAGGTCGCGGTCTGCTCGACCGGGCTGATCGGCGAGCGGCTGCCGATCGACCTGCTGCTGGCCGGCACGACCGCGGCCGTGACTCAGGCGTCGGCGCAGGGCGGGCTGGCCGCCGCCGACGCCATCAGAACGACCGACACCGTGCCGAAAACGTGCGTCCTGCTCGGCACCGGGTATCAGATAGGCGGGATGGCGAAGGGCGCCGCCATGCTGGCGCCAGCGCTCGCCACGATGCTCGTCGTGCTGACGACCGATGCCGACCTGACGCCGGGCGACCTGGACCGCGCCCTGCGCACCGCGGTGCGCAGCACATTCGACCGGCTCGACACCGACGGCTGCATGTCCACCAACGACACCGTGCTGCTGCTGGCCAGCGGTGCGAGCGGCACCGTCCCGGACACCGGCGAGTTCGCCACGCTGCTGACCGACGCGTGCGCGGACCTCGCTGCCCAGATGCAGTCCGACGCCGAGGGCGCCAGCAAAGCGATCACGATCGATGTGACTGGCGCCGCGACCGAGGACGACGCGGTCGAGGTCGGTCGCGCCATCGCCCGGTGCGCCTTGCTCAAGTGCGCGATCGCCGGCGAGGACCCGAACTGGGGCCGGGTGCTGGCCGCAGTCGGCACCACCAGCGCTGCGTTCGAGCCCGATCAGCTCAGCGTCGCGATCAACGGCGTGTGGGTGTGCAAGGGCGGCGCACCGGGGGACCACCGCTCGGCCGTCGACCTGCGACCCAGGCAGGTGACCATCACTGTGGAGCTCGCGGCCGGCGAGCGCGGGGCGACCATCAGGACGACCGATCTCACCGCCGAGTACGTGCGGCTGAACTCGGCGTACTCGACATGACGCCAGCAGGGGACGGGAACGGGGCCGGCGACAAGGCTGCTGTCCTCATCGAGGCGCTGCCGTGGCTGGAGCGGTTCCATGACCAGACGGTCGTGCTGAAATACGGCGGCAACGCGATGACGAACGACGGCCTCCGCCGCTCGTTCGCGCAGGATGTGGTCTTCCTGCATTACGCAGGGCTGCGGCCGGTCGTCGTGCACGGCGGCGGTCCGCAGATCAGCGCCCAGCTCGACCGGCTCGGCATGCAGTCGACCTTCCGCGCAGGTCTGCGGGTCACCACCCCGGAAACCATGGACGTGGTCCGGATGGTGCTGACCGGCCAGGTTAACAGGGAGATCATCGGGCTGATCAACGAGCACGGGCCGCTGGCCGTCGGGATCTCCGGCGAGGACGCCCACCTGCTCACCGCCCGCCGCATGCAGGCGCAGGTCGATGGCGAGCTCATCGACATCGGGGAGGTCGGGGAGGTCGACGCGGTGAACCCCGGCGCGGTGAGCGCGCTGCTCGCTGACGGCCGGATCCCGGTCGTCTCCAGCGTCGCCCGCGGCAGCGGTGGCGGCGTGCTGAACGTCAACGCCGACACCGCGGCGGCGGCCATCGCCGTCGCGCTCGGCGCGGCCAAGCTGGTGCTGCTCACCGACGTCGCCGGACTGTATCCGCGCTGGTCGGGTGCGGACGCGGCGAGCGCGCTGCAGGCCCGGCCCATTCGCCGGCTCACCACGACCGAGCTGGCAGCGCTCATGCCCGGCCTGTCCGACGGCATGATTCCCAAGATGGCGGCGTGCCTGACGGCGGTGCGCGGGGGCGTGCCGCAGGCGCACGTGCTCGACGGGCGGCTGCCGCACGCGATCCTGCTCGAGATCTTTACCGATTCCGGGATCGGCACCATGGTCCTCCCGGACACCCCGCAGCCCGCAGAAGGAGCGCATCATGTCAGCGACTGAGCTACTGCAGGACCGGTACGGGGCGAGCATGATGCTGACGTACGGCATGCCGCCGGTGGCGCTGGCTCGCGGCCGGGGCTGCACGGTCTGGGACGTCGACGGCAATAGCTATCTCGATCTCATCGGCGGCATCGCGGTCAGCGCGCTCGGGCACGCGCACCCGGCGATCGTTGAGGCGGTCAGTCGCCAGGCTGGCACGCTGGCTCACGTCTCGAACCTGTTCCTGCACGAGCGGCAGGTGGAGCTCGCCGAGCGGCTGATCGGGCTGCTCGGCACCGATGGCCGGGTATTCCTGGCCAACTCTGGTGCCGAGGCCAACGAGGCAGCGCTCAAGCTGGTCCGTAAGGCGCAGGGCCCTGATCGGCCGGTCATCGTCGCTGCCGAGCACGGCTTTCACGGCCGGACCATGGGCGCGCTGAGCCTGACTGGCAAGGCTGCCATCAGGGAGCCGTTCGGGCCGTTCGGCGTACAAGCTGTCTTCGTGCCGTACGGGGACCCGGCGGCGCTGCAGGCGGTCGTCGGGCCCGACACTGCCGCGGTTTTCCTCGAGCCGACCCTCGGTGAAGGCGGCGTCGTGCCGGCGCCGCCTGGTTACCTCAAGGCGGCGAGGGAGGCGTGCGATAAGGCCGGCGCGCTGCTCGTCCTGGACGAGATCCAGAGCGGTATCGGCCGGACCGGGGAGTGGTTCGCGCACCAGAAGGAGGGCGTCCGGCCGGACGTGCTCACGCTAGCCAAGGGCCTCGGCGGCGGCCTGCCGATCGGCGCCTGCATCGGCTTCGGCCGCTGCGGCTCGGCGCTGAGCAAGGGTGACCACGGCAGTACCTTCGGCGGCAACCCGGTCGCGTGCGCAGCGGCGCTCGCCGTGCTGGACACCATCGACAAGGAGGACCTCCTCGCGCACGTCAAGTCCGTCGGCGAGCACCTCGCCACCGGGATCGAGGGAACCGGACACCCGCTGATCGCCGGCGTGCGCGGCAGCGGGCTGTGGCTGGCGATCGCGCTCTCCGGGACCGCCGGGACCGCCGTGGCGGCGACCGCGCAGCGGAACGGCTTCCTGGTCAACGCGGTCCAGCCGGACGCCGTCCGGCTGGCGCCGCCACTGATCCTGACGGCAGCCGAGGCGGACTCCTTCATCGCGGCGCTGCCCGGCATCCTGGACGCCGCCAGCGTGGTGCTGGCCGGCCAGGAGGGCGGATGAGCTCCGGCCGGCTGGTTCGCCACTTCCTCCGCGACGACGATCTGGCCCCACCCGAGCAGGCCAGCGTGCTGGCGCTGGCGGCAGAGCTCAAGGCGAGTCCGCTGGCTCGGCAGCCGCTGGCCGGGCCGCGCACGGTGGCCGTGCTGTTCGACAAGCCGTCGCTGCGCACCCGGGTGTCATTCGCGGTCGGCATCGCCGAGCTGGGCGGGTATCCGCTGGTCATCGAGACGGGCCGGACCCACGTCGGCCGGGGCGAGCCAGTCGAGGACGTAGCCAGGGTGTTGTCGAGGCAGGTCGCCGCCATCGCCTGGCGCACATTCGGCCAGGACCAGATCGCGGCGATGGCGGCCGCCAGCAACGTCCCGGTCGTCAACGCGCTGACCGATGAGTTCCATCCATGCCAGGTTCTCGCCGACCTGCTGACGATCATGCAGGCCCACGGCAGGCTCGCGGGCCTGACCTTGAGCTTCCTTGGCGACGGATCATCCAACATGGCGCACTCCTACCTGCTGGGCGGCGCGACGGCGGGGCTGCACGTGCGGATCTGTGCGCCGGAGTCGTACTGGCCGTCGGCCGAGGTGGTGGCCACCGCCGAGAGCATCGCGCGCCGCACCGGCGGCTCGGTCCAGGTGACCGCCGATGCCAAGGCGGGGTGTCTGGACGCCGACGTGCTCGCCACCGACGTATGGACTTCCATGGGCCAGGAGGGGCAGGAAGGCGCGAGGTCGGAGGTGATGGTGCCGTACTCGCTGGACGCCGCGAAGCTGGCGGCGGCGGCCGAGGGCTGCCGCGTGCTGCACTGCCTGCCCGCGCACCGCGGCCAGGAGATTGCCGCCGAGGTCATCGACGGTCCGGCTAGCCTGGTGTTCGAGCAGGCGGAGAACCGGCTGCACGCGCAAAAGGCGCTGTTGTGCTTCCTGCTCGGGGAGTCTGGCGCATGATGACGAGCCCGCTGACCAAGGCGGCCAGGCACGCGCAGGTCGCGGCGATCCTGGGCCAGCAGCCCGTCCGCTCCCAGGAGGAGCTGGCGGAGTTGCTCGGCGAGCGCGGGGTGCGGGTCACCCAGGCCACGCTGTCGCGCGACCTTGAGGAGATCGGCGCTGTCCGGCTACGCGGCGCCGACGGCGTGCTCGTCTACGCGCTGCCAGGCGAGCCGGGACCCGGCGGCGTGTCCGGGGTGGCCGGCGCGCTGGCGGGCGGGCCGTTTGCGCCGTCGGCCGCCGACCCTGCGGCCCGGCTCGCCCGGCTAGCCGCCGAGCTTCTCATCTCCGCCGAGGCGAGCGCCAACCTGGTTGTGCTGCGCACTCCGGCGGGTGCGGCACAACTGCTCGCTTCGGCCATCGATCACGCCGGCTGGCCGGCCGTACTGGGTACCGTCGGCGGTGACGACACCGTGCTGGTCATTTCCCGCGATCCGGCCGGGGGAGCCGATCTCGCTGCCACGCTGCTTCAGCTCGCGTCACGGCCCGCCGCCGGAGCTGGTCGCAGGTAGGCGCGGCGCTGATCCCGGCCTGCCGGCCGGGCAGTCTCCGGGGTCCAAGGGCGCAATTGTCACAATCATCCCCCTAGTTTGGGTTGGTTGTGACAATTGCGCCCTTGGGTGCTAGCCGGTGAAGGAATCGGGCATGCGGGCTGTTACCTCGGCGGCGAGCAGCTCGAACGCGGCGACCTGCGCCGGAACGGCCCGGCTCAGCATGACCGGCCGGCCCTCATCAGCGTCGGCGGCGGCCGCCGGGCTGAACGGGACGCTGGCCAGCCGGTCCACCAGGCCCCAGATGCTCTCGGCGGCAGGCGCCGCCGGGAACATGGGCGTGAGCTCGCCGCAGCGCGCGCAGATCAGGCCGCTGAAATTCTCCACGCCACCGAGCGTCACCGCCGACCGGCGGCTCAGGTCGGCGAGCAGCCGGCGCACGTCGGAATGCGCGATCACCTGCGGGGTGACTACCACGAGTACGCGCACCGGGCGGTCGTGCAGCGCAAACACGAACTGCTGGACGTCGGCGGTACCCGGCGGCAGGTCGACCACGAGGCAGTCCGGGCGCTGCCACTCGGTATCGGTGATGAGCCGGCGCACCAGTAGCTGGGCAAGGCTAGCCTCCAGGCCGAGGCCCTGGCTCTCACCCATGAGGAACGCCGCCGACGCGACCTGGAGGCCGTGCCGCTCGATGGCCTGCAGCCGCGCCTGCGGCCTGCCCCGGGCGCTGAACAGGGTCAGCTCACGGGCCTCCTGGCGACGCCGGAGGCCGAGCATTCTCGGCACGTCCGGCCCGTACAAGTCGGCGTCCACCAGGCCGACGCGCCGGCCGGCTGCGGCGAGCGCCAGCGCGAGGTTCACCGCGACCGTGGTCTTGCCGACCCCGCCCTTGCCGCTCGCCACCGCGATGATGGGAACGCCATCGCGATCAGTACTGGTGGCTTCACCGGCCACGTCCGGACCTCCACTCTGGCGGGCTTGCGTAGGTACAGCGGATATTGTCGCAACCGACCCAGTAGATCAGGGAGCATGTGATGGCGGC
Organism: Streptosporangiaceae bacterium; assembly: GCA_049675875.1. Taxonomy (GTDB): domain Bacteria; phylum Actinomycetota; class Actinomycetes; order Streptosporangiales; family Streptosporangiaceae; genus JAJYUU01. The sequence continues at coordinate 15,287 of JBAUAR010000477.1, forward strand.
AGAGGAGGAGCGGGCAGCCGGGCAGCCCGTCCGGCTGTGGGGCGGTCGCTTCGAGTCCGGGCCCGCCGACGCGCTCGCCAGGTTGTCGGTGAGCGTGCAGTTTGACTGGCGCCTGGCGCCGTATGACCTGCTCGCCTCCCGGGCGCACGCCCGCGTCTTGCACAAGGCCGACCTGCTCACCGATACCGAGCTCACCCGGATGCTCGCCGCGCTCGCCGACCTCGGCCGGGCATGCCAGGACGGCGCGTTCCGGCCGACAGCCGCCGACGAGGACGTGCACACCGCGCTCGAGCGCGGCCTGCTCGAGCGCGTCGGGCAGCTCGGCGGCAAGCTGCGGGCCGGCCGCAGCCGCAACGATCAGATCGCCACCGATCTGCGGCTGTATCTGCGCGACCACGTCCGGATCATCATGGCGCGGCTGACCGAGCTGGAGCTGGCGCTGATCGGGCAGGCCGACCGGCACGCCGACACCCCCGCTCCCGGCATGACGCATCTACAGCACGCACAGCCGATCCTGCTCGCCCACCACCTGCTCGCGCACGTGCAGGCGTTCGCCAGGGACGCCAGCCGGCTCCGGGACTGGGACATCCGGGCCGCGGTCAGCCCGCTCGGGATGGGCGCGCTGGCTGGCTCGTCGCTGCCGCTCGATCCCGAGGCCGTCGCGGCCGAGCTGGGCTTTGCGGCTGCGGCCGACAACTCGATAGACGCGGTCAGCGACCGGGACTTCGCCGCCGAATTCTGCTTCGCCGCGGCCCTGCTCGGGGTGCACCTGTCCCGGCTGGGCGAGGAAATCGTGCTGTGGTCCACGCACGAGTTCGGCTGGGTCGAGGTCGACGACGCCTACGCGACCGGGTCGTCGATCATGCCGCAGAAGAAGAATCCGGATGTCGCCGAGCTGGCCCGCGGGAAGGCGGGCCGGCTCATCGGCAACCTCACCGGGCTGCTCGCCACGCTCAAGGGACTGCCGCTCGCCTATGACCGGGATCTGCAGGAAGACAAGGAGCCCGTCTTCGACACCGTGGACACGCTGCTGACGGTGCTGCCCGCGATGGCGGGACTGGTGGCCACCCTGCGCTTCCATGTCGAGCGGCTCAGCGCCACGGCGGCCGCCGGGCACGCCCTGGCCACCGACCTGGCCGAGCTGCTGGTCCGCCGCGCCGTGCCGTTCCGGGAAGCGCACGAGGTCGTCGGGCATCTGGTGGTGTGGTGTCAGGTACACGACTGCGAGCTGTCCGACGTCGGTGACGAGGATCTGGCGAAGGTGTCAGAGCTGCTAACGCCGGACGTTCGCGACGTGCTCACGGTGCCCGGCGCGATCGCGGCTCGGGCCGGCCGGGGCGGCACCGCACCGGCCCGGGTAGCCGAGCAGCTGGCCAGGCTGCGGCAGCAGGTGCAGGACCAGGCGGCGTGGGCGGCCGGCACCTAAGACGGCCGGCGCCTAAGACCGATGACCGGTTATCCGGCCCTGGTATGTCAGCACCGCGCGCCTGGCCGGTGTCTGCTACCGGACAGCCAGCAGCACGCGATCCGAGAGCACCTGCCAGATGGTGCCCACCTCGCCGAAGCCGGCGTCGCGGAGCGCCGCCACGTGGACGTCGTATCCAGGCGGTGACTCTTGCCGCCGCTTGCCGGCAAACCGCCGAGTCCGCTCGGCCACCAGCGGCATGAAGGCCGGCTCCAGGGTCAGGGCCGCCCACCACTGCTCCGCCGTCTCGATGCCGCGCGTAGCGAAGGCGGCGGCGGTCCATTGGTCGTCGAGGACACGCTGGCTCAGCCGGGCCAGGGTCGGCCACGCCGGACCGAAAGACATGTTGTCGCCATTGAGGAAAAGGCCGCCGGGCCGCAGCAGGCGACCGAGGTCTTGGTAGAGGCGGGCCAGCGGTTCCGGCTCCAGCCAGTGCAGCGCAGTGGTACTGAGCACCGCGTCTACCTGCGTTTCGCCCAGCGCCGCTAGCCAGCCGGGCAACGCCAGATCGGCCTCGATCCAGCGCAGGCGGCCGTCAGCCGTGCCGAGCGCGCTCCGCCCGATGGCCAGCAGCACCGGATCGACGTCCACCGCGATCGCGCGCGCATCCGGGAAGCGAGCGAGCAGCCGCTGACTGATCGACCCCGGCCCGCAGGCGAGGTCCACGGCCACGAACGATGCGGGCAGCAGCTCAGCCAGCGCGTCGAACATCGCGGTGAAGCGCGCTTCGCGCTCGGGAACGTAGCCTCCTTGCTGCGCGTCCCAGCGCTGCAGCCAGTCGAGCCAGGCAATCTCGGGCTGCACGTCAGGCCCGTTCCCCGGTGCCACCACCGTGGAGCTGCCGGGCGACAAACTCGAGCGCGGCGGTGATCTCGGCAGCCGGGATGTCCAGGTGCCTGCCGGGGCTGGCGTGCAGCGTCTTGCGCGGCGACGCCAGCAAGTCGAACAACGTGAGCCCGCCCGCGCGCGGGTAGAGCTCGTCGTCCCACTGCAGCAGGAACAGCACCGGAACGGTGACACCGCGCGCGGCCTCGGGCACCCCTGGCGGGCCGGCCTCGGCCGTGTAGCCGAACAGCCCGAGGCCGGCGGCGCTGATCCGGTCGTCGGCCGCCGTCAGCGGCAGGCCGGAACGAGTGCCGAGGGAGAGGCCGAAGTACCCGGCCGGCCCGTCCCGCACCTCCGGACGGGCCTGGGCCGCGTCGAGCGCGGCGCGCCAGTCCGCGACCGCCTCGGCCGTCGCCAGAGCGTTGCGGTCCCGCCAGCCATCCAGCCCGAGCCGGCTCCGCCGCTCGGCCGGCGACAGCCCGACCTCGTCCGGCGGGGTCCGGTCGCCGTGGAACGGCAGGTCGATCGACAGCACCGCGCATCCCAGCGCGGTCAGCTCGCGGGCAGCGCGCACCACGATCGGTGCTTCCTTGTGGCCGCCGGCGCCGTGCCCGACGAGCACGGCCGGCCACGGGCCGGTGCCGTCGGCCGGCAGCCACAGCATGGCTGGCACCGGGG
>JBAUAR010000478.1:0-16206 GCA_049675875.1 Streptosporangiaceae bacterium
GCCGCCGCCACCGGCCATCGCGCCGCTAGCTGGGATGCGACCAGCTGGGACGCGACCAGCTGGGCGGCGACGGTCGGACGGGCGGCCGGCCTGGGGACTGCCGCGGGCGGGACGGGTGGCACGGGTAGCGCGGGCGGGACGGGTGGCACGGGTAGCGCGGGCGGGACGAGCCAGCCCGTCGACGTCGCGCGGGCGACCCCAGCGGACGGCGAGGCGTACGTGGCTCGGCTCAGGGCCGAGGTCGAGCGCTCCGGTCGCCGGCGCCGCTGGCGCTAGCATCCAGCTGAGCCGAAGCGGCTGGCGGCGTCACACCCGGCGCCGCCCGCCTGCGCGGCCAAGGGCGCAATTGTCACAACCACCACCTTCTTGCAGGGTGGCTGTGACAATCACGACCCTTCAGCTGGCCGCGGGATTGCGCGGTCGACGGCACTCCCGGTGTGCTAGCGCCACCGCCGCGCCAGCTTTTAGAATCAGGTTCTACTAATGACCGCGACCCGCACGCATACCGGAGGCTGCCGTGGCATGGGATTTCTCGACCGAGCCCGAGTTCCAGGCGCAGCTTGACTGGGTCGCCGAGTTCTGTAAGAACGAGATCGAGCCGCTCGACCTTGTCTTTCCCGGTGCCGCGTACTCGCGCAACCCGAAGGCCAGGGCGCTGGCCGACCCGCTCAAGCAGCAGGTCAAGGAGCGTGGGCTGTGGGCGCTGTTCCTCGATAAGGACCTCGGCGGCCCCGGCTTCGGCCAGCTCAAGCTGGCGCTGCTGAACGAGATCCTGGGCCGGTACCGGTCGGCGCCGGTGGTTTTCGGCACCGCGGCCCCGGATACCGGCAACATGGAGATGCTCGCGGCGTACGGCACGCCGGTGCAGAAGGACCGCTGGCTCACCCCGCTGCTGAACCAGGAGATCTTCTCCGCCTACTCGATGACCGAGCCGCAGGGCGGGTCCGACCCGAACCTGTTCAAGACGCACGCCGTCCGGGACGGCGACGAGTGGGTGATCAACGGCGAGAAGTGGTTCACCAGCGCGGGCGCCAGAGCCGACATCATCTTCCTGATGTGCACCAATGGCATGTTCGTGGTGCCGCGGGAGACGCCGGGCGTGGACATCATGGGCTACCCGCCGCTGCACAACCACATCCGGTACAACAATGTGCGCGTCCCGGCCGACCACCTGCTCGGGCCGGAGGACGGCGCGAAGGTGCTGGCCCAGCGGCGGCTCGGTGGCGGCCGGATTCACCACGCTATGCGGACCGTTGCCCAGGTTCGGCTCGCCTTCGACATGATGTGCGAGCGGGCGCTGTCCCGCGAGTCGCACGGCAAGGTGATCGCCGAGCACCAGATGGTGCAGGAGGCGATCGCGGACTCCTACGCCGAGATCACCATGCTGCGTCTGCTCGTGCTGTGGACCGCGTGGACCATCGATAACTCCAGCACCCGCGAGGCCAGGACGCAGATCGCCGCGTGCAAGTACACGATGGGCAAGGTGCTGCGAGAGGTGAGCTACCGTGCCCTGCACATCATGGGCTCCCTCGGCACCACGAACCTGACGCCGCTGCAGGCCATGTACGCCAGCGCGCCGACGATGGCGATCGCCGACGGCGTGGATGAGGTACACAAGGTGACGGTGGCCAGGAACGTGCTGCGGGGCTACGAGCCGCACCCCGGCCTGTGGCCGACCGAGTACATCCCGGCCAAGCGCGACGAGGCGAGGAAGAAGTACGCGAGCCTCATCGCGTCCGATCCCGAACTGGCCGCGTGGGCGGATGCCGCGGTCCGCGCCACCGAGAGAGGCTGAGCATGGAGATCACCGGCCGGGTAGCCGTCGTCACCGGCGCCGCTAGCGGGGCCGGCCGCGCGATCGCGCTCGGGCTGTCGGCGCGCGGTGCGCACGCGGTCGTCGTGAGCGACATCGACGCCGACGGCGCGGCCGCGGTGGCCGAAGAAGTTGTGCGGTGCGGCGGTCGCGCGCTTGCTGTCCGTGCCGATGTGTCGCACGAGAAGGACATCAATGATCTGGTAACGAGGTCTGAGGCGGCCTTCGGTCCCGTTGGCATGTTCTTCTCGAACGCCGGGCTGATCGTGGGCGGTGGTGCGGAGGTTGCCGACGAGGCATGGTCGCGGATCTGGGCGGTGAACGTGCACAGCCACATCTATGTCGCCCGCGCGCTGCTGCCAGGCATGCTGGCCAGGGGCGAGGGCTACCTGATCATCACCGCATCGGCCGCCGGACTGCTCACCCAGCTCGGCTCGGCGCCGTACGCGGTCACCAAGCACGCCGCGGTCGCGCTGGCCGAGTGGCTCTCCATCACCTATGGTGAGCGGGGCATCCGGGTGTCGTGCCTGTGCCCGCAGGCGTTCAGCAGCAACCTGCTGAGCACGAGTGTGCGCGAGCTGGGTGGTACGCCGCTGGCGAGCAGCACCAGCGGCGGGTCGGCGCAGGCGGCCGTCGATGGCGTGCTCACGGCCGAGCAGGTCGCGGAGTCTGCGCTGGATGCGATCGGCACCGAGCAGTTCCTGATCCTGCCGCACCCCGAGGTAGCGACGTATGAGAAGCGCCGTGCCGACGACCGGGAACGCTGGCTGCGCGGAATGCGCCGGATGCAGACCCGGCTCGCCGGCCAGTCCTAGGCCGGGGTCGGCTGGTGCCGCCGGGCCAGTTACTCGCCGCCGAGCGCATCGCGGCGGTCGCTGAGGAAACGGCGCTGGGCAGCGCTGTCGGTCCGGGCGATGGCCGCGTCGAATTCGGCCGCGGCTTCGGCGGTCCGGCCGAGCTGGCTCAGCAGCTCAGCCCGGATCCCGTGCAGCAGGTAGTAGCCGTCCAGCTTCAGGTCAGCTATGAGTCGCAGTGCCGCGGTCGGCCCGTCGAGTTCCGCGACCGCCACGGCCCGGTTCAGCCGGGCCACCGGACTCGGTGCGATCACGATGAGCTGATCGTAGAGCGCGAGGATCTGCCGCCAGTCGGTCTGGTCCGGCCGGGCCGCGTCGCTGTGCACCGCGTTAATCGCGGCCTGAATCTGATAGGGCCCTGGCTGGCTCCGCCGCAGGCAGTGGCGGACGAGCGCCTGGCCCTCGGCGATGAGGCGGTGATCCCACCGGCTCCGGTCCTGGTCGGCGAGCAGCACGAGATCGCCAGCCGCGGTGGTGCGGGCGGCCCGCCGGGACTCGATGAGCAACATCAGCGCGAGGAGGCCCGCCACCTCGGGCTCGTCGGGCATGAGATCGGCGAGCAGCCGGCCGAGCCGGATCGCTTCGGTGCACAGGTCCGCCCGGATCAGCTCATCGCCGGAACTGGCCGCGTACCCCTCGTTGAAGATCAGGTACACCACCGCCAGCACGGCGGCGAGCCGGTCGGGCAGATCGGCTTCGGCTGGTACTCGGTAGGGAATCCCGGCGTCGCGGATCTTGCCCTTGGCCCGCACCAGGCGCTGGGCCATCGTCGGTTCCGGGACCAGGAACGCGTTCGCGATCTCCGCGGTGGTCAGCCCGCCGAGCAGCCGGAGCGTGAGCGCGACCCGGGCAGCAGGGGCCAGCGCGGGGTGACAGCAGGTAAAGATCAGCCGCAGCCGGTCGTCGCGCACCGGGCCCTCCTCGGCGTCGTGCGGGTCGGGCTGCACCGGGGCGGCCGGCCGCCGGACCTGACCGGCCAGCAGCGCGGCTTGCAGATACTTGTCCGCCTGGCTGGCCTCGCGGCGCCACCGGTCGATGCCCTTGTTGCGGGCGGTCGTGATTAGCCAGCCCGCCGGACTGGGCGGCAGCCCGTTGGCGGGCCATCGCTCCAGCGCGCTGGCGAAGGCGTCCTGGACCGCGTCCTCGGCGAGGTCGATGTCGCCCAGCACTCGGATGAGCACCGCGACCGCGCGGCCGTACTCCTCCCGGAAGGCGCGCTCGATGTCCGCCACTGTCACGCGTGGCTCGCCGGGCCGCCCCGGCCGGGGCGGCCGGGGCGGCCCGGGCTGCTTCGATGCCACGACCGGTCAGCTGGACGCGGTGCCCACGAGGGGCCGTACCTCTGTCGGCAGGCCGGTGATCTCCGCGAACCGCTGGCTCCAGCGCAGCGCCTCGTCCAGGTCAGCTGCGCGGATGATGGTGAACCCGCCCAGGTGTTCCTTGCCCTCGGTGAACGGGCCGTCGGTGACGACGACCTCGCCGTCTCGGACGCGCAGCACCGTCGCGGCGCTGGGCGGCTGCAACCCGCCGGTGAACACCCAGGCCCCGGCGGCTTCCAAGTCGTCGCGCCACGCGCTGATTTTCGCCATGATCGGACCGAGCACCTCAGGCGGCGGCGGGCTGGTGTCTGGCTGATACACGCTGATCAGGTACTGCTTCATGGTGAGATCCTCCGCGCTGGCACGAGCCGCCCTGGCGGCGGCTTCCTGCCCGCTATACGAAGGGGCTAGCCGCGGATCGACAGCTCACGACCCTGCCGATAGCACCTTTCGCGGATGGCTGCCGTCCACGTACCCCACAAACGGCGGGTAGATGTTGTAGCCGAGCAGCTCCTGCAGCCGTTGTGGCAGCTCGCGCGCGACCTCACGCGGCACCGCCAGGCAGTGGTTCTCCTGCGGGCGCAGCCAGCCCGACGCGTACTCGAGGATCACTCCGAGCCGTGGCGCCGCGGTCAGGTTCGCGCCCCCGCCGTGCCAGAGGCTACCGAGGTAGAACATGGCCGAACCGGGGGAGAGTACCGCAGTCTCGACTGGGTCGCCGCTGGCCGGGACGCGGCCGGGTGGCCAGGCGTGGCTGCCGGGAACGAACCGGGTGGCCCCGTTCTCGGCGGTGAACGGATCGAGCGGCCACATGGTGTTGACGACTACCGGCGGGTGCGGCTCGGGAATGGGGTAGATCGCGTCGTCGCGGTGCAGGATCTGCGCCTTCTCGCCGGGCCCGATCCGGATACCAACCGGCGCACTGAGCTGATAATGGCCGAGCACCTCGTCCAGCACCGCCAGCAGCAGCGGATGGGTTGCTGCCTCGTCGAAAGTCCTGGTCTTGGCGAACAGCGCGTAGACCCGCTGGGTGGTGAAGCCCTCGAACGCGTTCCGGCCGGTCGGGGTGGTACCGAGCACGCGGTGCAGATCGGCGCGGGCAGCGTCCACCGCAGCCGCGTCCATCATCCCCGTCACGACGACGTAACCGTCGGCCAGCAGACGGGTGGCGACGTCCTTGCTGTCCGACGTGGCCGGCATCGACGCCTTCACCAGCCCGAGCCTAGGCCACCACGTCGCCGGGTGCCAGCGGCACGGGACCCGGCGGCAAGACACCCGGTGCACAACACTGGCGGCGCCTTCCTGTCAGGCTGTGGTCATGGGTGCAGAGACCGAGCGGGCGCGCACCAAGCGCCGCTACCAGCGGACGCTGTTCGACGGCGTTGCCCAGCTCTATGACGATTCCCGGCTTGGGTATCCCAGCGAGGTCATCGAGTTTGCCGTGGCCACCGCCGGGGTCGGCGTCGGCAGCGACGTGCTCGAGGTCGGATGCGGCACCGGACAGCTCACCGAGGGGCTGGTGGGCCACGAGTTCCGGCTGACGGCCATCGACATCGGCGCGTCGATGATCGCCGCTGCCCGTCGGCGCCTCGAAGGCTCGGCCGTCTCGTTCCAGGTCGCGTCGTTCGAGGACTTCGCCGCGGCCGACGCCTCCTTCGACCTGATCGGCTCCGGCACGGCGTTTCACTGGGTCGACCCAGAGGTCAAGTTCCGCAAGCCTGCCCGGCTGCTGCGGCCGGGCGGCTGGCTCGCCCTGCTGGCTACCGGCGAGCGCTACGACGGTCCCTTCGGCGCGGCGCTGCTCCGGATGTGGACGGCCCGCAGCGACGACGGCGGCGCCTGGGTGCGGCAGCAGAAGCTCGCTAACATCGAGATCATCGCGGGCACCGGCCTGTTCGAGACAGCGGTCAACCGGACGCACGCCCAGCAGATGGTCCGGCCTGCTGAGGCCGTCATCGCCGTGGAGACCACCAGGGCAACGTCGCTGAGCTGGCCGGATGCCGCGCGGCAGGAATTCACCGCGGCCCTGAGCCGCCAGCTCCGGTCGCAAACCGAGGTGCAGCTCACCCAGTACACCTCGCTCACGATGGCCCGCGTCCTGGCGCGCGCTGCCCCCGCCGGCCAGAGCGCGGAGCGATCAGCGGCTGACCGGCGGGCCGCGAACGCTCCCGAAGCCGCTGCGCAATAACGGGCAGGGAGCGGCGGACAGGATGGCAGCGGATGAACGATACAAGCGCGACGGCGGCTCGGGTAGCACTGGCTGCCGGGCTGCGGGCCAGCCAGGCCGTGGCCGCGGCATTTGAGGCGGTGCCGCGGCATGTGTTCCTGCCTGAGTTCGACGCGGCGGCGGCGTACCGGGACGCTGCCGTGGTCACCAAGTCAGACGCCGACGGGCTGCCGGTCAGCGCGGCCACTCAGCCCGCCATGATGGCGGTGATGCTGGATCAGCTCGGTCTTGCTCCCGGTCAGCGAGTGCTCGAGATCGGCACCGGGACGGGCTTTAACGCTGCGCTACTCGCCGTCCTGACCGGCCGCGGCGAGTGCGTGGTGACCGTCGAGGTTGACGCGGGGGTCGCGGCGGCGACGCGCGCCGCCCTCGCCACCGCCGGGTATCCAGAGATCACGGTCATCGCTGGCGACGGCGCGCTGGGTGCCCGCGATCGCGCCCCGTTCGACCGCATCATCGTGACGGCCGGTGCCTGGGACATCCCGCCCGCCTGGCTGCAGCAGCTCGCCCCTGGCGGCCGGATTGTGCTGCCGCTGTCGGTGCGCGGTATCCAGCTCTCGGTCGCCCTGGACCGGGACGGAGAGCGCTGGGTGAGCGGGTCGGCGTGCCGGTGCGGCTTCATCCGGGTGACCGGCCCGTTCGGTGGGCCGGAGACGATGCTGCCGCTCGGCCCCCAGCCCGGTCTGCACGCTGAGTCGGTCGACGGCACACCGCCAGACGCTGGCGAGCTGTACCGGGCGTTGTCCGGACCGGCGACCGAGGTGCCGACCGGGCTCCGAGCGGACGACGTCGCCCAGCTCGCCGACCTGGACCTCTGGCTGACGCTTACCGAGCCGTGCCTCGGCCGGCTGAATCTGCTGGGCAGGCACGAAGGACGGGCCGACCCCGGGCAGCGGCGCATCGCGGGCCTTATGCCGCTCGGCGGACTGGTCACGGCCGTCGACCCGGGGCTGCTTGGGATCGCGACGCTAGGGCCGCCGGCCGACTCGGGCTGGGGCCGGCCGGGACCGTTCGAGATCGTGGTCCGCGGCTACGGCCCGGCTGGCGCTGGTCTCGCCGACCGGCTAGCCGAGCGAGCGGCGGCCTGGCACGCGCAGGCCCGACCCGGCGCCGGTCGGCTCCGCATCACCGCCGCTCCGCGCGGGGCGACGACCTCCCCGGCTGGGGCGACGACCTCCCCGGCTGGGGCGAGGACGTCGCCGGCTGGGGGGAGGACGTCGCCGGCTGGGACGAGGACGTCGCCGGCGAATGCCGAGCTGGTCATCGACCGGCCGCACGTCCGGTTGTCCGTCGGCTGGACGGACGGATGACGAGCGGCACCGGCGCCGATGGTGTCCGCACCGAGCGATCGGCGCGCGGACGATGACGAGCGGCACCGACGCCGACGGTCTCCTCATCGAGCGATCGGCGCGCGGGCAGCCTGAGGCGTTCGTGGTCGTCGTCGAGCGGCATGAGGTCGCGGTCCATGGCTTCCTCACCCGCCGGGTTGGCCGCGAAGCAGCAGACGACCTGCTCGCCGAGGTGTGGCTGCGCGCGTTCGCCGGGCGCGCGGGCTATGACCCCGGTCATGGTGACGCCCGGCCGTGGCTCTACGGGATCGCGCGCAACGTGCTGCGGGCGCACTGGCGGGTTAGCGCTCGCCAGGTCCACGGTGCTGTGTCCCCGACTGTCGACCCGTGGGACGACGTGATCGAGCGGCTCGACTCGGCCGCTGACCTGCGAGCGCTGACACCAGCGCTGCGCGCACTGCCGGCCGCCGAGCGTGAGGTGCTGCTCCTGGTGGCATGGGAGCAGCTGACACCGGCGGAAGCCGCGGCGGTGGTCGGCGTTCCGCAAGGCACAGCGCGCAGCCGGCTGCACCGCGCCCGGGCCGCGCTGCGGCTGGCGCTAGCGCGAACCGCGGCAGACTGCGCGGAGGAGGCGACGTGACAGACGATCAGACTGACACCGAAGCGCTGGAGTTGCTGCGCGCGCTCGGCCGGGTAGATCCGCCGGAGCCCGGGGTCCTCGCGGCAGCCCGGCAGCCGCTGTGGTCGGCCATCACCGACGAGCTGCTGTCCGCTGACTCGGCCGGGGAGCCCGGCCGGCCGCAGCAGGGGGAGGCGCAGCAGCGCGAGGTGCAGCAGCGCGAGGTGCAGCAGCGCGAGGTGCAGCAGCGCGCGCGGAGCGACGGCGCTGACTGAGCGGCGCGGGCGAGCCGTCAGCAGGTGGCCAGCGCGGCCGCCACGTTGTAGGGGACGTGGCGCGGATGCACGAGCAGCGCCCTGGCCAGCTGGCGTACCTGCAGGCGCAGCGGGGTGAGCACGTCCTCGCTATACCGCCACGCGGCTAGCTCGTTGGTGCCGAACTGCAGCGCCACGGACCGCCGGAACCGGCGTGCGTCGCCGCCGTCCCCCCGCCACGTACCCAGCCACGCCTGCAGGTCGGCGTCGCCGGCGAGGATCGTCCAGCCCATCAGCTGCTCGCCGATCTGGCCGGCGGCGTCTACGACGAATCCGTCCCGCCCGGCGCCGGTGATGCCGTGGACCCGGCCCTCGCTCCGGTGTCCGTGATGGATGCTGGCCGAGCTGAACCGGGCTCCGACCGCCAGTGCCGCGATGGCGTGCCCGGCCTCGTGCCAGGCGGTCCGCACAGCAGCCTGCCGGGCCGGGGCCAGGCTCGGATAGCAGCCGCAGTCATAGCGCTGGTGTACCCACCTGGCGTGGACAATGGACTCGTCGTCGTACCGGACGAGCCGGCGCAGGTCGGTGCCGATGGCGGCCAGCGCCCGCCGTTCGGCGGGTGTCAGCGCGGTCATGTGCGGCAGACTACGCGGTGAGCGCGGACACGCCCCGGAGGTTACCGCTGGGAGGCGAAATGACGGATCGCCTGACCACCGCTGGTCTGGCCGGACTGCACGACGCTGCGGCCCGGCATGTCGCGCCGGACCTCGTGCCAGGCCTGGTCTACCTCGTCGCTAGCGGTGCCGAGGTACACGCCGAGGCGCTCGGCCAGCTCACCATTAGCGGGCCGCAGGTCGGGCGGGACTCGCTGTTCCGGATCGCCTCGGTCACCAAGCCGGTGACCGCCGCGGCCACGCTGGCCCTGATCGAGGAGGGCCTCATCGGCCTGCACGACCCGGTGGCCGACCTGCTGCCCGAGCTGGCCAGGCCGCGGGTGCTGCGGCGGATGGACGGGCCGCTCGACGACACCATCCCGGCCGGCCAGCCGATCACTACCAGGGACCTGCTCAACTTCACCTTCGGCTTCGGCGCCGTGACCGAGATGTTCATGGCACCGGAGCCGTGGCCGATTGAGACCGCAGTCACCGAGCTACAGCTGGCCGCCTTCGGACCGCCAGACCCGGCAAGCCAGCCAGATCCCGACACCTGGCTGGCCAGGTTCGGGGAGCTGCCGTTGCTGGCGCAGCCCGGCGAGCGATGGATGTACAACACCGGGTCGTGCGTGCTCGGCGTCCTGCTGGCAAGGGCGGCCGGGCAGTCGTTCGGTGACGTGCTGCGGACCAGGGTCTTCGAGCCGCTCGGCATGGCCGACACGGCATTCTGGACCAGCCAGACCGGTCAGCTGGCCGAGGCATACCGGCCGACGCCCGACGGGCTGGTGGTGGTCGACCCGCCCGGCGGCGCGTGGAGCAGGCCTCCGGCGTTTGAGGATGGGGCTGCCGGGCTCGTGTCTACTGCGGACGACTTGTACAAGTTTGCCCGGATGCTGCTGGACGGCGGAGCGCCCGCGCTGGCACCCGAGTCGGTCGCCGCGATGACGATGGACCAGCTGACGCCGGAGCAGAAGGCCCGCGGCGGCCTCGGGTTCGACTTCTTCAACCAGCAGTCGTGGTCATACGGCCAGGCGGTGCAGGACAGCGGCGCGTTTGGCTGGAACGGCGGCTACGGGTCATCGTGGCTGGTCGACCCCGTGCGGGGCCTGGTCGTCATCGTGCTGACGCAGCGCCTATTCGAGTCGCCAGAGCTGCCGCCAGTGCATCGCGACATCCAGGCTGCCGCTTACGCGGCGCTGGCCACGAGCTAGCCCGTTACCCTGCTAGGGCACCCATCGGATCCCACGCGGGCAGCACGATGGGAGGTGTCGCCAGCGCCTGCTGCAACTCGGCCGGCAGCGCGCTGCGGCGGGCCGCGATCTCGAACACGTACTGGCCGAACCACGAGTCGTTCATGGTGTAGAAGCCGTCCTTGCCGCGCTCGGATCCCCAGGAGTTCTCCACCCGCCACCGGCGGGTGACGCCGTCGAGCACGTCGACGCCGGTGAACAGCATCGCGTGCGTCATCTGCGTCTCGTGGTAGGCCAGCCGCTCGGCCTTGTCGAGCGTGAACGCAGCGTCATACACGGCCGGCAGGTCGTACAGGCTGGCGTCCCAGACGCCGTAGTCGTTGCTCATCATCTTGCCGACGTCGCAGCCGAACCACACCGGCTCGCCGCCCTGGAGCGTCCGCGCGGTGATGTCCTTGATCAGCTGCATCTCGACGTTCAGGTAAGTGACTGGCGGGCCGCCGACGGTATTGCCGAGGTACTCGACGGTGAAGGTCCGGCCCATCGGGCTGGACGGCCGCGGGTCGTGCACCAGGCACACGTAGTCGTCCAGCGGCAGGTCCACGTACTTGGCCGCGAACTCCTGCGGCGTCAGCGCGCCGTCCCGGTGGAACTGCTTGTCCTTGTCGGTCCACTGCCAGTCGAAGCGCTCCGGCGGCGTGCCGAGGTGAATGCAGAGCACCCGGTAGACGGTCCGCAAGATCTCCGCCTTCTCCGCCCGGGCAGCCTCGGTGCCGCTCGTCGCGACGGCCGCACGCACCGACTTCGCGCCCTGGCGGAGCAGGTAGCGCAGCACCGAGTTCATCCGCGCCGTGTTGCCCGAGCTCTGCGTCTCCGGCATGTAGCCCTTGGGCACCAGGCCGTGCTTGGCCACGAGGGCGGCGAACATGTTCCACTGACCGCCGTCGCCGGCGACCGACTCCAGCAGGAAAGCGACGGTCCGGTCGTCTACGTCGCGGCCGGAGGTCTCGACGATCGCCTCGAGGAAGTAGTTGGCCCGCTCGATCTTGTCCCAGAACATCGCGTGGTTCTGGGAGAACTCGAAGTCCTTGAGCCCGGTCTTGCGCATGACTCCGACGCGCAGCAGGTTCAGCCCGGCGAACAGCCAGCACCGGCCGCTGCGCTCCTGATTGGTGACCTTCCAGTCATCCAGGTGGGTGGACAGCGAGTGGTCAACGTTATTGACGATCTCGCGGTTGATCGCCACGTCGTCGACCGAGACCCTGGTTACCGCGTTCTGCGCCAGCCGGTAGACCGGATTGGCGGCGAAGTCCTTGCGCAGCAGTTCCAGATCGTCCGCCGCGAGCATTCCGTCCATCCGGCTTCCCTTCTCCCGTTGCGTCTCGGCCCGTTTTCAACGTACCAGCGCCGGTCGAATCGGGCATGCCCCGCTTTTGCCGGGCCATAGCCTCACGCGGGCTGTTAGCCGCACGGGTGGGTGAACAGGATGCCGGAGTGAGAACCGACCGGGAGAACGGATACCTGCCCGGCTGAGGGTCGCGGTCAGGTCTTCTTCGCGCGGCTCGGCGCAACCCGCGGCAGCTCGCCGGGCTGCTTTGGGTAGACCGGCGGCCACGGTGCGTCCGGCAACCCAGCGGCCTGGTCTCGGTCGGCCATGGCCAGGAACGGCTCGAGCGACTGCAGATCGGCGTCCATCGTCTGCCACGGGTCACCGGCCGCCGCGAGCCGGGCTGGCAGCGAGGAGATCGTGAACTGGTCCGGGTGGACGTGGTCGATCTCATCCCAGTGCAGCGGCGTGGACACCTGGGCTCCCGGCCGGGCCCGCACCGACCAGGCACCGAAAACCGTCTTGTGCGGGGCGTTCTGATTGAAGTCGACGAACACCCGCTGGCCGCGCTCTTCCTTCCACCAGGCCGCGGTGATCAGGTCCGGCCGGCGGTGCTCGAGCTCGCGCGCGATCGCCACCGCCGCGCTGCGTACCTGGTAGGCGTCCCACCGTGGCTGCAACCGGACGTAGACGTGCAGGCCGCGGTTGCCGGTGGTTTTCGGATAACCGGTCACCCCGGCCTCGGTCAGCAGCGTGCGCAGCTCGGCTGCCGCCTGCTGGATGTGCGCGAACGTGACACCGGGCGTCGGGTCCAGGTCGATGCGCAGCTCATCGGTGTGCTCGTCATCGCTCGCCAGATACGGCCAGACGTGAAAGCCGAGGCAGCCAAGGTTGACCGCCCACAGCAGGTGGTCGATGTCGGCGGCCACCAGGGCCTGCGAGGTCGTGCCGTTCGGCGTCGCCACGATGGTGGTCTGCAGCCAGTCGGGAGCGTTCTTCGGCACCCGCTTCTGGAAGAACGACGGGCCGCCGGCACCCTCCGGGAACCGCTGCAGCAGCACCGGCCGGCCGCCGATCGCGCGCAGCAGCGGATCGGCCACCCGCAGGTAGTGATCGGCCAGGTCGCCCTTGGTCTCTCCGTGCTCGGCGAAATAGATCTTGTCGGCAGAGGTGATCAGGTCTCGGCCGGAAGCTGCTCGCCGGGGTTCCGGCTGACTCATGATCCTGATGGTAGTCGCCGGCTAGCCGCTCGCCGCTCTGATGGTCCTCCGCGTCCGGCGGGTCGGTCCCGCAACGGTAGCCTGTGCCGGGTAGATCCCAACGAGGCGTCAGGACTCGCCAGTGACAGACAGCGTTCGGGCCGTTGCCTTCGACCTGGATGACACCCTCGCGGTGTCGAAGTCCCCGATCGACCACCGCATGGCCGACCTGCTGACCCGCCTGGTCCGGGCCACCGATGTCTGCATCATCTCGGGCGGCAGGTTCGAGCAGTTCGAGAGCCAGGTGCTCCAGCATCTGACAGCAGACTCCGAGGCGCTGACTGGGCTGCACCTCATGCCGACCTGCGGAACCCGTTACTACCGGTGGGTCGACGAGGAATGGCAGCTTATCTACGCCGAAGACCTGGCTGCGGAGGACAAGAGCCGGATCGTCGCGGTGCTCGAGCAGGGCGCCAAGAGCCTCGGCCTGTGGGAGGACGTGACCTGGGGCGAGCGGATCGAGGACCGCGGCAGTCAGATCACCTTCTCTGCCCTCGGCCAGCAGGCGCCGCCGGCCGCGAAGTACCGGTGGGACGCTGATAACCAGAAGAAGCAGCAGCTTCGCGGGTACGCTGCCGAGCGGCTGCCGGATCTCGAGGTCCGCGTCGGCGGCTCGACATCGGTGGACGTGACCCGGAAGGGCATCGACAAGGGCTACGGGATGCGCAAGCTCATGGCCCAGCTCGGGATAGCCGCCGACCAGATTCTGTTCGTCGGCGACCGCCTGGAGCCGGGTGGCAACGACTTCCCGGTCCGGGCGGTCGGCGTTCGCTGCGTCGAAGTCACCTGCTGGCAGGACACGGCCGACTTTGTCGAGCGCCTGCTGGCGTCGGCGCCGGGCGGCGGGGACCGGCCGCGACTGGAGGTTCCCGCGCCATCATGAACGACCGGGCTGGCCAGCCGGCCACCGCTGCGGACCTCGTGGACGTGGCCGCACTCGTGACTGCCTACTTCAGTGAGCATCCCGATCCGGCCGAGGCCTCCCAGCAGGTCACGTTCGGGACGTCCGGACACCGCGGCAGTGCCCTGCGGCTGTCGTTCAACGAGGATCACATCGCCGCCATCAGCCAGGCGATTTGCGAGCACCGGACGGCGGCGGGGATCACCGGGCCGATCTTCGTCGGCCGCGACACGCACGCGCTGTCGGAACCGGCCATGGTCACCGCGCTCGAGGTGCTGGCCGGCTCCGGCGCGGAGATCCTGATCGACAGCCGCGACGGCTACACCCCCACGCCCGCGGTATCGCGCGCCGTGCTGGCCTACAACGAGGGCCGCCAGGCCGGGCTCGCAGACGGGATCGTCATCACTCCGTCGCACAACCCGCCGGAGGACGGCGGCTTCAAGTACAACCCGCCCGACGGCGGCCCGGCCGGGTCTGCGATCACGTCGGCGATCCAGCAGCGAGCCAACGACCTGATGGCCGGGGGCCTGCGGGGGGTGAGCCGGATCCCGCTCGCAAAGGCCAGGGCGGCGGCGGGCCGATTCGACTTCCTCGGAGCGTACGTGGCGGCGCTGCCCCTGGTCGTCGACCTGGCGGCGATCCGAGCGGCGGCGGTGCGGATCGGCGCCGACCCGCTCGGCGGCGCCAGCGTCGGCTACTGGGCCGAGATCGCCGAGCGCTACGAGCTCGAGCTCACCGTGGTCAATCCCGACGTCGACCAGACCTTCCGGTTCATGACGCTGGACTGGGACGGCCGGATCCGGATGGACTGCTCGTCGCCGAGCGCGATGGCGTCGCTGATCGGCCGGCGGACTGACTTCGCGATCTCGACCGGAAACGACACCGATGCCGACCGGCACGGCGTCGTCACGCCCGATGCCGGTCTGATGAACCCGAATCACTTCCTCGCCGCCGCCATCGACTACCTGTGCCGGCACCGGAGCGAATGGCCGGGCCCGGCCGCCATCGGCAAGACCATGGTCAGCTCCTCGATGATCGACCGGGTCGTCGAGGACTGCGACCGGCGCCTGGTGGAGGTGCCGGTCGGGTTCAAGTGGTTCGTACCCGGCCTGCTCGACGGCACCATCGCGTTCGGCGGGGAGGAGAGCGCCGGGGCGTCGTTCCTGTGCCGGGACGGGCGGGTCTGGACAACCGACAAGGACGGCATCATCCTCGACCTGCTCGCGGCCGAGATCCTCGCCGTGACCGGCAGCACGCCGAGCGAGCAGTACCGGTCGATCGCGGAGCGGCTCGGTGATCCCGCCTACGCACGGGTCGACGCGCCGGCCTCCCGGCAGCAGAAGGCCGTCCTCGCGCGGCTGTCACCGGATCAGTTCGCGGCTGGCGAGCTTGCCGGGGAGCCGGTGCTCGCGAGGCTGACGAGCGCGCCCGGCAACGGTGAGCCCCTCGGAGGCATCAAGGTAGTAACGAAGTCCGGCTGGTTCGCAGCCCGTCCGTCCGGGACCGAAGACGTGTACAAGCTGTACGCCGAGTCGTTCCGCGGCCCTGGGCACCTGGCCCGGATCCAGGACGAGGCGCGTGACCAGCTGGCTGTGGTGCTGTCCTAACTCGCAGCCCGTCCGTGCGCGACCGGCCCGGCGTCGGTCAGCACAGGCCGAACCACGGGCGGCACGGCTCGAAGCCGGTCACGCTGACGTCGTTGCCGTGGCCCGCCGCCTGCCAGCCTGCCGCCGTGAGTCGGAGCTGGATCAGCTCGACGACGCCTTGCGGCGAGTCGCTCAGGCACACGCCGTTGCCGGCATAGCCGATCCGGCGCGAGACGCCCAGCGACGCGGCGTTGTCGGCGCGGGCCGACGTGACCGCGGCCAGCGCACCGAGGTGATCGAACGCGAGCCCGAGGATGGCGAGCCGCATCGCCACGCCGATGCCGCGACCGCGGACCGCGGGAATGAGCCAGGACCCGGAGCCGACGGTCCGCAGCACTGGAAACTGCTCGGCCTCCAGGGACTGGATGCCGACAACTGCGCCGTCGCGTTCTACCGCGAACTCCAGGGTCCACGACGACGGCGACCAGGTGCCAACCGAGTGCCAGTACGACTGATAGCAGAGCCGTGCGCGGTTCTGCGCAAGGTCGAGACCGGGCAGCAGTTCGGCGTGCGGATCGTGCTCGTAGTCGTCGGGCTGGATCGCCGCGAGACGGGGCAGGTCGGCCTCCTGGACCGGACGCAGCACGAGCCCCCGGCAGTGCAGCCGGAGGCCGAACAGCGGCCAGGCCGGCCAGGCAGGCGTCGTCATGCCGACGAGTGTGCCAGAGCTGGCTCAGCGTCTTCCATGATGGACCAGTGCGTGGTGCTGCGATGGGACCGAAGCGGTGACTGGCCATAGCGAGCCGCTGCCCGCCGTGGTCGTGAACCGCGCGCGGGTGCGCGACGCAGCCCGGCTGCGCCCCGGGTGCGAGCGCGCGGCCGTAGTGGCCGGCTGGCAGCGCCCGCTGTTGCTCC
>JBAUAR010000479.1:0-3310 GCA_049675875.1 Streptosporangiaceae bacterium
CGCCGGAGCAGATCGCGGCGGCCGCCGCGGGCCGGCCCCGGCGTTCCCGGCTGACCGGTGAGGCCGGCCGGCTGATGATCATCGCCGCCGACCACACGGCTCGCGGCATCCTCGGCGTGGGTGCCGATCCGCGCGCGATGGCGAGCCGGTTCGACCTTCTCGACCGGCTGCTCGTCGCGCTGTCCCGGCCGGGAGTCGACGGTGTCCTCGGCACTGCGGACATCATCGAGGACCTGCTGCTGCTCGGCGCGCTGGACGGCAAGATCGCGGTCGGGTCGATGAACCGGGGCGGACTGCTCGGCTCGGTGTTCGAGATGGACGACAGATTCACCGGTTACACGGCCGCGGGCATCGCGGCCGGCAATCTGGACGCCGGCAAAATGCTGCTGCGCATCGATCCTGACGACGCCGGGACGGTGAGCACGCTCGAGTCGTGCGGCGCGGCGGTGAGTGAGCTGGCGGCGGCGCGCATCCCGGTGATGATCGAGCCGTTCATGATCACGCGCGAAGGTGGCAGACCGCACACCGACCTCACCGCCGATGCGGCGATCCGGTCGGTCGGCATCTCCGCTGGGCTCGGCACGACGTCGGCGTACACATGGCTGAAGCTGCCGGTGGTCCCTGACATGGAGCGGGTGGCCGAGGCGTCCACGCTGCCGATCCTGCTGCTCGGCGGGGATCCGGCCGGTGACCAGGAGGCGATGTACGCGCGGTGGAAGCAGGCCCTCGCGCTGCCGACGGTACGCGGGTTCGTCGTCGGCCGTAGTCTGCTCTATCCGCCTGACGGCGACGTCGCCGCCGCAGTCGACACCGCGGTAGGGCTGCTGTGACGCGCTATCACATCCCGGCCGGCACGAGCGGGGCGGGAATCTTCGAGCTCGAGCTGACACCGGCCGCGACCGGCTGGAGCTACTGCTCGTTGCGCATCCTGAGCCTGCAGCCAGGCGGCGAGGCGAGCTTCGCAACCGGGCCGGAGGAGATGCTCGTGCTGCCGCTGTCGGGCTCTGCCACGGTGACCGCCGATGGGACGCAGCTCGACCTGGCCGGCCGCGCCAGCGTGTTCAGCGGGATCAGCGACTTCGGGTACCTGCCGCGGGACGCGGCAGTCACGATCGCCTGTGCGTCCGGCGGGCGGTTCGCGCTGCCCGGCGCGCAGGCGTCCCGGCGGCTGCCGGTACGTTACGGCCCGGTTGGCCAGGTGCCGGTAGAGCTGCGCGGGACCGGCCAGACCAGCCGGCAGGTCATCAACTTCTGCGCGCCGGAGGTGTTCGATTGCGACAAGCTCGTGGCGGTCGAGGTGCTGACCCCGGCCGGGAACTGGTCCTCCTACCCGCCGCACAAGCACGACCGGGCCGGGGCCAGTGAGGCGGAGCTCGAGGAGATCTACTACTTCGAGATCGATGAGCGCGAGCGCGGCACCGGACTGGCCTACCAGCGGGTGTACTCGTCGGCGCCGGACCGGCAGATCGACGTGCTCGCCGAGG
This sequence comes from Streptosporangiaceae bacterium, assembly GCA_049675875.1. Lineage (GTDB taxonomy): Bacteria > Actinomycetota > Actinomycetes > Streptosporangiales > Streptosporangiaceae > JAJYUU01. The sequence continues at coordinate 1,485 of JBAUAR010000479.1, forward strand.
TGCGCAGCGGCGACACCGTGCTCGTGCCGCACGGGTACCACGGGCCGTCCATGGCCGCGCCCGGTCATCACCTCTATTACCTCAACGTGCTGGCCGGACCCGCGCAGCAGCGGTCGATGACGTTCAGCTTCGACCCTGCGCATGCCTGGGTGCGGGAAGCCCTGGCGTCGCAGCCAATCGATCCGCGGCTGCCGCTGACGTTTGCGGAGGCATCGGAAGCCGCAGCCGAGTAGGCGCGGCGCCTCGTCGGCGTCCGCCGCGGGCCGACGCCGCTGGGCCGGACCATGATCGATGGCGGTCTGGTGCAGCTGGGGCAGCACTCAACCGGCATCCATGCGGGGCGGACCCTCGGCGATCGCCGATACGACGCTTGGTTTGCGATATTTTGGGCATCGGTGAGAGTCGTGTCCGCCCTCGGCGCCGACGGCCAGGCTCAGCGCCAGCAGGGCCGCCCCGGCAGTTGCGCGCTGTGCCGGGAGTTGAGAGGTTGTCCGCATGACCGTCGTTTCAGACCTGAAGCTGGCCGAGATCGATCTCACCAGCGGCGAGCTGGCCGGGGATGGCTACCACCAGCGGCTCGCCGAGGTCGCCGGCGCGGGCGGCGAGCACGGCTGGCTCGCCTCCTCGCCGCTCGCCTACATCGTGCTGGATCGCGACTCGGCCGAGTTCTTCCTGCGCTCGCGGTCGACGGCCTTCCCCGGCCGGGAGATCGCCGACCTGTTCGGAGTTACGGCCGGCCGGCTGCGGGAGCAGATCGACGCCAACATCCTGAACCAGCAAGGCGACCGGCACCGGCGCCTCCGCTCGCTCGTGGGCGGCGCGTTTACGCCCCGCGCGGCCGATCGCTGGCGCCCGGCGATGCGCAGCTTCCTCGGCCGGCTGTGGGCTGCTGTCGAGGGCCGCCACGGCTGCGACTTCGTGGCCGCCATCGCCCGGCCGTTTCCCGCGCTGACTATCGCGGCGGTACTCGGTGCTCCGGAGGCGGACGCACCGCGGCTGCAGGCGTGGTCCAGCCTCGTTCAGCGTCAGTTCGACATTCAGGCGCTGGGCACCCAACTGGCCGAGCTGGAGCAGGCTGCCGTGGAGGTCTACGACTACGTCGAGAACCTGCTGACGATGCGGACCACCCAGCCGGGCGATGACCTGCTGACCGCGCTGCTGTCGGCCGAGGAGGCCGGTGACCGGCTGTCCCACGCTGAGTGCGTCAACCTGGTGCTGAACGTGATCGCGGGTGGCATCGACACGACCCAGGCGCAGCTGGGCCACGCATTGCGGCTGTTCGCGGCCCGTCCCGATCAGTGGGCGGCGCTGCGAGCAGGCATCAGCCTGGTTCCCGCGGCGGTCGAGGAGGTACTCCGGTTCGAGCCGATCACGCCAGTAACCGCGCGGATCTGCACCGAGCCGGTCGAGTACCGCGGGGTGCAGTTCCCGGTCGGCACCATCGTGGCGGTGTGCGCCGAGCGCGGCAACCGGCAGCAGCCCGGCGGCGAGGAGTTCGACATCACCGCGCCGCGAGATGGGCGACTGCTGACCTTCGGGGCCGGAGCGCATTTCTGCCTAGGCTCGAACCTGGCCAGGGCAGAGCTGGAAGAGGCGCTGACGTTCCTGGCGCCGCGGATGCCAGGGCTGGCTGCCGCTGGGCCGGCAGTACTCGGCGGCATCGAGGGCATCTACGGCGTCGAGTCGCTGCCGCTGCGCTGGACGTAACGCGGCTGCGGCGCCGCTTCAGCGCGGGGTGGGTTGCCGCACAGCGCGGGGTGGGTTGCCGCACAGCGCGGGCCGGGTGCCGCCAAGGGCGGGGTGGGTGCCGCCAAGCGCGGCCGGCA
>JBAUAR010000480.1:0-1940 GCA_049675875.1 Streptosporangiaceae bacterium
GTGCGGCAGGCAGTGCGCCACCGGCCGCAGCGCAGGCCCCGGCCGGCCAGCCGAAGAAGACCGGTCGGCCGCGGCGCTCGTCGGTACCGTCCTGGGACGAGATCATGTTCGGCACGTCGCGCCAGCCCGACTAGCCTCGGGTTGGCCGCCCGGCTCGGGCGGTCAGGTGATCGGGATGAGCTCGCCGACAGAACGGGACTGGGTGAGGCAGCGTGCGCTGGGGTTCTGCTGACGGCCGAAGCCCGCGAGCGCGGACGTCACCGGCCCCGGCCAGACCGCGACGGCCGCGATCGCGGGCGGCGACGCTGATCGCGCTGACCGTCTGCAGCATGCTGGCGTCAGGCTGCGGCCTGCTCGGCAAGCCACAGCCGCTCAGCGCGGACGCTCCGCTCGATATGTCGGTGACCAGCCCGGAATTCTCGGGCGGCGTCATCCCCGTCCAGTTCACCTGTTATGGCTCGGGCGAGAGCCCGCCGATCTTCTGGTCGGGAGCGCCGCCAGGCACCAAGTCCGTCGCGCTCATCGTCGACGATCAGCTCGCGCCCATCTCGCCGCGGGTGTACTGGATAGTCTTCGACATCGGCGCCGACACCACCGACTTGCAGATTGGCCCGCCAGCGTCTGGCGCCCCCGGACGTCGGCCTGCTGAGTCGACACTGCCGCCGGGCGCGAGGGTAGCGGCCAACAGCGCGGGCGTTGCCGGATACACCCCGCCGTGCCCGGTGGGCTCACCGCACAGCTACCGGTTCACGGTGTACGCGCTCAATACCTCGTTCGGGCCGTCACTGCCGAACAACACCCGGCTGCTGCAGGCGTGGACCACGATCGCCGCGCATGTCATCGGGCGCGGCACGGTGACTGTCAAGGCAGTGCCAGGCGCCGCGAAGGACCGGCGCGAGTCGTAATCGACAGTGCCGGACGGACCGCGGCCGGGTGCTAGCGCTCTGAACTGCAGGTAATCGCGCAGATAGCAGCGCGTCACCGCCCGGCTTCGGTACTCTGAGTTGCGGTGCAAGTGCAGATAGTCGACACGCGCGGGTAAAGTTCCCGAATTGCGTGACAAGGCGTATAGCGTCCGACACAATCGCTGTTCAGGCACATCAATCCGCCTTCACGACAAACCGAGGTGCTTGCCCGGCGGGAGGCTCGCGTCGATGGCCGCGCGGTCCTCGTGAGCGCCGCGCCAGGGCGCGTCAATGGGATGGTGACATGATCACTACGATCTTGATTGTCCTTGTGGCTGTGGTCGTGCTGATCGTGATTATTGCCGTCCTCGCCCTGCGGTATCTGCGGGCCGACGACTCCGACACATTCGACGACATCCCCGACGAGCCCCGCCCGCGGCGAGGGGCCGATCACGACTCCGATCAGTTGCCCGTCGGACCTGAGCGGCGCCGGCGGCAACGTGAGCCGGTCACCGAAGCGTGGACGGCGGACCGGCCCGGCCGGCCGGCCGATGCCCGCGGCCAGCAGCCCGGCTTCCGGGATCGCGACACCGGGCCTCGCCCTGCCCTGCCGGATCGCGCGGGCAGCCAGGTCGGCGCCCAGCGGCGGTCCGCGGCTGTCGCAAGGCCGGCCAGGGCTGCCCGCGGTGCCGATCCAGACGCCGCCACCAGCAGCTGGGAGGCGCTCTCGGACGTCGACTACTGGGCCGAGCTGGCCGCCGACAAGCCACCGGCAACGCCGGCAGCCTCGGGCCCAGCCCCCGTTGCCAGACGCGCGCCCGACGGATCAAGCCCGGCCCCCATTGCCAGACGAGCGCCGGAGGGATCGAGCCCGGACCTGCGGCAGTCCGCGGGCGGGCCGGCGGCCCGCGGTGACCACGGCCACCTCTCGGCGCTGCAGCGCCGGCTGCCTACCCGGTCGGCCGGCGCACTACCGGGCCGCGGCGCTGAACTGGCTCCGGCGATACCGCCCGGCTTTGACGCCGTCGGCCGGCG
>JBAUAR010000481.1:0-4134 GCA_049675875.1 Streptosporangiaceae bacterium
GCCTCGCCTGGCGCGAGCTGCGGTGAGCGGCGAGGATGGGACCCGGCGTCAACCAGGGTGGTGGCGACCAGGAAGGCAGATCTGATGTCCAGCGCATCCCCGTGGCCGGAGGACCGGCGCATTACCGTTACGGACCTGCAGGCAGCGACCGACCGCGGCGACCGGTGGTCGATGCTCACCAGCTACGACGTGCTCACCGCGGGTATTTTCGAGCAGGCCGGAGTGCGCGCACTGCTGGTGGGGGACACCAGCGCCGAGCTGGTGCTGGGGCACAGCAGCACGCTGCCGGTCACCATGGCGGAGCTCATCAGCATGACCAGGGCCGTCGTCGCGGGAACCAGAAGAGCCCTGGTGGTGGCCGACCTGCCGTTCGGTAGCTACCAGGCCGGCCCGGAGCTGGCCCTGGCCAACGCGGTCCGGCACCTGAAAGAGGGCGGCGCCCAGGCGGTCAAGCTGGAGGGCGGCAGCCGGGTGCTGCCTCAGGTCCGGGCGCTGGTCGCAGCGGGCATCCCGGTCATGGGCCACCTCGGCCTGACCCCGCAGAGCGTGAACGTGCTCGGCGGCATGCGCCGCGTGCAGGGTCGCGGCGACGCGGGTGAGCAACTGCTCGCCGACGCCCTCGACCTGGAACGAGCCGGCGCGTTCGCGGTCGTCCTGGAATCCGTGCCGGCCAAGCTGGGCAGCCGGCTGTCCGCGGCGCTCCGCATCCCGACCGTCGGCATCGGCGCGGGGCCAGGATGCGACGCGCAGATCCTGGTCTGGCAGGACATGGCCGGTCTGACCGCTGGTCGCCTGCCCCGGTTCGTCAGGCAGTACGGCGACCTGCGCGCCGCCCTACTGGCAGCCGCCCGCCAGTACGTCACCGAGGTCGCCGCTGGCAGCTACCCCGATCAGGCGCACAGCTACGGATAGCAAAGCGCCGGGCCTCGCCCTGGCGGGTTAGACGAGGTCGATGCGTTCCTGGGCGATCGGATAGCCGGCCTTGGCGAAGGCGGCGGCCATCGGGTAATTGGTCTGGTCGGTGCCGGCCACCATGCGGTCGGCGTCCTGGCCTGTTAGCAGGTGCGTCGCCTCGACAAGCAGGTCGTAGGCGTATCCATGGCCGCGATGCTCGGGTACGACGCCGATGTAGCCGATGAGGGGGTCGCCGTAGTTGCGGCCCGGGACGCTGAGGCCGGCTAGCTCCCCGGCCGGGGTGTAGGCGAGGCGCCACCAGTCGCGCGGGCTCGGCAGCCAGCGCAGGTAGTCCAGCTCTTCCTGAGCGGCCGTGTCCGGCCCGGACCGAGCGATGGTACGGCGCACGTGAGCGTCGAGGCTGCCCTGGTTGAGCCGGCGGAAGACGTCGAGGATCACCGCGTCATCCGGTTCCGGGCGAAATTCGAGGCGGTCTGGGCGCGCGGGGATACCGCAGTCGGGCGTCCACCGGTACCGGTAGCGCTCGACCAGCGGGGACAGGCCGGCCTCCTTGGCGGCATCGATCCTGGCCAGGGCCTGCGCCCGGACCGCGGAGTCCGCGCGCCAGCCCGGCGGCAGCCGGATGGAGTACTGAGCGTGCAGCGGCGCGCTGCGCAGCAACTGCACCGCTGCCTCGGGGTCAGTGAAGTCGAACCAGTCCAGCGCGACCGGCTTATCGTCTGCCGGGCCCGCCCACCAGGCGGCGCGCGCCACAACGGCGCCATCACGAAGGGCGACCCAGGTCCAGTCCGGACGGTATTCGCCGGCGGCCGCCATCGCGGTATAGGTGTCGCCGAACGCGGCGAAGCCGACCAGGCCGGGGTCGGGCAGCGATTCGAACAGATCCTCCTCGCCCGCGTTGAGCGGGCGGATGACCAGATCGGTCATGTAGGGATTCCTTCCGGGTAGCGAGGCGCTCCCGGTCAGATCCCCGGCGCCCTCGCAATGGGGTGGGAGCGTATGACAGTCATCCTGACCACGGGTCCCACCTCCTTCGCGCGATCGAGAGCGCGCACACACCTTAGCAGCAAGGTCGTAGATGACGGCTGGCTCAGACCGGGCAAGTGCGCAGGCCAATCCGGCGACAGCGCCGACTGCGCGTCGGGCAGGCTGTGGCAGGCTGGTGCCGCAGCTCTGGCCTGGTTCAGGAGGTCGTCGACACGGTGCAACTCAGCCGCGACTGGCACCGGATTCTGCGCGAGCGTGCCGCCGGATACGCAGAGATCGCGATGGAGAACATCGGGCGCGAGTTTCCCTCGCACATCCTGCACACGATGGGTGCGCCGGGCGACTTTCCGCACCGACCAGCCGACCGGACTCCGGTGTTCTTCGGCAGCCTGGACTGGCACTCCTGCGTGGAGATGCACTGGCTGCTCGTCCGCTTGCTGCGGGTGGCGCCAGCCGACGTTCCTGCGGACACGATAAAAGGCCTGCTGCAGTCCCAGTTCACCGCGGACAAGCTGCGAGCCGAGGCCGAGTTCGTCGCGGGCCGCGGCGGACGGAGCGAGCGGCCCTACGGCTGGGCGTGGGCGCTGGCGCTGACTCATGAGCTGCGTGAACTCGGCGACACTGACGCAATGCGGTGGCTGGCCGCGATGGCGCCGCTCGAAGCCGCGCTCACCACGGGATTCCTGGACTGGCTGCCCAAGGCAACCTATCCGGTCCGCTACGGGGTCCATCCCAACAGCGCATTTGCGTTCTCTCTGCTGCTGCCGTACGCCCAGCGCAGCTCGGCCCGGCTGGCCGAGGCGGTGACGGCCAGGGCGCTGGACTGGTTCCGGCGCGACACCGGCTGGCCCGCCCGGTTCGAGCCGTCCGGCCACGACTTCCTGTCACCGGCGCTCACCGAGGCCGAGCTGATGGCGCGGCTCCTCCCGGCTGGCGGATTCGCCTCGTGGCTGAGCGAGTTCCTGCCGGGCATCGAAGATCGCGAGCCGGAGACGCTCTTTACGCCTGCGATCGTTTCCGACGATAGCGAGGGCCAGATCGCGCACTTGCACGGGCTGAATGCCAGCCGGGCCTGGTGCTGGCGGCGGCTGGCTGAGAGCCTGCCGCCCGGCGACGGCCGGATTAGCCCTGCGGTTGAGGCGGCCGCGACGCATCTGGCGGCGGCTCTGCCGCACGTAACCGGCAGCGATTACATGGTCGAGCACTGGCTCGCGGCCTACGCCGTGCTGGCGATGAGCTGACGGCTGCGCACGGCGACGTCACGTCGCTACCGCAGGAGATCGGCGACCGCGCTGATGGCTGGCTCGATGGCGCGCTCGCTGACGTTGCCGAACCCCAGCACGAGTTGTGGCGGCGCGGCTGCCGGCGTCGCCCGGTAGTCGTTCATCCCGTACAGGCCGACGAGTCGCGCGCGGGCGGCCGCGACCACAGCCTGCTCGTCGGATGAGTGCGGCAGGTGCGCCACCGCGTGGAAGCCAGCGGCCAGGCCGGTCAGTGGCAGGGCCGGTGCGTGCCGGGCGAGTGCGGCTATCAGCTGTGCCCGGCGCCGCGCGTACAGTGCCCGCATCCGCCTGAGGTGACGGTCGTAGCGGCCGGACCTGATGAGGGCCGCCAGTGCCAGCTGATCAAGGGTGGGTGTGCCACGGTCGCTGAGCAGCTTCTCCGCCGCGACGGCGCCTGCCAGTGCCCGCGGCGCGAGCACCCAGCCCAGTCGCACGGCTGGGGCCAGGGCCTTGCTGGTGGTGCCGATGGTGAACACGCGATCGGGAGCCAGGCCCTGCAGCACGCCGATCGGCTCCCGGTCGTAACGGAACTCGGAATCGTAGTCGTCCTCGACGATGAAAGCCCCGTTGCGCCTCGCCCACTCCACCAGGGCGTGGCGACGGCTCGCCGCCAGGACGACGCCGGTCGGCGACTGGTGCGCGGGAGTGACGACCACGACCTCGGCGCCGCACGCCGCGAGCGCCGCCACGTCGACGCCGAGGTCGTCGACAGGTACGTGGATGACGCGCAAGCCGGCTGCTTTTGCTGCCTGCACCGTCTCGTCAGTCTCGGCGTTGCCGTAACCGGGATCCTCGAAGGCAGCGCACCTAACTCCGGCTCGAACCAGCGCCCGCAGCACGAGGCCGAGTCCTTGCGCGAAGCCGGTGCTGACGATCACCTGTTCGGGCTCGGCGGCGGCCGCGCGCACCCGCCGCAGGTATCCCGCGAGGACGTCGCGCAGCTCGGCGT
>JBAUAR010000482.1:0-4865 GCA_049675875.1 Streptosporangiaceae bacterium
CCTGCTCGATATCTTTCGCGATCCGGCGATGCGCCAGTCGTGGCGGAATCCGATCGTGACGGAGCAGGACGCGTTCCGCTGGCTGGAGGTGCAGCAGCGCGGCTGGGCAGACGGTGGCCGGCTGAGCTTCGCCGTCCTGGACAGCGAGCGCGGGAAGGAGACTGACCGCGTCTTTGGCAACGTCGTGCTGAAGGGATGGAAGGCGGGCAGCGAGGTAGCGGGGGTTGGCTACTGGACCGCGGCGGCGTCCAGGAACCGCGGCATCGCGAGCCAGGCCGTGGAGATGCTGACAGCGTGGGCGTTCGAGAGCTTCGGTGCGCAGGGCCTGCAGCGTGTTGAGCTGCTTCACCAGGAAGACAATCTGGCGTCGTGCCGGGTCGCGCAGAAGTCCGGCTATGCACTGATCGGATTGCTGCCAGCCGATCCGCAGCCTTCCCTGCTGCCGGACATCTGCATGCCCGGTACTCACCGGGCTGATCTGCCGTCATGCGAGCCCTGTCAGCGCGTCAGCTGTGGTGCCGGTGGCTGCAGGCTCGGGCAGCCGTTGATGGTCGACGTGGTCGGCGAGGTAGGGCATGACGCTTTCGGGTCGCATCCCGAACGCGGCGGAGACGAGCTTGGGGTCGAGGCTGCTGACCAGGTCGGTCAGCCGGGTGCTGCGCAGCAGCCGCGGCCGGACGCCGGCCGGGTCCAGGATGTGGCTCAGGTAGTACGGCGAGGCCGGCGCCGTGGTGCTCTTGGTCTGCTTGGTGACCAGCAGGTGCGGATTACCGGTGCCCAGATTGTCGCGGTGGCGCAGGCTGCGCTGCACCGGTCCAGCTGGCCGGGTCCAGCGGGGTTGGCTGCGGGCGGGATCCGAGCTGGACGGCGTGACTGGCCGGGTCGATGCCGGCGACTGTGAGGAGCCGGAGTTCTGCGCTGCTGGCTCCGTGCAGCAGGGCGAGCAGCCCGGTCACGGCCTCGTGCGGGTGCACGCCCGGATGGCTGGTCCAGCGGCGGAACAGTTCGCGCTGCGGGCCAAGTCCCGCAGTGGGCCCGCGGAAGCCGCGGGGTTCGCGCGCCGTGAGCCCGCTGACCGGACTGATCAGGATGAGCTTGCTGGACCTGGCCCAGCCGAAGAACTGGCGGAGCCCTGTCAGGGCTGCCCTGCGGTTCGCCGGCCGCAGCTGCACGAAGGCCTCGATGTCATGCACGTCAGTCATCGCCCAGTCATCCTTGCCGCGCTCCCTGGCGAGGAAGACAGCGAGATCCCCGGACGGTGGCCAGCCGGTTCTCGATGGTGCGGTCTGAGCGCGGCCGGGTGCCGGCCTTGCGGGCGCGTTCGCGTGCTGTCAGGCATGCCTGAGCGAAGCCGGCGGCGGCGGGGCGCAGCGGATCAGGGGATAGCGTCCAGGCGCCGCTGGCGCCGGCCGGCGGCGAGCCGCTCGGCCTGATCGGTGGGCAGCGCAAGGCCCCGGGTCACAAAGAACGCTTCCAGCGTCCGGGCCAGCGTGCCTGGTGACCGGCCCCGGCCCAGCAGCCGGGAGCGTTCCAGCGGCGCCTGCGGATAGCCCGGCTCGCCGTCGGCCAGCAGCCGTCCGAGCTGGCCTACCAGGCCCACGGCACTGGAGGGACTGAACCCGGCGGCGTAGGCGGCGAAGTCACCTAGCCAGTCAGGCGGGTTGTCCAGCCGGGAGATCAGGATGCCCGCGGTGACGAACGGCCGGTCCGGGCGTCTTTGCCAGCAGCGGTCGCACAGGCCCAGCCCGCAGTGCCGGCAGAGCTCTCCGCATTGCGAGCAGATCCTCGGCGGGTCTTTCGGCGGCGCGGGCCGTGAGCAGGTGCCGCACCAGCCAGTCTCCTGGCGCAGGAGGCCAGGCCTGCCGCAGCGGGGACACCGACGCCGAGGACTTACACCGGCCGGGTCCCGGCCCAGGTCCTGGCTGAACGGATGCGGGCTAACCTGCTCGCTGCATCACCCGGCACGGTGACCGGCAGGAGCTTCTCCGCTCAGGCGTTCGCCCGGCTGCTCGGCCAGCTGAACACCACCCTGGCCGAATACGACGACGCCATCGCCGCCGCGGTCGCCGAGTATCCCGACTCCGCGATCTTCGCCAGCTTCCCCGGCATCGGCCCGGTACTGACCGCGGTGCTGCTCGCCGAGTTCGGCGAAGACCGGAGCCGGTACCCCACCAGCGCCGTCCTGCTCGCCGAGGCCGGGCTGGCTCCGGTTACGCGCTCGTCCGGGCGGTCGACCAGCGTCAGGTTCCGCTACGCCGCCAACCGGCACCTGCGCGAAGCCGCGATGTGGTGGGCGTTCAACTCGCTCAAGGAATCCCCTGGGCAGCTGACGCCTTCCGCCAGGCCCGCGACCAGCGTGGCCAGCGATACCACCGTGCCCTGCGCGGCCTCGGCGCCCGCTGGATGCGGATCCTCTGGCGCTGCTGGACCGACAACCTCCCCTACGACCCAGTCCGGCACGCCAGCGCCGCACCCCCAGCCGCCGCCTGAACACCACCATCACCCCGGGCGCCGGCACGACGAAACCGTGCGGCCATCCCGGCCTGCGCGAATCCAGCAGCCCAATCCAAAGGCCAGGTTGACAGTGGGAGTCTGCCGCACCCACTACGCCGCCAGCCTCATGTCGGTCACCCCGAAAGCGTCCTGGCCGTGGGTCCGTACCCTGCTGCACTCGGTCTACGACCAGCCCGACGCCGCGTCCGTGCATGCCCAGTTCGACCGGGTGCTGGACGCGCTGGCCGGCAAGCTCCCGCAGGTATCCGGGCACCTGGACGCCGCCCGCGCGGACATCCTGGCATTCACCGCCTTCCCCAAGGCGATCTGGCGGCAGATCTGGCCCAGCAACCCGCAGGAACGCCTCAACCGGGAAATACGAAGGCGGACCGATGTCGTCGGCATCTTCCCCGAGCGCACCGCGCTCATCCGGCTCGTCGGCGCCGTGCTCGCCGAGCAGCACGACGAGTGGACCGAGATGCGCCGCTACATCGGCCTGGACATCCTGGCCCGCAGCCGTGCCGGCGGCGCGGAGCAAAGTTCGCAGGAGGAGGTGACGCTGACCGCGATCACCGCCTAAAGTCCACACCGAAGATCACACGGTGCCGTCTCTAACACCACGCCCGTGGACGTGACCCATCGTGGATGTCGTCTCGGCCAGCACTTATTGCGATGGACCGATATAGAACTGTGTCTGCTGATCTCCAGTTACGAAGCAGATGTCCGCGAGGACCGAAGTCCAGTTCGCAGTCACCCGAGAGGACTGGAGATACCGGCGCGGCCGCCATGGCGGACCGGATGGCCGGCCTGGCCGGCCTGGACCCCGGCCGGGTGCGGCTGTGGCTGTTCGCCCGCACCGTGCGGGAGTCTCCCGGCTCGCTGCTCATGCGGCAGGTCGCACCCCCATAACCTGGTCACAGGGCCGGGTCCCGCTGCCGTTCCCGGGGGCAGAGGGGCGACCCGGCAGGGCGGTGGTCGCGTCGTCGCGGGACAGGCCGTAGCCTCGGCGCCGCGGGAGTCGTCGCCGGACGTGATCGGAGCGTGGCGGATGGAACTGACCGTGCTGGCGATCTCAGGGTGCCCGAACGCCCCGGTGTTGGAGCAGCGGCTGGCCGGGCTGGTCGCCGGACGGCCCGGCGTTCATATCAGCCGCCACGTGGTCGGCAGCGGCGAAGACGCGGCCCGGCTGGGGATGCACGGATCACCGACCCTGCTCATCGACGGAATCGACCCGTTCCCCGCACCCGCCGCCGGGCCCGCGCTGGCATGCCGCCTCTACCCGTCCGACGAGGGCAGGCTCGAGGGCGCGCCAGCAGTCTCTGCGCTGCGCCAGGCGCTGGCGCAGGGCGGCCTGCCAGACTAGGCGGGAAGCGAGCCGCTCCGGGCCAGGGATGCCAGCCCGGGCAGCGCACGCCGCAGCGGGCAGGTGCAGACCGGGCGGACCGCTGGCGCGCAGCAGCAGTCCGCGCCCGGCCGGAAGTACCCGGGTGAGCATCGACGGTCAGGGCTGACCCCGCCGGGGACCCGGCGCCGGCGCCGCTGGCTTCCCGGACCGGCTGCGCCGCAGATCCTCCCGCAGCAACCGCGGGCTGACCCCCGGTTCGACCGGCAGAGGCTCGCTGAGCGCAGGCGGCTCCTCGCCTGCTGGTTACTCGCCGTGGCCGGACGCGCCGCCGTCAGCGGGCTGCAGCAGGCTGCCGAACTGGTCGATGCCCACGCGGAGCGCTCCGGGCCGGCTCAGGATCGTGCCAGTGATCTCAGGATGACCGCGGGCCCAGGCGCGTGCCGCCCGGCCGGTGGTGAAGAAGTTGATGTGCCCGCAGCAGCGGTCCGCGGACGGGCAGCCCGCCTCGCCGGTCTCGCCGGCGAACACCACCGCCGTCGCGGGTGCCCACCGGGCCTGGTCGCCGTCGACCGCGACGGTGATGCGCCGGCCGGTGCCGGGCTCGGCCGCGGTGATGATGACCGGCCGGCCGAGCATGGCCGACATGCCGAGCGCGTCGATGGCGCACATCGAGTACACCTCCGGGCCGCTTTCCCAGCTGACCCGGATCGCGGTCGGCGCGGGGGAGAACGGGTAGGCCGCGCGCACCTCGCCGTGGGCGGTGAAGGCGAGCAGGTCGGCACCGGTGAGCTCGGCACGAATCCGGTCCGGGTCGCTGCCGTGCCGGCGGGCAAGGCGGTCCAGCTCGGCCGCAGGCGGTGGCTGGCCGGCCGCGGTGAACGCGGCGAGGACGGCCTGGTGGACGTCACGGGCGGGGACGCTCAGCTGCGCTGCAGCGCGTGCAAGGGCGGGCACGGGGCCGCTGGCCTCATTCATCGGGCCGCCGCCCGGGCGCTGCCGCGTTCCAGCGCCCGGCTGTCACCAGTGC
>JBAUAR010000483.1:0-1756 GCA_049675875.1 Streptosporangiaceae bacterium
CTGCCGCACCGGCCAGCTGCGCGCGCCGTCGGCGCCCGGCGGGCCGCGGGCCAGGCCAGACCTGCCGGACGGACCGGGCGGGCGGGGAGGTAACAGCATGGGCCTGGTTACGCCCGTCGAGCCGGAGCCGGCCGACCAGCTCGGCGCCGTCCACTTCGTCGGGATCGGCGGCGCGGGGATGTCCGGTATAGCCCGTATCATGATGTCTCGCGGAATTACCGTGTCCGGCAGTGACTCGGCGCCGTCTGGACTGCTAGACGAGCTGGCCGCCGCCGGGGCGCGGGTAGCTGTCGGGCACGCAGCCGACAACCTCGGCGCCGCCGACACGCTGGTTGTCTCGACTGCCATCAGGCCCGATAACCCGGAGCTGGTGGCCGCGCGGCAGCGCGGCGTTCGGGTCATCCACAGGGCCGCCGCGCTCGCTAGTGTCATGCTCGGCTATGAGGGCATCGCGATCGCCGGCACGCACGGCAAGACCACGACCACCTCGATGATCACGACCGTGCTGCTGCACGCCGGCGCGGACCCTTCCTATGTCATCGGCGGGATCCTGGCCGAGACTGGCCTCGGCGCGGCGCAGGGCGCCGGCCGGGCGTTCGTGGTGGAAGCGGACGAGAGCGACGGCTCATTCCTCATGTTCACGCCGCATGCGGCCGTGGTCACCTCAGTGGAGGCCGATCACCTCGACAACTACGGCACGCTGGCGGCGATCGAGGCGGCCTTCGCGGCCTTCGCCGGCCGCCTCACGGTCGGCGGATTCCTGCTGGCCAGCGCCGACGATCCGGGCGCGCGGGCGCTGACAGCCACGGTGCCACCGGGTGTCTCCGCGCTGACCTACGGGACGGCAGCCGGCGCCGACTACCGGCTCACCGGGGTCGAGGCGCGCGGCATGCATACCGCCCTGACCATCACCGGCGGACCGGGCACCGTGCTGGCCGGGGCGGGCCCGGTCCGGCTCGAGATCGCGGTGCCGGGCTTGCACAACGCGCGGAACGCGGCGGCTGCGTTCGCCATGACCGCGGAGCTTGGCGTGGCTGTCGCGGACGTGGTCGCGGGCCTGGCCGCCTACCGCGGCGCACGACGGCGGATGGAGCGGAAGGGCGAGGCCGACGGCGTGCAGGTCATCGACAGCTACGCTCATCACCCGACGGAACTGGCCGCCGATCTCGCCGCCGCCCGCGACATCGCGGGCGGGGAACCGGGCCGGGTGATCGCCATCTTCCAGCCGCACCTGTTCAGCCGGACCAGGATCTTCGCGGCCGAGTTCGGCGCGGCGCTCGGCCTGGCGGACGAGGTGCTCGTGCTCGACGTCTACGCCGCACGCGAGGATCCCGAGCCCGGCGTCACCGGCCGGCTGGTCGCCGACGCGGTACCGGGCGGCGGCGCGATGTTCCTGCCAGACATGGCCACCGTGCCTGCTGCCGTCGCCGGCCTGGCCAAGCCCGGTGACCTGGTGCTCACGATGGGCGCCGGTGACGTCACCACCCTCGGGCCGCAGATCGTCGCGGCCCTGCGCGAGCGGGCCGGCGGCACGTGAGGACGGCACGGGAGCAACCGGCTGCGATGACGAGCGTCCCGGATGGGAACGGGGCCGACCCGGCCGATCCCGCTGGCATCTCCACCCAGCGACGACGCGAGCCGGCCCGGCGGCTGTTCGCGGCGGGTCTGGCGGTGGTCATCCTGGCGGTCGCCGGCTGGGCGGTCCTCGGGCCGACCGTGCTGGTGGTGCGGCACGTACGGGTGACCGGGGCCGGCC
>JBAUAR010000484.1:0-10639 GCA_049675875.1 Streptosporangiaceae bacterium
GCCCGGTGACGGCGTCGGCCAGGTCCGCCCGCGGCACGATCAGGTCCGCGCTTGACATCCGCGGGGATTCGGGGGGCTCTCCCCCCGGACCGGTACCTGTGCGGGGGGATTCGGCGGGCCCTCCCCCCGGGTCGGTACCGTCGAGGCGGATCGCTCCTGGCACCAGCTCGCCGGCCGGCACCTGCGGCCCGATCAGGGTGAGCACTGCGTACTCGGCAGTGACGTTCTGCGGCTCGACCCGCAGCATGAACCGCATCGACGTAAGGAACTCGAGCAGCGAGCCGGCCTCACCCGGCTCGACGTGGGCCCACACCGCGGTGCCGTCGTCGGTCAGCGTGAGCTGATGCTCGACGTGGCCCTGCGGGCTCAGCACGAGCGCCTCGGCCGTCTCACCGGTACCCAGCCGCTCCAGGTGCTGCGTCGTCAGGCTGTGCAGCCAGCTCAGCCGGTCGGGACCGGTGATGCGCAGCACGTCGCGGTGGGACCGGTCGACCACCCCGTAGGCACGGGCCAGGGCGCGCTGTTCGGCGTAGGGATCGCCGTAGTGCGCGGCAACGCCGGCGTCTGGTCCGTCGGCCGGGACAGCGCCCGGCACAGCGAGCAGCGGGCTGCTCATCGGCCTGACGGACGACGGTGTCCGGATTCGGCCACGTTCCCGTCCCCTTTCCTGATTGTCATCCGGCCCGGCAGGAGGCGCAGAGCCCGAACACGGTCAGGTGGCCCACGTCGGTCGCAAACCCCTCGCGTTCCTCGAGCGCGAGGACGAGGGGGGTGACGGCCGACTGGTCGACCTCGGTGATCTGCTCGCACTGCCGGCAGACCAGGTGCACGTGCTGAGCGTGCTCAGCCAGGTGGTAGCTTGGCGCGCCGTGGTGGATGTGGCTGTGCTTGACCAGGCCGAGCTGCTCGAGCAGCTCCAGGGTCCGGTAGATCGTCGAGACGTTGATGCCGTGCGCGGTCTGGCGGACCTCGGCGTGGATCTCCTCCGGGGTGGCGTGCTCGAGCCGGGCGACAGCCTCCAGCACGAGCTGGCGCTGCGGGGTGACGCGATAGCCACCCGCCCGGATGGTTGCATCCCACGTCTGCGCCATGCCCCCGAGTCTAGTGACGGAGCGGCGGCCGGCGCGCTGGTCCGGCCGGCGGCTCATGGGCCGTCCGTTAACACGCTTGCCGGGCGGTGCCCGCGTGACGTAGCTTTTGGATTACGCAGGAGAGGAGGTGGTCCAACGTATGCATAGATGTCGGACTTGCGAGGTGGCTGTCAGTTAGCCGCCGCCTGCGTGAAGCGTCGACTCGCGGCTTGCCGCGGTAGGCGCATCACCAGCCGCTCCTTGGCCTGCTTCAGAACTGGCTGATCGCGCGCCCCACACCCATGCGTGGCAGAGCGAGATCAGGATCAGCCTGCTTGCCTGGGCTGGGCGGTGGTTGGCGAATTCACGACAGACACCGACCCCCCGGACTGACCGGCCTTGTCCAGCCGGTCCCCGTGACGGGCCAGTTCCTGACGCGCGAGCGCCAGGCTGGGTTGGCACGGGAGCGGTCCGGGGGCTTTACGTTGCCGCAGCTGCCCGCGAACGGCACCAGTTACCCTCGAATCATGACCGGACAGCGGCAGGAGTTTGAGCGCGAGCTTGAGGCCATCGAGAGCAAGGTCATCGAGTTGTTCGCGTTACTCGCCGAGGATCTGCCCAAGGCGACCCAGGCGCTGCTGAGCGGCAATAACGACGTGCTCCAGCTGCTGGCCGAGCGGGAGAGCCTGATCGACGCGCTGTACCCGGAAGTCGAGCAGCTGGTCAACCGGGAGATTTTGCTGCAGGCCCCGGTCGCCTCCGATCTGCGCTTCCTGCTCTCTGTGCTGCGGATCGCGCCAGAGATCGAGCGGTCTCACGACCTCGTCATGCACATCGCCTCGCTCGCCAACCACATCCTCGGCGAGGATCTGTCGTCCCGCAGCCGGGGTCTGGTCGAGCGAATGGGAGGCCTGGTTGCCGAGATGTGGCGAGCGGCAGCGGATTCCTGGTACCAGCGGGACCGATCGGCGGCATCCGCGCTCGCCGAGCGGGACGAAGAGATGGACGAACTACACGCCAGCCTGATGGCCGAGCTTGCGGCCGGAGGAATGGCGCTGCCGGTCACGATGGAGATGGCACTGGTCGCCCGGGACTACGAGCGCCTTGGCGCGCACGCCGTTAACATCGCCCGGCGGGTGGCCTACCTCGCCGGACCCGCCGCCGACTAGTCTTCCCGCGTCACTCCCTGCGTGGGCGTGTGGTCAGCCTGGCAGGTTCAGCCCATCCGGCCGGTGACATAAGCCTGAGTCCGCTCGTCTCGCGGGTTCTGGAAGATCGTCTCGGTCCAGTCATACTCCACCAGCACGCCGGTCCGAATATCGCTTTTATCGTCCCGCAGCACCGAGTAGAACGCGGTACGGTCACTGACACGCGCGGCTTGCTGCATGTTGTGCGTGACGATCACGATCGTGTACTCGGACTTGATCTGCTGCATCAGGTCCTCGATCCGCCCCGTCGCGATCGGGTCGAGCGCCGAGCACGGCTCGTCCATCAGGACCACGTCCGGCTCGACAGCCAGCGTGCGCGCGATGCACAGTCGCTGCGCCTGGCCGCCGGACAGGCTCAGGCCGGACTTGTTCATCCGGTCCTTGACCTCATCCCAGAGCGCCGCCTGGCGTAGCGAACGCTCGACGATCTCGTCGAGGGCGCTCTTCTTGCGCTCACCGTTGATTCGCGCCCCGTACGCGACGTTCTCGTAGATCGACTTAGGAAATGGGTTGGGCTTCTGGAAGACCATGCCGATCCGCCGGCGAACCGCGGTCGCTGATACCTCCGAGGCATACAGCGATTGCCCGCGATAATGCACCTCACCCTCGACGCGAGCCGTCGGGATCAGGTCGTTCATCCGGTTCAGGGTCCGCAGCACCGTCGTCTTGCCGCACCCGGACGGCCCGATGAACGCCGTTATCTCGTTCTCGTACACCGCCAGGGAGACATCAGTGACGGCTCTAAACGAACCATAGTAAATAGAGACATTCTTTGCATCGAAGATTGAGCTGCCGGGCGACTCCGGCCGTGGCGACGCGTCTTTGCGCTTGGCCAGTTCGGGCAACGAGAGCCTGGTGATGAGCTCCTGTTCAGGCTGGTCCATGAGGTTCCTAGCGCGAGAATCGGGAGGCCCGGCCGGTGACCAGGCGAGCGGCGATCATCAGGATGAAGGCAATAGCGATAAGCGTCAATGCCGCGCCCCAGCCGCGAGCCTGAGCTCCAGTGTACGGCTGTGAGGCATTCGCAAAAATCTGCGACGCCAGCGTGGTGTTGGCACCACTGAACACGTTGGGGTTCGCCGCCGTCACGGTCAGGATGGTGAACAGCACCGGCGCTGTCTCGCCAGCGGCTCTGGCCACCGCCAGCAACGCCCCGCTCACGATGCCGCCGACCGCCGCCGGCAGCACCACGGTCATAGTCACCCTGGCCTTGGTGGCCCCGAGGGCGTAGCTGCCCTCGCGCAGCGAGTCAGGGACCAGTTTGAGCATCACCTCGCTGGACCGGATGACGATCGGCAGCATCAGACAGCCGAGGGCAAAGGCACCGGCCAGACCTGAATATCCGAAATGAACCACCCAGATCGCGAAGATGAACAGGCCCATGATGATCGACGGGACACCGGTCATCACGTCGGCCATGAATCTAATCAGCCGCGTCAGGAAGCTGTTGCCGCCGTATTCGTTGATGTAGATCGCGGCGAGGATGCCAATCGGCACCGCCAGCACCGTGGCCAGGGCGGTGATCAGGATCGTCCCCAGCACCGCCGGCCCCATGCCGCCCAGGCTGGCGGGTGCGACGTTGAACGGGATCGAACTGGTGAGGAATTGCGCGCTGATTATGGGCGCGCCCTTGGAGATCACCGTGTACAGGACGAATCCGAGCGGGATGATCACGATCACGAACGCGATCACCATGAACACCGTGGCGATCTGGTTCTTGGCGCGCCGCCAGGACCGCGGCTCACCCAGGTCGACCTTGTCCTGCTGAGGGGCGACAGTCATGAGGCACCTCGCTGTCGCGCCATGGAGCGCGCCACGACCCCGCGCGCCAGGACGTTGACGATGATCGTGAGCACGAACAAGAGCACGCCGATCCCGAGCAGCGCGGACCGGAACACGCCGAAGGCCTCACCGAACTGGTTGGCGATGACCGCGGGCATGCTATAGCCGGGCGTGAACAGGTGCGACGTGATCTGCGTCGAGGAGCCGATGACCAGAGCGGCCGCGATTGTCTCACCCATCGCCCGGCCGAGTCCGAGCAGCACCGCGCCGATGACCCCGCCCTGGCTGTGCGGCCAGACCACCCCGCGGATCATCTCCAGGCGAGTCGCGCCGAGCGCGTAGGCGCCTTCCCGGTCGATGACCGGCACCGTCGCGATGACCTCCCGTGACAGCGACGTGATGATCGGCGTGATCATGAAGGCCAGGATCAGGCCAGCGGTGAAGAGCGAGGCCCCGTACACCGCTCCGGTCGACGATGGTCCGAACAGGTTGCCCAGCACCGGGACGCCTGTCAGCCCGGAGGCGATCGGAGCGTAAACGTGCGGCTGGACCCACGGCGCGAACACCAGGATTCCCCACAGACCCCAGACCACAGACGGGACCACCGCGAGCAGGTCGACCACGTAGACGATCGGGCGCGCCCACCGGTGCGGCACGACCTCCGTCAGCAGCAGGGCGATACTCACGCTCACCGGGACCGACAGGATGACCGCGATCAGCGCCGTGATAGCTGTGCCGTAGATGAAGGTCAGCGCCCCGAACTGGTTTTTCTGCTGGTCCCATGTAACAGAGAAGATCCCTGAGATGCCTTCGTGGCTGAACCACGACGTGGACTGCTGCGTAGTCGTGATGGCGATCAGGAGCAGGATCGCCAGCACGAGCAGGCCGGCCGTGAGTGCGATGCCATGAAAGACGCGGTCGCCGATCGGCCGCCGCTTGGTGAGGGCGCGGGCGGACCCGGCCGGGCTGGCCGGGTCCGCCGTCGCAGAGCGGCTCGTCATGACGACGTGCTCACCTGAAACCCATTTGTCACGCTACCCACGTCAACCGGTGATCTTGCTCAGCTGCGCCTTTGCCTGCTGGTCGATGCTCGCCGGCAGCTTCGCGTAGTCCAGGCTGGGCAGCAGGCTCTGGCCGTCGCCGATCAGGAAACCGATGTAGGCCTGGAGCAGCTTGGCGTCCGTGGCGTTCGGCTGCTTGGCGTAGACGATTACCCAGGACTGGTAGGTGATCGGATAGGCGGCAGCGTTCGTGCCCCAGACGGCGTGGAACGTCAGGTCCGAGGCAACGGTGGCGGTGGACGCGGAGGCAGACGCCGCGGCCGTTGTGGGCGCGATGAACGTGCCGGACGAGTTCTCGACCGAGGCGGACGTCAGCCCCGAGGCATGGGCGGTAGCAAGGTCGACGTAGCCGATCGCACCGGGCGTGGACTTCACGACCTGGGCCACGCCGGAGTTACCCATAGCGGCCCGGGCTGAGGTAGGCCAGCTGATGGTCGAGGCGCTGCCCAGCTTCCACACGCTCGGCACCGCCGTCTGCAGGAACAGCGAGAAGTTCTGCGTCGTTCCGGACGAGTCAGAGCGGACGGCAAGCGTGATCGGGGTGCTCGGCAGCGTGACGCCCGGGTTGATCGCCGCGATCGCCGGGTCATTCCACGAGGTGATGTTGCCCTGGAAGATGTTCGCGATCACGGTCGGGCTCAGTTTGAGATTGCTGATGCCCGTCAGGTTGTACGACATTGTGATCGGGCCGATGACGACCGGGAAGTACAGCACAGCCCTCCCCTTCAAGTTGGCCGTCTCGGTGGCCGGGATCGGCGAGTCCGAACCCGCGAAGTTGACCGTCGCTGAATACAGGTCGGTGCGGCCGGTGCCGGAGCCGACTCCGTCATAGTTCACGGTTATGCCGGCCTGGACCGACTTGAACTGCGAGATTGCCGCCTGCTCGAAAGTGGTCTGGAACGTCGATCCCGCGCCGTTCAGCGTGCCGCTGAGCGCGGCCGCGCTGGGCGATGATCCGCCACCAGCCGGTTTAGGCGACGAGGAGCATGCGGAGAGGGCTACGGCCGCGGCAATCGCTGCGACGCCCGCCACCCCCATCGTGACGTGCTTCCTGCCCCGAGGTTGCATGTTGACTATCTCCTTTGACTCTGCTTCTGCTGCTCCCGGAATGAGCAGCCAGGAGGGGCGATCCGCGTGCAGACCGCACGTCCGGGCTACAGTGTGGCCGAGCCGACGGGATCTACTGCCGAACCTGAGGTAGCGAGAGTCAGACCAGAAAGTGAACATCTGGTGACTAGCTAGGCGGCCCCGGGCCTCGCTCAGGCGACGCGCTTGAGCTGGGCTGACACGTGCGACTGCAGCGGCTGGCCCACGGCGGCCATGTCATAGGCCCACCCTAGGTCAGCACCAATCAGCCCGTAGAGCCGCCGTCCCGCGGTTACTTCCTTGGCTGTCGCGGTACGGACCACCGCGTCCGTGGCCAGCTCGATCTTGGTACCGGCCACCTCGCCAACGTAGATCTCCGTGATCCCCGTGGGGTGAGCCAGCACGACCTCGAGCGCGCCGTCCTGCTGCGGCCGCCAGTAGCCCGTCTCCATCGCTAGCGGCCGGCCGATTGCGCCGTCGGCCTCGATCAGCCAGGTGCGGCTCGAGTAGATCAGGAACGGCTTGCCGTTATGACCGAAGGTGATCTCCTGGCCGAAGTTCGCGCTCTCGATCGTCGGGTATCCCACCACGCCGGCGCCTTCCCACCGGCCGATCAGGAACTGCACCGGGCGCAGGCTCGGGTGAACCGCGGAGACTTCGGGCAGTCCACCGGGCCGGGCCGCCGCTGGCTTGCCTGCTTCCATGGGACGCTCCCTCCGGACGAGCCGCTGCCATGCAGCTAAGCATCGCCGACGCCCGGCCGACCGCCTCAGCTGACCCGCCCCGGCGGCCCGACCGCGGCGTCCGGTCCATGGCTCGAGTCGGCTCCGGCCGCGCCGCGCCCGCTCACCCGGAACAAGCCGATGAGTAGCGCGATCCCCGCCGCCGCGGCCACTGCGAGGGCGAGAACCAGCATGGTGCCGCTCAGCAGGGATTCCATGGCTGCGGAGTGTAGGGTTCCGGCCGGGCGACTGGCCCGCGCCACGCCGACCGCCCGAGGGTTAGGGTGCAAGACATGGCCACACGTTCCCTGGTTCTCAAGCTCACCACGGGCAAGGGCGAGCCGGAGCGCTGCAACCAGGCGCTCACCGTGGCTGCCGCCGCGGCCGCCAGCGGAGTGCCGGTGTCACTCTGGCTGACCGGCGAGGCATCCTGGTTCGCCCTGCCCGACGGCTGCCCGGACCTGCAGTTGCCGCATGCCACTGCGCTGCCCGAGCTGTTCGCTACGGTGCTGAAGATGGGCACGGTCACCCTGTGCACCCAGTGCGCGGCCCGCCGCGAGATCACCGAGGCCGACGTCGTCGACGGCATTCGAATCTCGGGTGCCACCACCTTCGTCGCCGAGGTGCTGGCCGAGGGAGCACAGGCGCTGGTCTACTGAGGCACCGCGCCGAGTCGCTCGGCTCGTAGCCGCGCGGCCCACTCCTCCTCCGCTGGATCGATCGAGGGCAGCGGGCCGGCTGCCCAGCTCAGCAACAGATCAGCGAGGCCGGGATTGCGAGCGAGGGCCGGCCCGTGCAGGTAGGTGCCGAGCACCTTGCCTGCATAGGCGCCCTCAGTGCCGTCACCATTGCCTACGCCGTGCGTCACCACGGCGAGCGGGTGCGCGTCCGGTCCGATGGTCGTGACACCCTGATGGTTCTCGAATCCGGACAGCCTCGGCACCCCGAGAGCCGGGTCGGCGTCGGCCACGAGCTCGCCAACCCCGCGCTGCTCGCCACGACCGCTCGTGATGTCTAGCAGGTCAAGGCCGCCGACCGGCTCGCCCTCCACCCCGCCGAACTGATGGCCCATCAGCTGATATCCGGCGCACACCGCGAACACGACGCTGCCGCTCCTCGCGGCCGCCGCAAGGCCGCCGTCGTCGGCCAGCCGGCGTGCGGCCAGGATCTGCGGCAGGTCCTCGCCGCCGCCCAGCAGATAGATATCGCCCTGGCCGGGCACACGCTGATCGGAGTTGACCTCGCTTGCCTCGACCTCGATGCCGCGCAGCCTGGCCCGCCTACCGAGAACGAGCAGATTACCCCGGTCGCCGTAGGTGCTGAGCAGGTCCGGATACACCCAGACCAGGCGCAGCTTGCTGGCGCCGCCCGGCGACCCGGGCCGCCGCTTCGGAGCGGGCTCCGCCTCGGCGCGCGCGCCCGGCTCAGTGTCCGGGGCAGCCGGACCCTGAACCGCCGCCCCGACCGGACCGTGACCGTTGGCCGATGGGCCGGCGTGCCGTCCTGCGGCGGGCCGGTCCGCTGGCTCCAGCGGACCGCCGCCGTCCTCGAGCGACCAGGCCTGAGCTGGCAGTATCAGCGTTTCGGCCTGGTCCCTCGCGGCAGCGTGTCGTCCCCCGCGCTCGGTCATCCGGCCCCTTTCCCGCTCACTGTGCCCGCCCGAGCAGCGTCCGGATCTGCTGGAAGGCGGTGTAGTTGGCGAGCACGTCGAGCTCGGCGCCGGTGATCCGGCTCACCGCGTCGTCGAACCCGGTCACGACCTCAAAGGGCACCTGGTCCGCCTCCAGGCGGACCGCCAGGTCGGTGCCGCGCTCGCCGCTGACAAGAACGCGCCGGCCGATCAGGACCCGGTAGTCGACATCCCACAGCCAGGAGGTGTCCCGTCCGTCTGGCCCCTGCGCGTTCACCGCGAGTAGCACCGGAACCGGCTTCGGCGCCAGCACGTCGAAAGCCTCCAGCCAGCCTGCGGGGTTCTTGGCCAGCAGCAGCCGCACCTGCCGGCCCTGCCGCTGGACCTGGGTGTATCGGCCGGCGACGGACTTGACCTCCCGCAGCCGGGGCAGGGCCAGGTCCACGCTGACCCCGAAGTGGGAGCCGACCGCCAGGGCCATCACCGCGTTGGAAGCATTCGCGCGGCCGGGCAACGTCAGGGCCAGCTCCCGAACCTGGCCGTTCTCGTCCACGACCGTGTCCCCGCTCAGCACCCAGCGGCCCGACGGCCGGGCGAAGCCGCACTCGCCGCAGCGCCAGCCAAGCTCATCCCTGCGCAGGTGGGAGCCGCATTCAGGGCAGCACCACGAGTCCTCGTGCCAGCGCTGCCCGCCCGCGACCCAGCAGACGCGCGGGGCGGCCGACGCCGCCCACGCGATCAGCGGATCGTCGGCGTTGGCAACGACCATGCAGCCGGGAGCCGCTGCCAGCGCCCGCCGCCAGCGGCGGGCGGTCAGCCAGATCTCGGCCGCCCGGTCCATCTGGTCCCGGCTGAGGTTGAGCAGCACGACGGCACTCGGCTGGGTCGCCTCGATGACCGCGGGCAGGTAGCGCTCGTCGGTCTCCAGCACCGCATACGGAGCATCGGGCGAGCGGCCCAGGGCGGAAGCGAGGCCGGCCTCCATGTTCGCCCCGAATGCGTTCGTGGCGACATCCTGGCCGAGCGCGCCTAGCGCTGCCGTGATGAGCCGGGTCGTTGTCGTTTTGCCGTTCGTGCCGGTGACCAGGACCACCTGCCGGCCCGTCGCGAGCAACCGCAGTAGCTCCGGTTCGACCCGCAGGCCGAGCACTCCCCCGATCACCGAGCCGTCGCCGCGGCCGGCTAGCCGGGATACTCGCCCCGCCGCGCTGCTCAGCGACGTCGCAACGCGGGCACGCAGCGGAAGCTTTCTCATGTCGGCCGATGCTACCCCGCGATCCAATCCGGCTCTCTGGCCGACGAGGCGGCCTGATCGTCAGAGCCGACGATGAACCGGCGGGGCCAGGACAGCACCGCCTCGAGCCAGCCCGTCACGCCCATCTCCCCGGCAGCCTGCCGCAGCTGGCCCCGGTGACTGACCCCGATCGCGACCGCCGTCAGGTCCTCGATGAACGCGGCATGGTCGTCCTCGCCGAGCAGTGCCGTCCAGGCGATCAGGCGATTCGCCGTGACCTCCATCGACAGCGGATGACGGCGCAGGCCGCTGACCCGCTGGCCGATCTTCACGCCGGTCTCGCCCGGCAGGCCGGGCAGCGCATAGTCAAGCGGCGGCGCGAGTCCGAACGGGTCGGGCGCCGGACCGTCCAGCGGACATACCCGCTCAAGCTCATGCAGCCACTGCAGCTGCGGAATCACCCAGCCGGTGCCCGGCATGGTCCCGGCGCCCTTGCCGCCGTCCAGCATGCCAACGGCCGACGCCGCGCACGCAGCGGACAGCGCGGCCGGGTCGTGGCTCTCCCGCAGCACGTGGCCGCGGCGGTCTACGGCCGTTTCTACTGCGGTGGCGAGGGCGCAGTCGCGCAGTCGCTCCGGCAGTTCCGCGGAGCGGCGGCGCAGCGCGGCCGGCACCCGCGGCCGGGGCCGGTTGACCAGGTGGGCGAGCACGTATACCTCCGCCCAGACCCGCAGCCAGGCATCCCGCGGCCCGCGCGCGACCAGGTCGGCGGCCCGGATCTCCACCAGCGTGCACGGCTGCATCGTGACGCAGGCCTGACTGCACGCCGGTGACCGACGGCCGGCC
>JBAUAR010000485.1:0-9481 GCA_049675875.1 Streptosporangiaceae bacterium
CCTGCACCGGGTGGAACGACCACGCGGTGGCTCCCCAGTTGACTACGTGCTGCACCCAGGCTGGCGAGGCGGTGGCGCCGGGCTCGATCACCTGCGACGGCAGTCCCGCCGCCATGGCGGGCTGCGCTTGCAGCAGCCCGTCGAAGACCCACAGGACGCCGAACCCGACGCGCAGCACGCGCCGGGCGGTGCTTTCGCAGCGGGACGACCCCCCGGGTCCCCCGGGGGCAGGATCGGGCGCAGACCCGCGCAGGCTCATGCGGGTCCACCGGGCGCCGCCCGCGGGTCCAAACTCGCGAGCTGCTACCCACGCCAGGCCCAGCACCGCCAGGATCGCCGCGATGATCAGGCCCTGATGAAGCAGTGCCGCTTTGAACGCCGCGACGATGACCGGATTGGTGTCGGACAGCCCCGACTGCATGCCTGGCATCTGGACCGCCTCAGGTCAGCCGGGCAGCTTGGGCGGGGCCGCGTGCATGGCTAGTGACTTGATCGCCTTGGTGATAGGCGCGTCGAGCCTGGCGCGCTGCGCGTTCAGCGTGCCGAGGTCGCGACTGAGCCGCGCCCCCGCCAGGCTTTTTGTCTGCTGGGTCGGAGCCGACAGCACGGCGGCCACGTCCGTCTGTACGGCCTCCGCGTCTGGCGCGGCCCAGGTCACCAGCCCGGTAACCGCCGCCGTCAGCCCGAAGCCGTCCAGCGACTGGGACACCTGGTAGTTCTCCAGGTCATCCAGCTGCTCGTTGGTAGCGGGCTCGCAATTGGCCGCGCCCTGCTGGGCGACGCTGATCCCGTCACTGACGTCGGCGCTGGTGCTGGCCTGACCTGACTCCACCAGCCGCAGCGCCGCCAGCGATTCCCCGACGCCACCCGCGCACGACTCGATGTCGGTCGTCACGTCCTGCAGGAAGCCGCGCATGTCTGTCGCCCGCTCGGCCTGCGACGGTTTGTGCACCAGCGCGACCGCGATCGCGACAACCACGAGCAGCACGCCGACGAGCAGGACCCAGCGGGGTGTCCGGCGTACCGGCCAGCCGCTGGGCAGCGCGCGATTGCGCGGCGGTTGCTGGGTTACCGAAGACACCGTGCCACCGTTCAGCCTCGATCCTGCTTGGTCGGCTGGTTCATCAGCCCGACGTCCCTCGCGAGCACCCGCGCCGTCACTGCTCCCAGCACGTGGGCGACGATCCGGTGCTGGTCATTGAGGAAGAACGTCTGCGGCAGGGCGTACACGCCGTAGGACGTCGTGATGGGAGCCGGGAACGGATCGGACCCGACCGGGTAGCGGACGCCCGCCTTGTGCAGGAAGCGCAGCGCGGCGGCGAGTTCGTCGTTGGAGTCGATGCCGATCACCACGACGCGCCCGTGCTGGCTCGCGTAGTACCGGGCGAGCAGCGGCGTCTCGCGCTGGCAGGGCGCGCACCAGGAGGCGAAGAAGTTGACGATCACCGGCCGGCCCTGGTAGCTGGCCAGCGAGACGGTGCCGCCCGGCTGGCCAACGGCGGGCAGGGCGAAGCTCTTGGCCAGTCGTGGTGGCCCGGCGGGCCGCGCGGGGCCGGATGCTGACGCCAGCACCAGCCCGACCCCGACCGCGATCGCTGCGACGGCGGCGCCGAGGCCGATCCGTGCCCGGCGGCTCAGCCCGCGCAGCCGGATCAGCCTGGCTACCCTGGCGAGGCCCGGCCTGCCGGGACCGGCCTGCGGTGCGTCGCCGTGCTGCTGCGTGATCATCGGCCGCTAGGGTACTCGTCGTGCTTGCCGCCTGCAGCGGTGACCGCGGCGGGCGGGGCGGGTTGTGCCGCTCCGGCTGACGGGGTTACCGGCCAGAGCGTGCCCGCTGGCGGCACCGGTGCGGTGAGCGTGCCCGCAGCCAGCGTCGGCAGCTGGACCTGGCCGAGGGGGAGCACGAGCTCGAACTTGCTGCCTAGCCCCGGCACGCTCGTGGCCCTGACCTCTCCGCCGTGGCCCTGGGCTACCGCGCGCACCAGGGACAGGCCGAGGCCGGTACCGCGGCGGCCGGCGACCGGGTGCAACCCGGTCGCGAATCGGTCGAAGATGTGCGCGAGCTCGCCCGCGGCGATGCCGGTCCCGGTGTCCTGCACGATGATGCTGACCAGGCTCGATCCGTCGGTCGGCGCCGTCAGCGAGAGCCTGATGAGGTCGGGTGGCCGGGTGTGCTGGACCGCGTTCTCCAGCAGCGCGTCGATGGCGAGCCCGAGGCGCTCGGCGTCGACGAGCGCCATGACCGGGTCCAGCCCGCCCAGCTGCCAGCACCGGTCGGCGGCAGGCCGCCACCGCAGCAGCACATCGGCGACGAAGTGGTCAAGCTCGACGGGCTCCGGGCGCAGGAAGTCGGGGCTGGCCGACGCGGCGATGAGCAGCAGGCGCTGGCTCAGCGTCCGGAGCCGGGTGAGCTCGCCGACGATCACATTGATATCGCGCTTGTCCTGACGATCGGCCAGATGCCGGGCGAGCAGCTCGGAGTGGCCGAGCGCGATGGTGATCGGGGTTTTCAGCTGGTGGGACGCGTCCTGCAGGAACCGGCGCTGAGTCGCCAGCAGCCGCTCGTTCTCATGACTCACCCGGATCAGCTCCGCGTCTGCGGCCAGGCGCCTGCGGCCGTGCCACATCATCACCCAGAACATGGCGGCCATCAGCGGGACCTCGGTTAGCTCCTCCGATGAGGTGTAGCCGCGCAGGACGTCGACGCCGATGGCGCCGAACGTCGTGACGCACATCGCGGCCAACACCCACACGGTGCGCCCGAAGTTCCGGACGCGGAAGCTGTACAGCAGCGCGAAGGTGATCCAGATCAGGTGGAACGGG
Source organism: Streptosporangiaceae bacterium (assembly GCA_049675875.1). Classification (GTDB taxonomy): domain Bacteria; phylum Actinomycetota; class Actinomycetes; order Streptosporangiales; family Streptosporangiaceae; genus JAJYUU01. The sequence continues at coordinate 2,824 of JBAUAR010000485.1, forward strand.
ATGGCTTCCCAGCGCTGAAAGACGAGGATTCCGCCCAGCCCGAGGAGCCACAGCACGACCCAGGCGAGGTCGATCCAGCCGGTCCAGGACCGCAGCTGGTAGAAGTCCGGCCGCCACGTGCGCGCTCCCGCCACCGAGCGCAGCACGGCGACGCGCTCGGCCAGCGCGGAGTCAGGAAGCGAGTCGATACCCTGCACCGCGCACCGTCTCGATCAGGTCGAATCCGAGCTTGGACCGCAGTCGGCGGACGCACACGTCCACGACGTTCGAGCCGGGGTCGAACTCGAGGCCCCAGACCGAGGAAAGCAGCGTGCCCTTCGGTACGGACTCGCCGGTGTGCTCCATCAGCTCACGCAAGAGCAGCACCTCGAGCCGGGTCAGCGGCACCAGGCCGAGGCCGGCGTCGGCCTGCATCCGGCCGAGGTCGAGAACCAGGCGCCCGGACCGGACGATGTCGGCCGCCGGATGGTCACCGGCCTGCTGCTCGGCGCGCAACTGCACCCGGACCCGGGCCAGCAACTCATCCAGTGAGAACGGCTTGGTCAGATAGTCCTTGGCGCCGGAGTCCAGCAGGTCCACCTTCGCGGTCACGTCCGACAGGCAGGACAGCACCAGCACCGGCTGATCGGGTCGCAGCCGGTGCAGCTGGCGGAGAACGTGCCGGCCGTCCGCGGCCGGCATCAGGATGTCGAGTATGACGAGCTGGTAGTCGCCCGACAGGGCAAGCGTCAGTCCGGCCTCGCCGTCCGCGGCGGAGTCGATGCCGTAGCCCGCCGCCTGCAGCGCACGAGTCACCATGTCCCTGATCTGTGGCTCGTCGTCGACCACGAGGATGCGGCTGCACACCGGCCCGGCTACAACCTGGCTGATGCTCACGGTGCCCTAAGACCCAATCGATTGCAGTCACTCGATCCAGACGGCACGGGTCTACTCCATCAGGGCAGCCACGGTCAAGGTCGAGTACCGGATTGAAACCTGAGGACTACCTGCAGATACGGCCCGCGGGCAGGCCAACAGTGCCCCCCGGCCACCGCTGCCAACTATGACAATTTCGTCATTGAGCGGCGTCGTCCTTGCGGCAGAAGGCGCCGCGATCGCAAGATCGGTTGCGTTAGCTGGGCTTGGCGACAGTCTGCCATGCCACGAACCCGGCAGTCCTGCCGAAGGCGAAGAAGCGAGGTGATGGCCGGTGTCCCTGCCGGCCCGAGTCGTGACGCTGGTCGTGGCGTTTCTCGCCGTGGCAGCGCTCGCGGCCTTCATAGTGGTGCATTACTTGCTGGCGGGTCCGCCGACGGTGGACTACAGCTCCGGCGTCACCGCGGACACCGGCGCCACGGTCCACGTAGTCCTGCAGGAGGATCCGCAGAACACCGTCAGCACGCATCCGGACTGGGTGTCCTACTTCATCCAGGATCCGCGCACGCATCAGTGGGTGCACACCACGGTCTTCACAGTGCCGGCCGGCAGCCGCGTCGACATGACCATCTACGGCTATGACGGCTGCACCCCGCTGCGCAACCCGTACTGGGGCAAGGTGACGGGCACCATCGGCAGTGTCGAGGACGTCAACGGGAAGCCGATCAGCCAGCTCAACTCGTGGTCGGCCTGCAACGTCGGGCACACGTTCTCGATCCCCGGCATCGGGCTGAACGCCCCGATGGCTTCGCCCGACCTGAGCGCCACCCTGTGCGGCACCTCGCCGTGCACGACGGCCAGCCCCTACCGGGTGATGACGTTCAGCTTCAACACGCCGCGCACGACGGGTAGCTACTTCTGGCAGTGCCGGATCCCGTGCGGCGGCGGCTTCATCGACGGCTTCGGTGGTCCCATGCAGACGATCGGTTTCATGACGGGCAACATGGAGGTGGTGTCCTGATGGCCGCGTCACCCGCCGAGGCCGCGCCGCCCGCGGAGCGGACCGGGCCGAACCACGGCCTGCGGATCTTCCTGATCTGGCTGCCCGTCGCCGTGGCGGCCGACTGGCTGCTGTACTTCGTCTACGGGCCGCACATGCCGCCCGGCAGGATGTCCAATACCGCCGCCAGCCAGCAGTTCGACATCAAGGTGATGTCCGTGCTGGCCGCACCCGTGATGGCCTTCGTGCTGATCTTCATGGCGTACTCGTTCATCAACTTCCGGCACCGCGAGGGTGACGACACCGACGGCCCGCCCATCTACGGGCACACCAGGATCCAGGCTACCTGGATCACCGTCACCGCCGTCATCGTGCTGTTCCTGGCCGGGTTCGGGACCTACGAGCTGGCGTGGCCGGGCTTTGCGGGCGCGGGCGCGGGCCAAGGGCCGAGCCCGATCTGGAAGCCGAACGGCACGCCGCTGCAGATCCAGGTGATCGGCCAGCAGTGGCGGTTCACCTACCGCTACCCGCAGTACGGCGGGTTCGAGACCACGGCGCTCTACCTGCCGGTGGGCCAGCCGGTGCAGTTCAACGTCACCTCGATCGACGTGATCCATGACTTCTGGGCCTACCAGCTCGGGGTGAAGGCGGACGCCAACCCCGGCGTGAACAACGTCGCGTACACGACGGCGGAGCACACCGGGACGTTCGAGGTGCGATGCGATGAGCTGTGCGGGCTCTGGCACGGCGCCATGTTCAACTCCGGCAAGGTCGTGTCGGTGGCTGCCTTCCAGGCATGGGCGCAGAAGACCAGGGTCCAGCTGGCGTCCATCACCAAGCTGCTGCCGCCGTACGCGACGAGCTATGACCCGACGGTGGTCGCGCAGATCAACAAGGCCATGGTGAAGGCGGGCATCGCCGGCGCCAACGGCTACTACTACCCGCCACAGGATCCGGTGCAGCCGTGACCGCAGCGACGACAGTGCTGGCAGCCAACACCGTGACGAAGAGGTGACCTGATGGCCATCGAGACTCAGCCGGAACGCGCGCAGGGCGCTGGCGGCGGACTGCCCGCCCGCGCTGGGGGCGGGCGGCCGTGGTGGCAGCGCCCCGCCATCCACACCGCGATCGTGGGGGCGGTGATCGGCTACCTGCTCGGCCATCTGCTGGGCGACTACCTGACCGGTGCGACCGGCGCCACGAACCAGTATCCGAACGTCGCCTTGTCCGACTCGGAGGACTGGCCGATCGTGCTGGGCTACGCGCTCGCCATCGTCGGCTGGCTGGCCGGGCTCGGGGTGTTCAACGACGTCCTGCGCCAGATGGCCGGCCGCCCGGTCAGCGTCGCGAACGGCCAGGACACCGAGACCCGAGGCGGGCTGGCTAAGTACTTCAGGTATGAACTCGACCACAAGGTGGTCGGCATGCAGTACCTGGTCGGCATGATCATCTACTTCTGCACCGCCGGGCTGTTTGCCATGGCCATCAGGACCGAGCTGCTGTCGCCGGTGCACCACGTGTTCACCTCGCAGGTCTACATCGAGATCGTCGGCGAGCACGGCACCATGATGATGATGCTGATGACCTCGGTTATCGTCGGGCCGTTCGGCAACTACCTGGTGCCGATCATGATCGGCAGCAAGCGGGTCGCCTTCCCGCGGGTCGAGGCGCTGTCCTTCTGGCTGACCCCGATGGCGTTCCTGATCCTGCTGTCCGGGCTGATGCTGGGCGGATTCCCGTTCGGCTGGACCGGTTATGCGCCGCTGTCCATCCAGTCCACGGTCGGGGCGGACTCCTACGCGGTCGCGTTCGGGCTGATGGGCATTTCGGTCATCCTGGCCGGCTTCAACATCATCGTGACGGTCATCTGCTATCGGGCGCCTGGCATGCGCTGGGGTCGGCTGCCGATGTTCGTCTGGTCCATGGTGTCGACCTCGTTCCTGTTCGTGCTGGCAGCGCCGGTGCTGGTGGGCGGCATGTACATGCTGATCATGGACAGGACCGCGCAGACGGCGTTCTTCGAGGACTCGCTCGGCGGCAGCAGCTACCTCTATCAGAACCTGTTCTGGTTCTTCGGTCATCCGGAGGTCTACATCCTCGCGCTGCCGGGCTTCGGCATCGTGTCGGAGCTGATCCCGGTGTTCTGCCGGAAGCCGCTGTTCGCGTACAAGGTGGCCGGCGCCGGGATGATCGGCGTCACGCTACTCAGCTTCTTCGTGTGGCAGCACCACCTGTTCGATAGTGGCATCAACCCCGACATGCGGCCGCTGTTCATGGTCACCACCGAGCTCATCTCGATCCCGACGGGGTTCATCTACCTGGTGGCGCTCGGCACGTTCTGGAAGGCGAAGATCCGCTTCCGGGTGCCGATGCTGTTCTGCATCGCCATGTACTTCAACTTCCTGATCGGCGGGATTTCCGGGGTATTCCTGTCGGACGTGCCCGCCGACACGACCGAGCACGGCAGCTTCTTCGTGATGGCGCATTTCCACTACACCATCATGGGCGGGCTGATCTTCGCTTTCATGGCGGGCCTGTACTACTGGCTGCCCAAGATGACCGGGATCAAGCTCAACGAGACGCTCGGCAAGTGGCAGTTCTGGATCATGTTCATCGGGTTCAACTCCACATTCCTGCCGCTGTTCGCGGTGGGCATGGCGGGCCAGCCGAGGCGGGTATTCGAATACGCGACCAACCTGACTGGCCTGAACGACTGGGTGTCTATTTCGGCCTACGTGCTGGGCTTCTCGATCCTGCTCTTCGTGATCAACTTCGTCTGGTCCACCGTGATCGCGCGTGAGCGAGAGGTCGGAAACCCGTGGCAGTCCCGCGGCCTGGAGTGGCAGGTCGCCTCGCCACCGCCGCCCGGTAACTTCGACCAGGTCCCCGTGGTGCTGTCCGGCCCGTACGACTACGGCGTGAAGGACGCGCAGCCCGTGGCCGACCTGCATCCGCCGGCCGGCGTCGTGACGGCTGCGATCATGGCGGGCGAATCGGCAAGAGCGGAGGCATAGGGATGGCCGAGACAACCGCGTCGTCGCCGATAAGCCCGGCGGAGGAAGAGGCGGTCTACTACCACGAGGCGGGGCTGAACGCGTCGTGGACTGGGACGCGGCTGGCGCTGGGCGGGCTGTCCTTCCTGTTCGGCTCCTTTGTGTTCGCGTTCTTCTACCTGAAGTCGCTGAACAGCCACGGCCTGTGGTACACGTCGGGCACCCACCCGAAGGTCTGGCTGGGGCTCCTGATCACGATCCTGGTCGTGGTCAGCGCGCTGCTCCAGACCGCGGTGCTGCAGATGATCAAGCGCGGCAACAAGTCGGCCTGGCAGCGCGGCGCGGCCGTCGCCTTGCTGCTGGGCCTCGCGGCCGTCGGGTGCTCGATCTGGCAGCTGCTCGACCTGCCGTTCTGGCCGGGCGCCAGCGGGTTCGCCAGCGTATTCGTCGGCTTCTGGCCGGTCTACCTGACGATCACGTTCTGCGCCATGGTCTGGCTGGAGATTCTGATCATGCGCGCCCGGGCAATCCCACAGATCTCGTTCGTGGAGCAGCCGCCGACCTACGCCGAGGCGTTTTCGGTGCAGCGGTTCCAGGCTTCGCTGAGCGGGTTCACGCTGACCTGGAACTACCTGGCCGTGGTCGCGATCATCGCGGAGATCTTGTTCTACCTGGTCCACTAAGCGCAGAGGCAGGCACGCGGTGTTCGCTCACTGGTCGGCCAGCTGGCCGGTGCTGATCGGGTACGCCCTGGTGGCTCCGTGGCACCTGGCCGGGCTGCTCCGGCTCCGGGCCGTGCGGGTCGGCGATACCGGGCCGACGGCCGGTATCCAGCCGGCCGCGCTGCGCCGGGAGGCCGCGCTGTTCCAGCTCGGGCTGCTGCTCGTGGTGCTCGCGCTGGTTTCGCCGGTCGGCTACTGGTCCGGTGTGTACATCTGGGTGCGGGCGCTGCAGACGCTGCTGGTCGCCGTCATCGGCCCGGGCCTGATGGTGCTCGGCGCCCCGTGGCTGGCATTCCGGCAGTTCTGGCGGCCGGGTGGCGGCGACGCGGCGGCGGACCGAGTGACCGCCGTTCCATTCTGGGTGTCCCGTCCGGTCGTGGTCGTCGTGGCGTTCAATGTCATCTTCGTGGGCTGGCAGCTGCCGTATTTGTTTGATCTGGCCAAGGTGAACAGCGCGGTAGCGCTGGCCGAGCACGCGAGCCTCGTCGCGGCCGGGCTGCTGCTCTGGCTGCAGCTGATCTCCTCCGGCCCGATTACCGCGCCGCGCTCGCCGATGCGTCGGGTGGTGCTGCTGGTCTGGACGGTGGGCGTGTCGACCGTGCTGGGCATGGTGCTGGTGTTCGGCAGCAACGTGTTCTACCCGGCGTATGCGAACTCAGCGCATCACGTGATGACGGTCCTGGACGATCAGCAACTGTCGGGCGCGGTGCTCTGGATGGGGATGCTGCCGCCGCTGATAACCGCCGGGGTGGCGCTGCTGTCGCAATGGCTGAACGACGAGGAGTCGGCGGACCTGTCGGCCGGGCTGACCAGGCTGACGCGGACGCGCCGGGGAGGCTGGCCATCCCGGCCAGTCATAAGGTGAAGCTCGGGACTGGGAGCAGGAGGCAGCTGTGCATGCGGTGATCGCTGGGGCGTCCCCCGACAACACGCCGAGCGGATACGACTGGACATTTTTGTTCCCGATGCTCCTGTTCATTGTGATCGCGCTGACTCTGTGGGCGTTGTTCGGCCGGCCGCACCAGCGAGTGCCGTCCCGGCCGATCCGGCTCGGGCTGAGTTCGCGCGCGTCCAGTGCGGGCGAACTC
>JBAUAR010000486.1:0-2219 GCA_049675875.1 Streptosporangiaceae bacterium
GGCTGACGGACAGCCAGCCCGAGTGCACGGCCGAGGGCGGGCACGGAGATGGGCTAGCGTCCGCGGGCTAGCCCATCCCCGATGGTCAGAACGTCCTGATGGCGATCTCGGCCGGCGCGGCCAGCAGTCCGGTGATCTCGTCATCCAGGCGGCTGAGCGTGATCGACGTACCGGCCATGTCGAGCGAGGTGCAGTACTCGCCGACGTAGCTGCGCCGGACGTTGATGCCGCGTTTCGTGAGCTGCTCGTGCGCGTAGCCGTAAAGCAGGTACAACTCGCTGATCGGCGTGCCGCCGAGTCCGTTGATCATGAGCGCGACGTCGTCGCCTTGCCCGAAGGGCAGGTCGCTGACGACAGCCTCCAGCAACTCGTCCACAATCGCGTTCGCACTGGCCAGCTTCTCGCGCCGACGGCCGGGCTCGCCGTGGATGCCGACCCCCATCTCCATCTCGTCGTCACCGAGCTCGAACAGTGGTGAGCCCTTCGCGGGCGGCGTACACGAGGTCAGCGCCATGCCCATGGTCCTGGTCACCGAGTTGACCTTGTTGCCGATACGCAGCAGCTCGGCGATGTCGGCGCCCTGTTCAGAAGCGGCGCCGACAGCCTTGATCACGAAGAAGTTCCCCGCGACGCCGCGGCGGCCCACGGTGTAGGTGGAGTCCTTCACCGCCACGTCGTCGTCCACGATCAGTGTCCCGATGGTGATGCCGTCGGCCTCGGCCATCTCGGCGCCCATCTCGAAAGCCATCCGGTCCCCGGTGTAGTTGTTGATGATGTGCAGTACGCCCTTGGCGGAGTTCAGCAGCTTGCTGGTCTCGAGCACGTAGTCCATCGGCGGCGCGGCGAACACGTCGCCCGGGCAGGCGGCGTCCAGCATGCCCTTGCCCACGATCATCACGTGCGCGGGTTCGTGACCCGACCCCGAGCCCTGGATGACCGACACCTTGTCGTCGCGCGGCGCGTCGGCCCGCATGATGAGGTTGTACGCGGGCACGTACTTGAGCGTGTCGGGATTGGCCAGGGCGATGCCCTTGAGCATCTCGGCGACGAAATTCCTCGGATCATTAACGAACTTCTTCACTGCTTACCTCCTCGGGGGTGCGTTACGGTCGGTCCCGGTGGCCGGGCCACGAATCGGCAAGTGCCTCGAGCATGACGGCGACCGCCACCGCGCCCGCATCGAGCGTGCCGATGCTGCGCTCGCCCGTGTAGCTCGCGCGGCCCCGCATCGCCTGCATCTGCCTGGTCGCCTCGGCGCGTTCCCGCGCCGTGGCTGCCGCGGCCCGCAGCGTACCGGCCGCGTCGTCGCCATCGCTGACGTGCTTCTCGATGACGTCGACGGCCGGAACGAGGGCATCGAGCAGCGTCTTGTCGCCGACGTCCGAGCGGCCACGGGCCTTGATGCCATCGATGGCGGCCCGTAGCAGCGCGACGACTTGCTCAGCGGAGAGCTCGGGGACAGCGCCCGCCGCCGCGCCCGCACGCAGGAAGGCGGTGCCCCAGAGCGGACCGGAGGTGCCGCCGATGCGGCTGGTGATCACGACCGCGACCTTCTTCAGGAAGGTGCCGATATCAGAGCGGTCGAAGCTGTCCCAGTCCTGCAGCACGAGCTCGAACCCGCGCGCCATGGAATAGCCGAAGTCGCCGTCGCCCACGACCGCATCCAGGTCGCCGAAGTACTTCTCGTTGTCGACCGCCACCTGGGCGATCGTCCGCACGACGACTTCCACGTCGCCGAAGCTTGCCTCGGGCATCAGTCCTCCTGCCTGCCGTAACCGTGCTCGCCGTCGCTGGCGGGCAGCACGCCAGCCAGGTCGGCCAGCGTGATCCAGTCGCCCGGCCGGGCCGGGCTGCGGTTGGCGAGCACGACAGTATGGTCGCCGCCCGGCTCGCCAAGGGACGAGACGACCAGCGCTGCCTCGCTGAAGTCCTCGGCCGCGGTGAAGTCGTTGACCGTGATCACGCACGCCAGGTCGGCCCCGGCTGCGGCGAGCAGGCCGTTGCGGGAGTCCTCGACGACTACAACCCGCTCGGCCGGCACCCTCAGGCGGTCCAGCGCCAGCAGGTAGATGTCGGGTGCGGGCTTTTTGCGCGGAACGATGTCGCCAGCGAACACCGACACGCCCGCGGCCAGCTCGGCGCCGACGGCGCTGAGCAGCGTCGCCTGCACAGCTGCCGCGGCTGACGTGGACGCGACCGCCACCGGCCGCGTCCACGTC
>JBAUAR010000487.1:0-2031 GCA_049675875.1 Streptosporangiaceae bacterium
ATGCTGACGCGGGCCAACGGGGCCGCTGGTCAGCGACGTCAGCGGCGCTGGCCGCGGGCCGCGCCGCCCAGGCGGCGCTGCCGGCCGGTACCTTGCCGCTCGAGCGCATCCAGGTAATCGTGCCAGCCCTCGCGGTCACCGACCCGTTCCGACTGCATCTGGACCGGCCGGCGGTCGTCGCGGCAGGCATGTCGCTGATCGCCGGCATGACGGATTCCCTGCCGCTGGCTGGAGCCACGGACTCGAGCGGTGACAGCATCGCGGCGCGTCTAGCCGCCCGGCTGTGCCCGGCGCCGGCGTCAGCCGACCTGATCGCGGTGATGAGCGCCGCTTTGGTGCTCGTGGCCGATCACGAGCTCGCCGCGTCGACGCTAGCGGCGAGGGTAGCCGCCTCGATGCGAGCCGACCCCTACGCGGTGGTCTCCACCGGTCTCGGCGCGATGACCGGCGCTCTGCACGGCGGGGCCGCCCTGGGCGCCGAGATCATGCTCGGCTCGGCAGACTCGCCGGCCGACGCGCCGCGTGTCGTCGGTGACGTGCTCCGGCGCGGCGAGAAGCTGCCCGGCTTCGGTCACTTTGTCTACCGGAACGGGGACCCGCGCGCGAACCTGCTGCTCCGGCTCATCGGGCAGTACGCCCCCGACTCGGAGCGGCTCGCCGTCGCCTCCGCGGTGACAGCTGAAGCGCGGCGCCGGGCGCTGCCGGACCCGAACATCGAGTTCGCCCTCGCCGTGCTCGTAGGCGTGGCCGGGATGATCCGCGGCGCAGGCGAGGCGATGTTCGCCATCGGCCGGACGGCTGGCTGGCTCGCACACGCGCTGGAGGAGTACGAGCGGAACATCCCGATCCGGCCACGGTGCGTCTACACCGGGCCGGTGGCCGTGACGGCCGAGTCCGCCGGTGAGCCCTGACCGCCCAAGGGTCCTGTTCGCGCCACGGTCGTGGTCGCGCCACGGTCCTGACCCGCGCCACGGTCCTGGTCGGCGCGGCGGCCGGGAATGTGCCGCGCAGGCTGCGACTTATGCTTCGCAGAGTCGAGTGGGAGTGAGGGACGATGGCCGTACGTCGCCTGAATCACGCTGTCCTGTACGTCAGGGACCTGGCAGCGAGCGTCGATTTCTACACCGACGCGCTCGGCCTGGAGGTGCGGACCCAGATGCCGGGTCGGGCCGCGTTCCTGCGCGCCCCCGGTAGCGCGAACGACCACGATCTCGGCATGTTCGAGGTCCCGCATGGCCAGATTCCGGTCGAGCCCGCAATCGGCCTCTACCACCTGGCCTGGGAAGTGGGCACGCTTGCCGAGCTCGCCGCGACCAGGGATCGGCTGGCGCGGCGCGGTGCCCTGGTTGGCGCGAGCGACCACAAGGTGTCGAAGTCGCTCTACGCCAAGGACCCGAGCGGCATTGAGTTCGAGGTGATGTGGCGGGTCCCGGCCGAGGCCTGGGAGCAGGAGCTGGCCGACGGCGAGCTGATCGCTCCGCTCGATCTGGAGGGCGAGCTGGCTCGGTGGGGTGACCGCGTCACGGGCGCGGCGGCCGGCTCGATCACCTGAGCTGGCCGCGGTACTGGGTCAGCGCAGTGCGGTACTCGATCACCTGAGCTGGCCGCGGTACTGGGCTAGCGCAGGGCGCGGCGGGCGGACTGATCCAGTTCCCGCGGTTTGGTGCTGACCTCGATCGTGCCCTTGTAGCCGATGCCGTGTACCTGCACGACCGGTGCGTCGGCGGGCAGGCGGCTCTCGAGGTCCTCCTCCGCCGACCACCCCTTGCTGACCCCGAAGCCGTTCAGTTCGACACGCACGCCGAGCGGCACGAGCACGCTGATCCTGGACTTGTACGCGATGGCATACAGCGTGGTGACCGGCGCGGTGAACTCAGCCGCGCGCAGGTCGAGATGCCCGCTGCCCTTGTAGACAACGGCCCGGAACCGCTCCGGGACCCGCCAGCGCCCGCCGCGCCGGATGGTGCTCTTGTACGCGATGGCGAGCCTGCCCGGGGCCCGACCGCCCGGAGCACGCTGGCCGGCCGGCAG
>JBAUAR010000488.1:0-3478 GCA_049675875.1 Streptosporangiaceae bacterium
CCGCCGCAGGTCCCCAGCGTCAGGGTAAACGCGGACCCTGTGCAGTTAGGGGACTGAATGTAGTTGGTGGCGAAGTAGATCCTCCCGCCCGACCACGGCAGGAAGGTCGCCGCGCTGTAGTCTCCCCAGCGCGCCCGAGTGCCGAGAGGGTAGCCCTGGTACTCGGTGAAGCCATCTTGCGGTGACTGCCCGAGGTCGGCGATATTCGCCACCGATCCCAGCAGGCCATTGCCGAAGTACGGGCTCACCCGGCCGAACGCCGTGCTCGGGTAGAACCCGCCGTTGTCAGCGCCGGTAGGCCCGCCGTTGCCGGACAGGGTGAACGTCATGATCGCCCCGCCGTTCCCGCCGTCCTGCCACGGATAGCCTTCCGCCGCCATGGCCGGGAACTCCAGGTCCTCGTGCGCCGGCGAGACGTAGCCCTGGCTCGTCAGCGTGAAGACGCCGAAGAGGTCGAAGCTGGTCGTGCCGATGACCCAGTACGCGGCGCCCTGGTGTAGCTCGGGCGTCGCTTCCGACGTGTAGGTCTGGTCGATCTCCGTCGAGATGGCACCAAACAACTGACCTCCGGCCTGCGAGGCCTGGGTGAAGTTGTCGCCGTTGGTCGCGATGCCGCTCTCAGGACAGCTAGCCGGCGGTGGCACGCCCATACTGGGCGAGACGCTGAGGAGTGCCGCGCCGCACTCGTCACCGAGTGGTATCGGCCCGGCCTTCTGGGGGGCCAGTCCTCCTATGTCGTAGTAGTCATTCACGCCGGAGAACAGCTGGCCGCCGAAGCGGATGCCCGCGCAGCTGGCGCAGTTCGGGCTATTGAGGTTGCCGAGGCCGGTCCAGTCGAACACCGCGATCCGGTTGTCGCCGCTGCCGTAGAAGTCGAGCGATTCGAGCATGAACGCCGAGCCGCCGTGGCTGTTGTCGTACTGGGACGGATCCGGCGGCTGGGCCGGGATCACCGAGAACCAGCAGGTGATTCCCGGCGCGTGGAACTCGTCGTCCGATGTGCATGTGCCGTTGGGTGTCGGCAACAGGCCCATATTCTCGATCGCCATCGTGAAGGCCGGGTTGGGCTTTCCGTTCGATAGCTTGACTGGCTCCCCACGCTCCATCGCGTTCTTGTTGAACGCCAGTTCCTGCGCGCCATTGAAGCCGCCGCCACCGACGCCGGGAGTGACGAGCGGGAACTCGTCGTAGAACATGAGGAACGCGTCCCGGCTGGTCGAGATCTTCGCGAAGTCGTTCAGCAGATAGGGGTAACCGGGCTCAGCCGGGTTGTAGTCGGCGTGCGAGTAGTAGACGTTGTACGGCCCGAACGGACTGTTGCCAGTCGTCACCGCGATGCCCTCGTAGCAGGCATTGGCCACGTCCGCGAAGCACCCGCCGAACGGGCCATTGGCCGACTCCGGGCTCGCCGAGACGATCTCGGTGATGAACCAGTGCCCGCCGTTGGCGTAGTCGTAGGTGCAGGAGATGTCGCCGCCGCTGCTCCAGCCGAGCTTCGTCAGCCCCATGACGGTGTCGAGCGGGATCACCGGCGACTGACGCTGCAGCTTGGTGTTGAAGACGAGAATCTCGCCGATGTTGTTGCTCTCGACCACGTAGCCGTTGCCTGCACACAGACCCTGGTCAGCCGGCTCGATGTCCAGCCCGTTGGTGTTGGTGCTCTGCGTCGCGCTATCGACCGCGTTGAGACCCTTCACGCCGACCGCGCCGCCCGAGAACTGGCTGATGCGATCACAGCCCGGACCGAGCGGCTGGCAGCTCACGGTGGGTGGCGCCGGGTCGGGACCGGGCCGCGACAGGATGGGGGATCGCGGTGCTACCGGAATGTCCGGGTCGGACTCCGGGGTGCCGGTGCCGCCACCGCCCGTGGACGTCCCGGTGAGGTTCGCCGTCGACGGCGTGGCATTGGGCCCGGTCAGCAGGGAGCACCCCGAGGCACAGCCGGTAGCGGCCGGGCCGGCGAAGGTCGCCGGGAAGTTCCCCAGACTCGATGTGGTGACGCCGCTGCCGCCGTTGCTGGTGCCAGCCGAAGCTGCGGTAGTTCCAGCCGCGACGACCAGCGCGATCGGTAATGCCAGCAGCCCGATCAGCGCTGCGATCCTGCGGGTGACCTTCTTCCTCGACTGCATAAAGCCCTCCACCATTGCAGAGCGGCCCCGAGAGTGCGCGGCACGCACCCGCGCTTCCCCGCACCACGGGGGCCAGTGCGGGGAGGCATCGAGCCCGCACGAGGCAAAGCAGCGGCGGGCACGATCTGGCCCGAAGACGACAAGTCGCATCGTCTGCGGTTAGCACTGACATCGTGCGTCACGCGGTAACGCCCGTCAAGGTTCGCATTTAACGACTGTCATGTTTCGCATCGCTTGCCGCGGTTGGCCAGGAGACCCGTACGCGCGGCCACCGAGGCGACGGGCTGCGGCAGTGACAACGCCTCGGATAGCTGCTAGCCCGACCCGGCGTTACCGGCAGGCGAGGGCGGATCGGACTCGGTGAGGCCGAGCAGTGGCTCGTCCGCCGAGCGGATGTCGGCCGTCGGCAGCCCGCCGGGAAACAGCTTTCGCACCCGCTCGGCGACCGCGATCGCGATCTCAACGTGCTGACGCCGCGACGCGGCGTAGAAGTCCTGCGCCTCGGAGCTGAGCTTAGGAATCGCGTGCAGCGGCTTGTCGCTGACGGCGAGCAGCGTGGCGGTCGGGATCCGGTACCGGAACCCGTTCGCGGCGACGGTCGCCGATTCCATGTCGACGGCGATGGCCCGGGATAGCCGCAGCCGCTCGGCGACCGAGCCGAGGTTCAGCTCCCAGTCACGGTTGGCGGTGGTGAACACGATGCCCATCCGGCTGCGCAGCCCGCGCGCGGTGACCTCATCAAGCAGCAGCGTGTTGAGCGTGTGGTTGGACACCACCGGGACGCTGAGCGGCAGGATGTCGTCGAGCACCCGGTCGTCGCGCAGGTAGGCGGTCGCCAGCACCAGGTCACCAATCTCCTGGTGATTGCGCAGGCCGCCGCAGTGCCCGATCACCAGCACTAGGTCCGGGCGCAAGACCGCGAGGTGATCGGTGAGCGTCTTGGCGTTGGACGGCCCTACGCCGATGTTGACCATCGTCAGCCCCGCCCGGCCCGGCAGCGGGTAGTGCCACGCGGGCATCTGCCGGTCGGGCGCGTCCGGCCCGAGGCAATTCGGCAGCGCGGCCCGGAACTCCGCCAGGTGCCAGCCGTAGTTCGTCAGCAGCACGTATCGCTGGAACGACTCGGCCGGGGTGCCGGTGTAGTGCCGGAGCCGGTCCATCGACAGCGCCATCCGCTCCGGCGAGAACAGGAACAGCTTCTTGCGCCGCGGGTCCGAGCTGGCCTCATCGAGCGCCGGGCCGAGCGCCGGGTCGTGCAGGTCGACCGCGGGCCTGCCGGGGCCGACCGAGATCGTCGCGCCGGCCGCGGCGAGCCGGCCGAGTTCGCGCTCCAGGTACCAGCGGATCGC
>JBAUAR010000489.1:0-6604 GCA_049675875.1 Streptosporangiaceae bacterium
GCTGCACCAGGTGCTCGACGCCGCGCAGGAACCGGTACGCGGCCGCCATCGCGGCTGCGTCATCCCGGCCGACATATCCGCCGGCCGCCAGCGCCACCAGCGCTGGCAGCGTGCCCGCCAGCCGCAACGACTCGTCGGCCCGGCCGTGCACCAGCTGCAGCAACTGGACCGCGAACTCGATGTCACGCAGCCCGCCCGGGCCGAGTTTGAGCTCGCGGCCAGCCTGGTCGGCAGGCAAGCTGGCGACCACCCGGCGGCGCATGGCCTGCACGTCGGCGACGAAGCCGTCGCGCTCCGCCGCCTGCCACACCAGCGGGGTGATCGCGGCGAGGTACTCCGCGGCCAGCTCGGCGTCGCCGGCCACGAACCGGGCCTTGAGCAACGCCTGGAACTCCCACGTGCTCGCCCAGCGCTCGTAATAGGCGAGATGGCTGGCCACAGTGCGAACCAGCGGCCCGGCCCGGCCTTCCGGTCGCAGGTTCGGGTCGACCGGGAACAGCTGGCCCTCGGGCGCGACCTGCGAGCAGATCCGGATGACGCGGCTGGCCAGCGTCGTCGCACTCCGCAGCGGTGCGGGCTCGGCCGGGCCGGCCACGAAGATCACGTCGACGTCACTGGCATAGTTCAGCTCGCGCGCACCGCACTTGCCCATGGCGATGATGGCCAGGCGGCCCGCAGCCGCGGCTGCGGGCAGCTCCGCGCGCGCGATGCCGAGCGCCGCCGCCAGTGCCGCGCTCGCCGCGTCCGCGAGCCCGGCCATCACGTCGTCGAGTGCGTACTCGCCGGTGAGGTCACCGGCCGCGAGCCGGAGCAGCCGTCGCCGGTAGGCAACTCGCAGCTGGGTCACCGGATCGGCCGCGTCCGCGGCCTCCGCGCGAAGCAAGCCGGATCCGTCGCTCACACCATCTGGAGCGGGGAACGGGGCCGTGTCGGCCAGCAGCCGCCAGTCGGCGGGCTGCCGGATCAGGTGATCGCCGAGCGCGGCGCTCGCGCCGAGCACGCTGACCAGCCGGTCTCGCAGCACCGCGTCGGTGCTGAGCGTCTGCCGCAGCTCCGCGTCCGGTGCCATCCTGGCGAGCGCGGCCAGTGCGAGGTCCGGGTCGGCGGCTGCCGCGAGCGCGTGCAGCAGCGGCGCGTCGGGTCCGCTCGCCGCGTCCAGTCCGAGCTCGGTCACCAGCTGCCGGGCCTGCGCCGTGTCGGCGAAGCCCATGGCGGCCAGCTGCCCGGCCAGCGTCCCGCGCGGTGAGGTCACAGCAGCACGGTAACGGGCGCGCGATGCGGCGTCTGCACACCAGCGGGGCGACGGCCCGCCCGGTCACAGCACCCCGAGGTAGCGGTCCAGCTCGAACTCGGAGACGTGCTGCCGGTACTCCTGCCACTCCTCGCGCTTGTTGCGGAGGAAGAACTCGAAGACCTGCTCGCCGAGCGTCTCGGCGACGAGCTCGCTGCTCTCCATGACGTTGATCGCGTCGGACAGGTTCTGCGGCAGCGGCTCGATCCCGAGCGCGTGCCGCTCGGTCGAGGTCAGCGCCCAGACGTCGTCCTCTGCCCCCGGCGGGAGTTCGTAGTCGGCCTCGATCCCCTTCAGTCCCGCTGCCAGGATCACCGCGTAGGCCAGATACGGGTTGCACGCCGAGTCGATCGACCGGAACTCGATCCTGGTCGCGTTCCCCTTGCTGGGCTTGTACATGGGCACCCGGATGAGCGCGGACCTGTTGTTGTGGCCCCAGCAGATGTAGGCAGGCGCTTCGCCGCCGGCCCCCGCGATCCGCTCGGTGCCGCCCCAGAGCCGCTTGTACGAATTCACCCACTGGTTGCACACCGCGGTGATCTCCGCCGCGTGCCGCAGCAGGCCGGCGATGAACGCCCTGCCCACCTTCGAGAGGTGATACTCCCCGCCGGGCTCGTAGAACACGTTTCGGTCGCCTTCGAACAGCGACATGTGCGTGTGCATGCCCGAGCCAGGGTGCTCCGTGAACGGCTTCGGCATGAACGAGGCGTAGACGCCCTGCTGGAGCGCGACCTCTTTCATGGCGATCTTGAAGCTCATGATGTTGTCCGCTGTGCTGAGCGCATCGGCGTAGCGCAGGTCGATCTCCTGCTGGCCGGGCGCGCCCTCGTGGTGGCTGAACTCCACCGAGATGCCCAGCCCCTCCAGCATGGTGATCGCCTCGCGCCGGAAGTCATGGGCGATGCTGTGCGGCGTGTGGTCGAAATAGCCGCCCGCGTCGATCGGCCGCGGTCGCTGGCCGGGCTCCGGCTTCTCCCTGAGCAGGAAGAACTCAATCTCCGGATGGGTGTAGAAGGTGAAGCCGAGCTGCGAGGCACGGCCCAGGGCGCGCTTGAGCACGAACCGCGGATCGGCGTAGGACGGCGTGCCGTCGGGCGTCAGGATGTCGCAGAACATGCGCCCGGTTCCGGCGGTAGCGCCGCCGGCCGGCATCAGCTGGAACGTCGACGGATCGGGCCGGGCGATCATGTCCGCCTCGTAGACGCGGGCGAAGCCCTCGACCGCGGATCCGTCGAACCCGATGCCCTCTGCGAACGCGCCCTCGAGTTCGGCCGGCGCCACCGACACCGACTTCAGGTAGCCGAGGACGTCGGTGAACCACAGCCGGACGAACCGGATATCACGCTCCTCGAGCGTGCGGAGCACGAACTCTTCCTGCCTGTCCACTGCCACAGTGTGCCCGCTGCATGTTTCTGGCTTGTTACCGGCCCCGGCGGCCCGGCGTCGCGGCTGCGCAGCCCAGCGTGCGGGCGCGCCTATTAGGCTGACGGCGTGGCTCAGCTTCGGATCGGTCTCGCTCAGGTCAATGCGACCGTAGGCGACCTGGCTGGCAATAGCGACAAAGTCGTCGAATGGACGATGCGTGCCGCCGAGCAGGGGGCCCGCGTCGTGGTGTTCCCCGAGATGGTGCTCACCGGGTACCCGGTCGAGGACCTCGCACTGCGCCGCTCGTTCGTGGACGCTTCGATCGCGCGCCTGCACGCGCTGGCCGCCGAGCTGGCCGGGGAGGGCCTGGACGGCATCGCGGTGGTCCTCGGCTACCTGGACCGCCGGACGGACCAGCAGCCGAGGGTCGGGGTGCCGGCCGGCGCGCCGCTCGACGCGGCCGCGGTGCTGCACGGCGGGCGGGTCGCGATCGCGTCGGCCAAGCACCACCTGCCCAACTACGGCGTCTTCGACGAGTACCGCTACTTCCTGCCGGGCGAAACGCTGCCGGTCTTCCGGCTGACCACGGCGAGCGGCGAAGCGGTCGACATCGCGGTGGCCATCTGCGAGGACCTGTGGCAGGACGGCGGCCCGGTGGCCGTCACCCGGCAGGCCGGTGCCAGCCTGCTCGTCGTGCCCAACGCTTCGCCCTACGAGCGGAACAAGGACGACGTCCGGCTGGCGCTGTGTGAGCGACGCGCCCGCGAGGCGGGCACGGTGCTCGCCTACGCGAACATGGTCGGCGGCCAGGACGAACTCGTCTTCGACGGGGACTCGATTGTGGTGGCACCCGACGGGACGCTGCTGGCGCGCGGACCGCAGTTCGAAGAGGCGCTCGTGCTCGCCGACCTTGACCTGGCGCCGGCCGATCCGCTGCTCCCCGCCGGTCAACAGCGCGCCACGGCGTCCGACGCGATCATGACTATCGAGCGGGTCGAGCTCGCGCCGCTGCCTGGCCCGCAGCCGGACGAGCCGCTAGCGGCGCCCATGATCTGGCCCCGGCTCGCCGACCTCGCCGAGATCTACGGCGCGCTCGTCCTCGGTACCAGGGACTACGTGCGGAAGAACGGCTTCGGCTCGGTCATCCTGGCGCTGTCTGGCGGGATCGACTCGGCGCTGACAGCCACGATCGCCGCCGACGCGCTCGGCCCGGACCGGGTGCACGTCGTGCTCATGCCCAGTCAGTACTCCTCCGATCACTCGGTCACCGACGCCGAGGACCTGGTCAAGCGGCAGGGCGTGCACGCCAGGACCGTCCCGATCAAGCCGATGTTCGCCGCTTTCACGGGCAGCCTCGACCTGCATGGCCTGGCCGCGGAGAACCTGCAGGCGCGCATTCGCGGCATGATCTCGATGTCGCTGTCCAACTCCGAAGGCCACCTCGTGCTGGCGACCGGTAACAAGAGCGAGCTGGCCACCGGGTACTCGACCCTCTATGGCGACTCGGCGGGCGGGTACGCGCCCATCAAGGACGTACCCAAGACGCTGGTCTGGGACCTGTCGCGGTGGCGAAACGAGCAGGCTGCCGCGCGCGGCGACGCAGCGCCGATCCCGGAGAACTCGATCAGCAAGCCGCCGAGCGCCGAGCTGGCGCCCGGCCAGCTCGACAGCGACTCGCTGCCGGACTACTACACGCTCGACCCGCTGCTCGATGACTACGTCGAGCAGGACCGGGGCTCGGCCGACCTGGTCGCGTCCGGATACGACCCCGAGCTCGTCGAGCGGGTCATCCGGATGGTTGACCGGGCCGAGTACAAGCGGCGCCAGTACCCGCCGGGACCGAAGATCAGCGTGAAGAACTTCGGTCGCGACCGGCGGCTGCCCATCACCAGCCGCTGGCGCGAGCCGCGAGTCGGCTGAGCCGCTCAATCAGCTGGCCGTCAAGCCCCGCGACGCACGAATCGGTTGAAGCCGACCGCCGTGTTAAGGCAGTTCGTACGCGGCATGCGGTCACCTCGTCTGGGTGATGCGAGCCACTAGGTCCTGATGTTGTCTTGACTCACATGCAAGGGCTGCGGCCGTGACAGGTCTCACCCAGTCGGTGGCGACACGTGGAGGGACCATGTCAGGGTTCTGGACCATCTTGTGGGTCTTCATCTGGATCGCGATCGCGTTCTGGCCTGCGCGCGTGGCGAGGCGAAAGGGTCACAGTTTCGTCGGGTTTTTCATCTTCAGCCTGTTCTTCTTCCCAGCCGCCCTGATCGTTGCCTATATCGTTCGAGACAGGCGATTCCCGGCACGCGCCTAGGCAGCTTCTTCGGATCACGCTACTGAGCTAACCGGGTGTCCGGCTCCGGCGCGGCCGCTGCTGCGTGGACACGAGCTTTGGCGCGTCATCGCGAGTCCCGCCGACCACCCTGCTTCGGTGTGAAGCTGCTGATGGTCTTCCCGATGGCCACGACAAGGAAGAGCTGGCCGACCAGGGCTTCCAGGATGGCGAACGTCTGCCCTGGGTTGGCAGCGGGCACCAGGTTCCCGTAGCCGACGGTCGTCATCGTGACGAAGCTGAAGAACAGGTCCTGGCTGAGCGTGCCATGCCCTGCCGCGCCGAAGAAAGGAACGCTGCCGAACTCGCCTGCCGCCTTGTAAGCGAAGGCGAAAAACATGCCGATCAGCAGGTAGGCGGCAATAGCCCCGAGGAGAGTCTCGAGGTCTATCCCGCGCCGTACGACCAGATGACGGACGATGGAGAAAGGCGCGATGAGGTAGAGCAGGCAGCTGACGGCGAAGATTCCGCCCAGCTGGCCGCCGGGTTTGTGAAGGAAGAAGCTCACAACGGCGATGACCCCGGCCAGGCAGAGCACGATGTCAGCGAGCCGGCGGACGACCCGGCGCGCGCGGGAGGTCCGGAGCGTGAACCAGACAGTTGCAAGCTGAACGGTCAGCACAATCGAGGCCGCTCGCGTCTCGGTAACCGAGACCGACACGATGTACGTGACCACTACCAGCAGCAGCACGACGGCGTAGCTGCCAGCCAGATCGATGGGGCGCGCCGGGCCGGATGACTGCATCACAGCAGGCGAACCAGGGCGCTGATCGCCAGGTAGGCGCCGAGTATCACCGCGACACCAGCGACGACCTGCTTGGCGTGGCTGCCGAGCCAGGCCTGAGATTTCCTGAGCATCGCGGTGGTGCCCTCGGGCCGCAGTTCCAGCAGCGCCCACGGGATGATGATCAGCAAGAACTCAATGGTGGCGAAGACGACGACTGCGGCGACCCGCGTCGTGGTCGAGTTCTTTCCGGCGACGAGGTTGTGCAATGCGGCTATGTAGGAGGCGCCGGGCAGGCCGACCAGCACGCCGATGAGCACGGCGAGCCCGAGCCGAGGCTTGCGCAGTGCCCGCTGCGCCCAGCCGTCCCCCTTCTCTTTCTTCCTCTTGCCCGGCGCTCCGTCCGATGCGAGTGTCGCCGCCTTGCGGCGCCGGGGCAGCGTATCCGTCAGCAGCAGCGCCCCGAGGGCGAGCAGGATCAGCCCGAGGGCCAGGTCTACCCCGGCGCTGATCTTCCCCTGGGACTTCACGGCATCGGCATGCACGAGCAGCACGTCCACGAGGCCGATCGCAATGGCCACGCCCAGCCCGCCGGCCAGGATGCAGGCGAACATGGCGCGCGGCCGGCGGTTCTCGATCAGCAGCAGGTCAAGTGCCAGCAGCTTCGCGTTCGCCGCGGCGGTGAACGCCAGCACGAAGAACTCGCCGTTCACGGCCGCTCAGCCCGCAGCCTCATGCCCCGGCACCCCGCGGGCATGGCGGGGCATTCTCTCCCTCAGCGGCCACCTGAAGCCTCTGACGTCGCGCCGTGTGCCCGGCCAGCGCGAGGCGCCTGGTCCAGCACGCCGGAGCCCGCGGCGCGCGAGATGACGTCGCCGCCGCGGCCCCGCAGCACCAG
>JBAUAR010000490.1:0-2911 GCA_049675875.1 Streptosporangiaceae bacterium
GACCAGCGGCGTGTCGTACGCCCGATCCCGCGCGCCGACCTCGAGCGCCTCGGACCGCCGTCGGGCGAGCCTCGCGTGCGGACGGCTTGCCGCGGTGGCGTCCCCTGTCTCGCCGACAGCCGCATCGGCCGCGCCGCGGCGCAGCAGCAAGCGGCGTACTTCGGCGATCCGCTCGGGCACGCGATGCAGCGGCGTCCCGGTGATCACCAGCAGACCGAAGCCAGCAATCAGCACCAGCACCGGGATCGCCGCCCACTGCGTGACCACGGCGACCAAGGGCGCGGAGACCGCGTAGCCGACGAGGCCGCCGGCCGACCGGATCGCGGGCAGGCCCGCCGCCAGGCCCGGCGTCCCGGAGGCGACGTGGATCAGGCCGAGCGCGCCCACGAGTAGCGCGATCCAGCCGATCACCATCCGGGCGGTGTCCGCGTTCTTGTCCGGGTGGCGGAGGAACCGCCACGCGAGGAGCCCGAGCAGCACCGGCACGGCCCAGGTGCCGGAGCCGAACAGGCCGCGGATCGCCATGGCGACAGGCCGCAGCGGGCCGGAGGCGTCCCACCAGACGGCTACGGCACACGCGATCGCCGCGCAGAGCGCCCCGAGGCCGGCGCCGTCGCGACGGTGCAGCGGGTCGAGCTCGCGGGCGTGCCGGCCCATCGCGCGGCAGGCGGCACCCACGGTGTGCGCGAGCAGCATCCACGCCGCTGCGATCAGCGCGACGACCCAGCCCGCGAGTATCGCGAACGGGTTTGCGGACGGCGCGGGCTTCGAGTAACGGCGGCCCTTGCGGCTGCCGCCGCGCCGCGCCGCGTTCGTGCGATTCCCCGTGCGGCCGCGGGCCGACGTGCCGGACCGGCCACGCGCCGAGGACGCGGTCCGGGTCCGGCTGGCCGCGCCGCTACGAGGGCGCGCTGAGCCCTTGGACGCACGTGCCGCCATAATCCCACCGTAACGACGAGGCGCTACAACGGCCGGGAACGACCGCGGCGTGTCGCGTGCCGGTGACCGGTCAGGGCCGCGGCCGACGACCGACGACCGACGACCGACCGGGCCTACTGGGACTGCGCGATGTACTGCGTCGTGTCCCTGCGCCACAAGAAGATAAGGGCGGCGAGGCCGGCCAGCCAGCCCAAGCCGATGAGCACCAGGCTGGCCGTCGTGCGGGTGCCGAAGAACACTAGCCAGATGGTGTTGAGCCCGAAGAACACCGAGGACAGAATCCGGGCCCAGCCCTTGCCGCGGCCGTTCGCCCACGCCATCCACAGCCACAGGCCGAGCGCGACCAGCAGCACGACCACAACGATCACGATGTAGGCGTTCTCGAGCGCGTGGATCTGGGTGGCCGTCAGGGGCTTGGTGGTCCTGGCCTTCCGCGCCGCTCTGCCGACGGCGTTCCTGATCCGGCCGCTGAACGCCAGGGTCCCGAGCAGCCCGAGGGCAGACAGGCCGGCCCCGACGTACATGAGGACCACAGCGGTCCGCACGCTGGAGGGCTTCGGGCCCTGGGGGCCCTGCTGAACCATGTTGGTGCTGCCGCCGCCGGTGGGATACGGCTGGTAGGTCATAGCGACTCCTTGTCCTGACTCCGGCTTACGGTACCGTGCCCGCGCCGCCCCAATTGCACCAGGCTGAGGGGACCGGGCCGCGCCTCCGGCAGTCCGGACGCGCAGCCAGGCGACTCAGCCGTCGCTCGCCGATGGCGGCTGGATGGTGCCGGTGGCCGAGATCTGAACCGCCCCGTTCCCCCCGAAATCATCCTGGGAGAGCGAGTTGATCGTACCGATGGCCGCGCCCGCCGGATCGGGTTCCGGGGTACCAGGCGACACCAGCCGCAGCGGCGTGATGCTGCCAGACACGAACTGGCCCTGCGCCCCGAGCGTGACGTGCAGGATCGCGCTGACCGAGGTGATCGAGTCGAGGCCGAGCGTGTTATAGCCGCAGAAATTGCCGAGGCTGTAGGCGATCAGGTGGCCGTGGTACCACTGGAAGCCGCGCAGCACGTGCGGGCCCGAGCCAACCACGAGGTCCGCGCCCGCGTCGATCACCGCATGGGTGAACGCGACCGAGTTACCCCGATCCTGACCGAGGTAGTACTCCTCGGAGTCGGTGACGTGCTGGGCGGCGTCCCCCTCGGCGCCGAGGTGCTCCATCACGATGACGACCTGGGCGTGCTGCTTGGCCTGGCTGACCAGGGCCTGCGCGGCGGAGATGTCGAGTGCGTCGGCGTCGTACGGCCACGGGGCGAAGCCCAGTAGCGCGATCGTGATGCCGTTCCTGGTCAGGTACGTGATCTGGCCCGGCCGGCCGGCGTAGAGGAGCCCGCTGGCCTGCAGCACGGCGTTCGTATTTGCCTCTCCGGCCGTGCCCGCGTCCAGGGTGTGGTTGTTTGCGACGTTGACCGCGGAGAAGCCGTCCTGCTTCAGCGCCTGCGCCGTGTTGTCGGGAGCTTCGAACTGGTAGCAGTCGGACTCGCCGGGGGCGCACTTCGACATCTCCAGGTCGCCGAGCGCCGACTCGAGGTTGCCCATGGTGAGGTCGCTCTGCAGATCGGACGTGACCGAGTCCAGCAGCGACCCGGTGCCGTCGGGCGGCCACTCGTTCAGCGTGCCGAAGGTCATGTCGCCGACCCAGTCGATGCTGACGGTGCCGCTGGCGGCCACCTTCGGGGATACCGCGGCCGACGGATGCGCAGCGGAGGGACGGACCTTGGGCGACCTCGCGCCCGCCAGCGAATGCCCGGTCGTACCGGACTGACGGTTGCCCGCCCGGGCGGCCACCAGCTGCCAGCTGCCGAGCGCGATCACCAGGACCGCAGCGCCGATAGTCAGCAGCAGGCGGCTGCGTGAGGTCCACGGGCTGCGTCCGCCGCGGCCAGGTTCCTCCGCGCCCCCCGGCGGGGGCCGGCGCGGCG
>JBAUAR010000491.1:0-3680 GCA_049675875.1 Streptosporangiaceae bacterium
CTTGCTGATGCGGCGGGGCGCCCCCCCGTACCCTTCCGCGGCGCGGTCACGAGTGCAACTCCCAGCGCGGCCCGCGTGGCGTGTCCTCCACCATGACGCCTGCCTCCGCCAACTGGCTCCGGATCGCGTCGGCCGCCGCGTAGTCCTTCCGCCCGCGCGCCGCCTCGCGCTGCTCGAGCGCGACGCCTACGAGCGCGTCCACGACGGACCGCAGGTCGGTCGCCGCCCGCGTGTCGGCCCACGGTGGCGCGAGCGGGTCGAGGCCCAGCACCGCGAGCATCGCCCTGGCTTCCCCGAGCCACTTCGCCGTGCCAGCGGCATCCGCCACGGCCAGAGCCGCGTTCCCCTCCCTGACGCTGTCATGTACCAGCGCGAGCGCTTGTGGTACGGCCAGGTCGTCGTCCATCGCCGCAGTGAACGCGGCAGGTAGCGATGCGCTGTCCGGCAGCACGACGCCCGTGCTCGGATCCTCCGCACCGACCAGCTCCACAGCCCTGGCGACGAAGCCCTCGATCCGCCGGTATGCGGTCGCGGCCTCGGCAAGCGCGGCCGGCGAGTAGTCGATCTCCGAGCGGTAGTGCACCTGGCCTAGGTAATAGCGCAGCTCGGCGGGGCGGACCTGGGTGACCATGGTGTCGACGAGCAGCGAGTTGCCCAGCGACTTGCTCATCTTCTCGCCACTGATCCGAACCAGGCCGTTGTGCAGCCAGTACCGGGCGAAGCCGTCGCCCGCCGCGTGCGACTGCGCTACCTCGTTCTCGTGGTGCGGGAAGATCAGATCGAGCCCACCAGCGTGGATGTCGAAGGTGGAGCCGAGGTACTTAGTCGACATCGCCGAGCATTCCAGATGCCACCCTGGCCGGCCGGGACCCCATGGCGTTGGCCAGGACGGCTCGCCCGGTTTGGCGCCCTTCCAGAGCGCGAAGTCGCGCGGGTCGCGCTTGGCCGCGTTGTCCTCGGTATCGGCGGCCGGCTTCATGTGGTCGATCCGCTGACCGGACAGCTCGCCGTAGGCGGGGAAAGACAGCACGTCGAAATAGACGTCGCCGCGCTCGGCGTAGGCGTGCCCGGCGTCGATGAGCCGGCGCATGAGCTCGACCATCTCCGGCACGTGGCCGGTCGCGCGCGGCTCCACATCCGGGGGCAGGCAGCCGAGCACGTCATAACCGCGGGTGAAGGCGCGCTGGTTCCGCTCGGCGATGGCCCACCACGGGATCTCCTCGTGCAGCGCGACAGTCAGGATCTTGTCATCGATGTCGGTGACATTGCGGCAGTAGGTCACCTGATAGTGCGACGCCCGCAGCCAGCGCACGAGGATGTCGAAGCTGACGCCCGACCGGATATGCCCGATGTGCGGCGGCGCCTGCACGGTCGCGCCACACAGGTACAGCGAGACCTTGCCCGGATGCAGGGGCCGGAACTCGCGCACCGTGCGCGTAGCAGTGTCATGAAGGCGAAGCGTCACGCGCCCAAGGCTACGGGATGCACCCGCGTGCGTGCCGCGCGTGCCCGCCAGCGGCCGCCCGCGATCCGGCCGCCGCCGAGTCGACGGCTGGCGCGGGCCAGGCACTAGCATGAAACGTGCCGCAATGACACCAGAAGAGATGTATGCGCGCTAACCCAGAGCGCCGACGAACAGCGCGCTGCCGCAGGATTGCCGCAGCTGTGCGGCACCTGCTTCCGGCGCTCCCGAGTACCTGGCTACCCACGCCGGCTTCGTGGCTCGCGCGCCGGCGGCGTCCTACGGCGGTGCGGCGAGCTAGCCGCGCAGGCGGCTGCGGTACCGCTCGTCTCGTACCGTGGAGCCATGCACGGGCCTGACCAGCGACGGAGACGGGCCCGTCTGGGCACTCGCTTCGCCGGCCTGTCCCGCCGCCGGCAGTTGCTCATCGGGGCCGTCACGGTCGTTATCGTCGCGGTCGGTGCGACCGTCGCCGTGGTAACGACAGGAACGAGTAGCCCGCCCCCGCCCGCCGCGGCCCGCTCGGGCAGCCCGGCTCACGGCCCGCCCGGTCCGGCTCACGCCCCGCCCGGCCCGGTCATCCTGGTACCCGGCTACGGCGGCAGTACCGGCGCGCTCGACGTGCTGGCAAGTCGAATTCGCGCCACCGGCCGAACCGCAACGGTCCTGAGCCTTCCTGGCACGGGCACCGGCAGTCTGCTCGCCGACGCTGCGCTGCTGACCGCTGCCGTCAACGGTGACCTGCGGCAGGGAGCCTCGTCGGTGGACGTCGTCGGGTACTCGGCCGGCGGCGTCGTCGCCCTGATCTGGGCGCGCCGCGACGACGGAGCGGCCAGCGCGCGGCGAGTCATCACCCTCGGCGCGCCGTTTCACGGCACCGGGCTGGCCACCGCTGCCGAGGCACTGGTGCCAGGGGCCTGCCCTGCCGCGTGCCAGCAACTCGTTCCCGGCAGCCAGCTGCTGGACAGCCTCGACGTCGCCCACGCCGCCGGTTTGCCAGCCTGGATGGCGCTGTGGACCAGCGACGACCAGGTCGTGACGCCACCGGACTCGGCCACGCTGCCGGGTGCGCTCGACGTCCAGGTGCAGTCCGTCTGCCCGACCGCAATCGTCAGCCACTCGCAGCTACCCACCAGCCCGGTGGTGACCGCGATGGTGCTGCAGGCGCTCGGCCCCGGACCGCTCAGCCGCCCGACCGCCGCCGACTGCGGCTGACTGGGGCTGCCTGCGGTCGCGACGACGCGGCCGCTGCGGCGCCAGGCCTGGTCAGCTCGTGATGTCCTTGGTGGCGAAGTTGGCCCACGCGGCGGACAGGAACACCACCACGTACACGGCCTGAATCGCGAATCCGCGGTCGATGTCGCGCCACAGAATCGGCTCGCGGAAGAAGTCGAGCCAGGCCAGCCAGTACCGGGTCGGAAGATACGGGCTCACCGCTGCGGCTGAGTTGAGCGCGACCAGCACGCCGCTGGTGATCAGCGCGGCGAGGGCGCCGAGCGCGGCGGCCAGCGAGGAGTCGGTGAGCGTCGACAAGAACAGCGCGATCGCGCCGACGCCCAGCATCGATACCGCGATGAACGTCACCGCGCCCGCCGTCCGGATCAGCACATCGGCCGGAGTGAGCCCGGTACCCGACAGGGAGGTGGCGATCACGTTCGCGGTGATGCCGTTCGTGCCGACCGCGACCGGCTTGTCGCCGAACAGCAGCCGGCCGGCCACATAGGAGGTCAGTGCGATGGCGAGCACCGCGACGAGCACGAACGCGACGAGCGCGATCAGCTTGGCGACGAGCAGCCGGGTCCGGCCCACCGGACGCGCGAGCAGATACCGCAGCATGCCGGAGCTGGCCTCTCCGGCGACCGCATCGCCGGCAACCACGGCAACCGCGGCCGGCAGGAAGATGGGCAGCACGATGGCGAGCGCGGCCGCAGGGAACAACGACCCGTTGGATAGCACCGCCGACAGCAGCGCCGGTCCCTGACCCGGCGGCGGCGCGACGTGCGTGACAGCTACGAACACCGCCACCAGGATCGGCAGCAGGCACAACAGCGTGATGGCCACCCAGCTACGCGGCCGCCGGGCCAGCTTGGCAAGCTCAACCCTGATCATCGGCCCGCCATCGTCTCGCCAGCTCCGGCAGCCGTCCCGCCCGCTCCGCCCGCTCCGCCCGCTCCGGCCACGGTCTCGCTCGGCCCTCCGCGTGCAGCCCCCGCCCTCG
>JBAUAR010000492.1:0-3578 GCA_049675875.1 Streptosporangiaceae bacterium
CGTTCCAGTTCCGGCGGGCGCTACCCTGCGCAGGAAGTCGGCGTAGCCGGCCCGCTCGCCGGTCCAGCCGGCCGCCCGGTGCTCGGGCGTCAGGGCGGTGCGCCACAGCTCGAACGCGCGCCGCGCCTCCGGCCGCCGCATCGGATTGGCCAGGGCCAGCAGCGTCCGGTCGAAATCCGCGGCCGGCTGAAGCGCCGCGGCGACCGGGTCGTGGCCGAGCAGCCACTCCGCCATCGGCGGCCCGACCGGACTGAGCCGCCGGAGGCCGCGGTAATAGCCGTTCCGCGCCCTGATCTGGATCGGATCGCTCGGCTGGCTGTTGAGCAGGTTGACGCGGGACGACTCGAGCATCCGGACGGTCCGCGACCGGCGCCGGTAGACGTACTCGCGGACAGCGGCGAGCTCGCCACCGCGACCGTGCCGGTCCAGGCAGGCTGCGAGCATGACGGCGTCCTCTAGCGCCATACCCGCGCCCTGCCCGGCGCTTGGCGGTGCCGGATGCGCGGCATCACCAAGCAGCACGACCCGGCCGGAGCCCCAGTTCTCGAGCGGGTCGCGGAAGTAGATGCCCGTGATCAGCGCCGATTCCATGCTTGCCAGCAGGTCGTGCAGAGCAGGGCAGGCGCCAGCCAGCGAGGCGTGCAGGTCGGCCAGGTCACCAGAGGCGGTCCAGGACTCGCGGTACACCTCTGCGGCCGGCACGAACGCGCTGAGGCTGTACACGCTGTCGGGATGCGCGGCGTGCCGAAGCGGATAGAGCAGCACGTGGCGGCGCGGTCCCAGCCAGGAGACCAGCTTGCCGTCGTAACGGTCCGGAACCTTGGCCCGCGGTATCAGCCCGCGCCAGACCACCACGCCGGTGAACCGGGATTCCTGCTCGCCGAACAGCAGGCTCCGGACGCGGGAGCGCAGCCCGTCCGCCCCGATGAGCAGCTCGCCGCGGATCTCCTCGCCCGTCTCGAGCCGGACGCGGACGTCGCCCGGCGTCTGCTCCACGCCGGCGACGCGGGACCCGGTCCGGACGCAGCCCGAAGGGAGCGCGTCGAGCAGGCTGGTCAGCAGGTCGGCACGATGCCCGCAGTAGTAGTGCTCACCGTATTTGCGCACCTGCGCTTCGTAGGATGATGCCGAGATCAGGTCGTCGGCGGGCAGCCCCCGCTGCTCGGCAACGTCGATGCGGGCCGACGACTGCCGCCAGTAGTCGTCGCCGCCGATGTAGGTCAGTGCTTTCATCGCGTTCACCTGCAGGCCCAGCCCGGCGCCGATCGCGGTGAAGGCTGGCGCGCGCTCCAGGACTAACGGCTCGATGCCGACCTTCCGCAGGGCAAGGGCTGCGGCGAGGCCGCCGGTGCCGCCGCCCGCGATGATGACGCGCATAGCAGCTGAACCTCAGCGCCGCCACAGTCGCGTGGTCGCGATGCGAGCGCCCTCGGCGAGCG
The DNA here is from genome assembly GCA_049675875.1 of Streptosporangiaceae bacterium. GTDB lineage: Bacteria > Actinomycetota > Actinomycetes > Streptosporangiales > Streptosporangiaceae > JAJYUU01. The sequence goes on from JBAUAR010000492.1 coordinate 1,440, forward strand.
CGGCGAACTTGGCCCAGCCGACCTTCGGGTCGATTTCGCGGGTCGCTGCCTGGGAGGCGAACCCGCAGTCGTTGCCGATCATCACGTTCTCCCGGCCGACGAGTTCGGCGTAGCGCACAGTGAACTCGGCGATCAAATCGGGGTGCTCGACCCAGTTAGCGCCGTTGCTCAGCATGCCGGGGATGATGATCTTGCCGTCCGGCAGCTTGACATCTTCGAACGCGTGATAGTCGTGCAGGTGCCGAGGATTCATCACCTCGAACGAGACGGCCTGGGCGTTGACCTTCAGCATGGGCTCGATGAAGTCACGCAGCTGCAGATCGTGGATGTGCGGTCCCTGGTTGATGCCGTGGCAGGTGTGATACCGGACCCTCTCTGACGGGATGTCACGGAGCGTGTAGTTGATGAGGTCGACCGTCTCGCCCACGCGCCGGGCGCGGTCCGCCGGATCGGCGTCGGCATGCTCCCAGAGCCGGGCGGCGGCCGGATCGTCGAGCTGGATGAGGAACCCGGCGTCGATGATGATCCGGTACTCCTCGTGCACCGCATCGGCGAGCGCGGTGAGGAAGTCATCACGCGACGGGTAGTACTCGTTCCGCTGCTCGGCTAGGCCGGTCGGCATGGCGGCGGACATGAACACCTCGGTGTAGCGCTGGCCGTCCAACGCTGCCTTGAGATTCGCGATGTCGGTCGCGACGGCCTCCTGGCCGATGTAGGTGACCGGGCCGCGGCATACCAGTCGTGGCTGGGGACTTAGCATGGCGCCAAACATGGCGGTCTTGAAGTAGCGCTCGTAGTACTCGGGGAACTCCCTGACCTCCGGCCATGAGCTCCCCGGCGGCTCGCTCTCGTCAGCGGGCAGCGCCTCGAACCCGCCGATCCGCTCGGTGAGATAGGTGGCGAACCCGCTTTTGCGCTGCTCTCCGTCGTTGATGACGTCGAGGCCGGCCTCCACCTGGCGGCGCACGCACTCCTCGACGGCCGCGGTCACCCGCTCCTCGAACATCTCCCGGTCGTAGGGCTTGCCATTCTCCTTGGCACGCATCAGCTCGATGAGATCGTCGGGCCTGGCGATGCTCCCGGTATGGGTCGTCAGGATGCGATCCTTGCTGGTCTTCATCGGCAAGCCCCTTCTCGACCGGTCGCTCTATGTAATCCGACGCAGGGTGGCAGCCGTCAAGATCGATGCCCATAAGAACGGAACGGGGTCGTTTGGGCCATCCGTCATAGCCAGGCCACGGCGGCCAGGCGGGCGGGGCGTCGCACCGGTTAACGGGATTCGGGCGGGTACTCCGTCGCCACTTTGCCGTCCGCGTCGCGCGGTTCGTCAGCCACCAGGTCGGCGTCCCCTAGATCGTCGTCCCCTAGATCGTCGTCCCCTAGATCGTCGACGTCGACGTCGTCAAGTGCGTCGAAACGCTGATCCGCGTCAGTTTCGGCATGGACGTCAGCCGAGGCAGCCCGGCCGAACCAGTCGCGGGCATCCTCAGGGCGGCCCGCTGCCAGCAGTGCGTCGGCGTAGGCGTAGTAGAGCCGGGCGTGTTCCGGCCGGATCCGTCCGCCGCGCAGCTGGGGTCCGTGCAGGGCGACGACGGCGGCGTCGAGCAGGCCCTGATCGCGCCGGATGCCAGATTCGACGATGCGCAGTTCGATCTGCGTTTGCTGGTCGGCCGCTCTGGCGTCGGGGCCGGTGACGAGCTCAAGGGCCCGGTCCAGGCGGCCCAGCGCGCGTTCGCAGTCGGCCATCAGGGGCAGATAGCTGGCCCTGCCGGTCAGCCGCCGGGCAGCGCGAAACTCGGTCAGCGCACCAGCCCAGTCGCCAGCCTGGTAGGCGGCAATGGCGCACGTTTCGCGGACGACGCCGACCCGGGCCGCTAGCATCCGCGCCTGCCTGGCATAGCGCAGGGCCTCGTCAGGGTCCTCGCTGGCGGCGGTCGCCACCAGCAGCCGGGCGATGACCGAGGCCAGGTCGCCAGGCAGGGTGCGCAGTTCGGCGATGGCCTCCGGGTCGAGCTGTTCAGGCGTGATGCTGTCTGGAATGTCCACGCGCAGATCGATGTCGCTGGCCCGTGCCGGTGACCGGCCCTCGCCGGCGGGCACGCCGCGGCCCGGAGACCGGTCACCTGGCCGGCGCGGGCC
>JBAUAR010000493.1:0-7877 GCA_049675875.1 Streptosporangiaceae bacterium
GGTTATCGCACCGCCAGGCTGGACCGCCTGCACGAAGCCTTCACGAAGGTAGCCGCGGCGCCCGTCAGGGCACTCGATCCCTACCCCGGCGTCCGGCCCCAGCTCACGATCTGGACACGAAACGCCACACCGTAGCTACTCGGGCGCCCGCGGCAACCTGGCTGGGAGTAGTGAATCAGCTATTGGGCCGGATCCTGAGGCTGGTCTCCCGGCTGGCCGTAGGTGGGCTGGCCGTAGCTGGTGGGCTGGCCGTAGGTGGGCTGGCCGTATCCGGTCGGCGGCGCCGGGAAAACCGCGCGCTGCTGCCGCGCCCGGACCATTCCGCGATCGCGGAAGAACCGGACGATCATGAGAACCGGGAGGATGAAGGCGTAGATAAAGATGAAGTAGTGACCGCTGCGGAAGACAAGCAACAGATAGAGCCCGTAGCCGAGGAACCCGGCCCCGAAGATGGCGTTCCACAATCTCCGTGGCCTGGTCTGGCCAGTCCTGATACCAGCGATGACGAGCATGGCGATGCCACTGAGAATCAGGAACAGCACATAGGTCTTGAACACCGTCGGGACCTCGCAATCGGCGCAGCCTTGCGCGCCCCTGGGCGCAGGGCACCTTTCATCACGACGGCGAGATTACAGCGGCTTTGTCCGTAACTGCTATGATCTTTCGCAAGCGCAACTAATGGCCGGCAGCAATGCGTCAGAGGCGGACCCACGCCCGGCCGCCCGCGGACAGCAAAAACAGAACCGCGGCGGGCACGGTCTGGGCTAGCGGCGGGTAGTCAGAGCCAGTAACGGACCGGGTTCGCTATCCGGTGGTGCGGGAGACGTGTACTCGCCGTTGCCAGTCTGACCTCGCCAGCCTGACCCTGCCAAGGAGCAAGCGCCGCCGTGGAGCAGATCAGCCAGCGCCTGCTGAGCTGGGCGTCGATTCTCGACCCCGGCACGCGGCAACAGGCCGAGCGGACCGCGTCGATGCCGTTCATCCGTCCGTACCTGGCGCTGATGCCCGACGCGCATCTCGGCAAGGGCGCGACGGTCGGCTCAGTCATCCCGACGGTGGCCGCGATCATCCCCGCCGCGGTCGGCGTCGACATCGGCTGCGGGATGCACGCGGTGCGGATGGCGCTCACGGCGGGCGAGGTCCGCGGTCGTGGCGGTCTCGGCAGACTCCGCGAGCTGATCGAGCGCCGGGTTCCGCTGTCGGCCGGGCACCACAACAAGCAGTTGTTCAGCGACCAGACCCGGCGGCGAGTCACCGAGCTGGAAAACCGGGACGGCGCTGATAGCGCCACGGCCATCGCCCCCAACTGGCGCTTCCAGCTCGGCTCACTGGGTTCCGGCAACCACTTCATCGAGGTCAGCCTCGACGAGCAGGACCGCGTCTGGCTCTTCCTGCATAGCGGCTCGCGGGGCGTTGGCAACAAGCTGGCGACCCGGCACATCACGATCGCGCAGCGGCAGTGCGCGCACCGGAGGATTGAGCTGCCCGATCGGGATCTGGCGTATCTCGTCGAGGGCGAGCCGGAGTTCGACGACTACCTCAGAGATCTGCGGTGGGCTCAGCACTTCGCGCTGCTGAACCGCCAGGAGATGATGCACCGGGTCGTCGAGTCCGTGCGCGACTGGTACGGCGGGCACGTTGCCGAGCTCGATGCCGTTCACTGCCACCACAACTACACCGCGCGCGAGCGGCACTACAGCACAGACGTCTGGCTGTCCCGCAAGGGTGCCATCGACGCCCACGAGGGCGTGCAGGGCCTCGTCCCTGGATCGATGGGCACGCGATCGTACGTCGTTGTCGGCAAGGGCAACCCGCTTGCGCTGCACTCCGCCCCGCACGGCGCTGGCCGCGAGTACTCGCGCTCGGCCGCGCGCAAGCGGTTCACCCGCGCCGAGCTGGACACTGCGATGGACGGCATCGAGTGGCGACGGACCAACGCGTTCCTGGACGAGATACCGGCCGCGTACAAACCCATCGACCAGGTGATGCGCGACGCCGCGGACCTGGTCGAGATCCGGCATACGCTCCGGCAGATCGTGAACGTGAAGGGTGACTGACGCCGCCGACTCGGCTATCTGCCGCACCCCCGATGGCTAGGGTGTGGGTGTTGCGGCGACGAGGGGCGTACCGGATGGACCAGCAGGAACGGCGGCAGTTCGTTTACGACCACCGTACGTGCGTGTTCGGATATCCGCGCAAGGCTCACGGGCCCGCCATGACGATCGTGTATTATGTCCTGAATGGCCGGGATGAGCTGCTGATCTCCACCATGGCCGCACGCGGCAAGGCCAAGGCGGTAGCCCGCGACGGACGGGTGAGCCTCTGCATCCTGGACGAGCACTGGCCGCCCACTTACCTCCAGGTGTACGGCAACGGAGTGCTCGATCGCGATCCCGAGCTGGCCACCGACGTGCTCACCAGGGTTGTCGGTCTGATGGCGGGCGAGCAGGTGCCGCAGAGCCGCCGGCCGCAGATTGCGCAGATGGCCCGTGAGGAAGAGCGCGTCGTCATCCGGGTCCGCCCCTACGCCACCTTCGAGACTCCGCCGCGACACGTCTACAAGATGGCGGACATCGACACGCTGGCGCACTTCACCGGCTCGGCGCTGCCCTGGTGACGTCGGCTGGGCCGGATGATGTCGCCGCTGCCGCGGCCAGGCTGCGCGCGGCAGGCTGCGTATTCGCGGCGGACGAAGCTCAGCTGCTCGCTGCCGCCGCCACGACGCGCGCCGACCTGGATGCGATGGTGGACCGCCGGGCATCGGGGCTGCCCCTGGAACACGTCGTCGGCTGGGCGGAGTTCTGCGGCCTGCGGATCGCGGTAGGCCCCGGTGTGTTCGTGCCGCGACGCCGCAGCGAGCTGCTGGTGCGGCAGGCAACCGCAGCCGCGGCTCCGGCCCGGCCGGGCCGCGATGCGGGCCGGGCGGCGCGACCAGTGATCCTCGACCTGTGCTGTGGCTCGGGCGCGGTCGGCGTCGCGGTCGTGACCGCGCTAGGAGGTGCCGAGCTGCACGCCGCCGACATCGATCCCGCGGCGGTAGCCTGCGCGCGCGAGAACGTGGCCACCGTCGGGGGGCAGGTCTACCAGGGCGACCTCTACGGGCCGCTGCCCGCCGCGCTGCGTGGCCGGATCGACGTGCTGGTAGTGAACGCGCCCTACGTGCCGACCGCCGAGATCGCGCTGATGCCACCCGAAGCGCGCCTGTACGAGCCGGTTGTCGCGCTGGACGGCGGGGCCGACGGTGTGGCAATCCACCGCCGGGTCGCAACCGGAGCAGCCACGTGGCTGGCCCCCCGGGGGCGCCTGCTGATCGAGACGAGCGGGCGCCAGGCAGCGCTGACGGCTGCGGCGATGACGGCGGGCGGCCTGGTCGCGACTGTCAGCACCGATGACGACCTGGCAGCGACAGTCGTGGCCGGCTCGCTGCCCGGTGCGTAGTCAGCGGGTCGGCCGGATAGCGGCGACGTAGATGGCCGCGGGGTTGCCAGGCTGCCAGCCGGGCAGCGGGTCGATGGTGTCGATCTGTACGAAACCATTGCGCTCCCAGAAGGCCCGGGTCGCCTCGTACGGAGGATAGCCGGACGAGGCGTCGAGGGTCTTGGCCGCCACGACGCTGACCGCGGCAGCGGCCAGGCTTTCCAGCACGTGGCCCAGGAGCATCGTTCCGTGTCCGTGTCCGCGCCGATCCGGCGCGACGGCGATCCACAAGATCTCTGCTGCGCGGGCTGACTTCCGGGCGACTATGGCGAAGCCAGCAAGGGCTCCGGGGTCGGCGGACTCGGCGAGGGCCCAGGCGTCATGGCTGGCCGCGTCGCGCTCGACGTGATCCGGCACATCGTCGGTGAAGTACTCCGGCAGGCTGCGGACGATGCCAACGGCGGCAGCCACGTCACCGGTGACGAAGCGGCGGACCTCGAGCACGGTCACCCGCCGCCCACCGTGTCGTGCAACTCCCGGAAGGCCGCGACGAGCCGTGGCATCGTCCAGTGCGCGTTGAGGCCGCTTGGGTTCGGCAGCACCCACACGAGGGCACCGCCACAGCGCAGTGCTTGCCGGCCGACCACGGCGTCCGGCGGTCCGAACGCGGAACGGTACGCGGTGACCCCGAGCACCGCGAGGCAGCCAACACCGAGGCTAGCGGCCAGCTCGGCCAGGGCGCCGCCGCCGGACCGCAGTTCGGTGGTGCTGAGCTCGTCCGCCCGAGCGGTCGCTCGCGCGGCGACGTTGGTGATGCCCAGGCCGTACCGGAGCAAAAGCGGCTGCTCGTCCGGCCGCAGCTGACGCGGCGTGAAGCCGGACTCGTGCAACGCCGGCCAGAACCTGTTGCCGGGCCGGGCGAAGTGGTAGCCGGTGGCGGCCGAGTACAGGCCAGGGTTAATCCCCGCGAACAGCACCCGCAGTCCCGGCGCGACCAGGTCGGGAATCGTCCGGTCGCGAGCCGCTATCAGATCAGCCTGGCTGGGACGCCGGAGGCTGCCCCCCGGACCCGGACCGACCTGCCCGGCCGTGCCGGCCGGGATGACCGGAGCGGTCTGTGCGCTCGCTGCCACGCAGACCAGCGTACGGGCGACCGTCGTCGGCCGGCTGACAATAAGCAGGTGATTACCGTGGACGACGCGACCTTCGAGCAGATGGTCGCTAGGGCGATGGACTCGCTGCCCGCAGAGTTCGCTGCCCTGATCGAGAACGTAGCCGTGCTGGTGGAGCACGGACCTGGACCGCGCGGCCTGCTGGGCCTCTACGAGGGCGTGCCGCTGACCAGGCGGACCACCAGCTACGCCGGAGTGCTGCCGGACCGCATCACGATTTACCAGCGGGCTATCTGCGCGCTGTGTGACACCGATGCCCAGGTCGTCGAGCAGGTGCGCCGCACCGTAACCCACGAGGTCGGCCACTACTTCGGCATCTCCGACGAACGCCTGCGCGAGCTGGGCTGGTAACGCGGCTAGACGAGCAGCGTCGCGCCAAATATCAGCGCGACGAGCGAGCCAGCCAGCCACACTGCAGACCAGAAACGCGCCGGGATCTTGGTCGTGCTGACCAGCTTCCTGGCGTCTCCGGCGTCCGCGCCGTCGGCCCGGATCATCCGAACGCCCGAGGCCAGCATGAACCAGGCAATGAGGTACGCAAGGACCACCTGGACGCCCACGTCCGCGAAGCCGGCCACGAGAAAGAGCAGGATGAAGGCCACCGACACGGTCACGATGCCAAAGCTCCGCCGGAGGCTCACCAGGATTCCGAGGAGCACGACGAGACCGATCCACAGCACCGCCACGCTGTGCCCGACACTGATCAGCTCGGCGGCGAGGATGCCGAACGCGCTCGGCCCCAGGTAGCCGATGAAGGTGATCGTGTTACGGCCGAGGGCGCCGCTCGGCCCGTGGTGTGCGGTCGCGCCGAATGCCCTGAAGTTGAACGTGACTCCGTCGATCTTGTGTCCGAACGATGACGCGACCGTCGCGTGGGCGGCCTCGTGCGCAATCGTCGTCACATGCTGCGTGAGCAGCCAGATACCCGGTGCCAGCGCCCCGATCGCGACAGTCGCGAGCACGACGGCCACTGGCCCGGACAGGTGTGGCTGGACGTGGCCAATCCTGGCCAGCGACGCCGCGAGCGCCGATGCCGTCATCACCAGCTCCGTTCCAGAGTCGGCAGCTGCCGCGTTGCTCACTACTAGCATGCGCGACAACGAGCCCGTTCCGGTATTAACACCACAACCATCGGGGAACGGGCTCGTTCACCGCGCTGCCCTCGCCGGGCCGCGGCCACGCGACACGCCGCCTAGCTGCACGGTCGCTGTCGGTATGGCTAGCTACATTCAGGGTTCATGACCGACGCTGCCGCTGTCCTGGATGCGCTCAATGACGATCAGCGGCGGGCGGCCACCTACCCGCGCGGGCCGCTGCTGATCCTGGCCGGGGCTGGCACGGGCAAGACGGGCACGCTGGTTGCCCGCGCCGCGTGGCTGCGTGGCCAGGGCCTGCAGCCGAGCCGGATCCTGCTGCTCACCTTCACGCGGCGGGCGGCAGACGACATGCTCGCGCGAGCGCAGCCGGCGGACGGCGGCAATGCGGCCGACAGGATAGTCGGCGGCACCTTCCACGCCATCGCGCACCGCATCATCAGGGCGCACTCGGAGGCGTTCGCGCTGCCGGCCGAGTTCAGCGTGCTGGACCCGGCCGATACCGCCGACGTGCTGGACACCCTCCGCGACGCGCACGGACTGGTCGGCACCGATTCCGGCCGGCGCACGCCGCGCGCCGCGACGTGCGCCGAGATCTACTCCCGCTGCGTCAGCACCAACACGGCGCTTTCCGACGTGCTGCGCGCCGCCTACCCGTGGTGCGTGCCGTTCGCGAGTCAGCTGGCCGACCTGTTCACCGACTTCGTCGCGTACAAGCGCCGGCATGGCCTGGTCGACTTCGACGACCTGCTGCTGCTCTGGCGCGCCGCGCTGGCCGACTCGGCTGCCGGGCCGGCGCTGCGCGGCCTGTTCGACGCGGTACTGGTCGACGAGTACCAGGACGTCAACTCGGTCCAGGCCGACATCGTGCGGCTGCTGCGACCCGACGGTGCGGGGCTGACGTGCGTGGGTGACGACGCACAGGCCATCTATGCCTTCCGCGGCGCCGATCCAGCGCATCTGCGCGCTCTGTCGGCGACGTTTGCCGACCTGACGGTGATCCGGCTGTCCCGCAACTACCGGTCGCGGCACGCGGTGCTGCGGCTGGCCAACGTGATCCGGCCGCAGTATGACGGCCTGGAGCTGGCACTGACCGCCGAGCGCGGCCAGGGCCAGCTGCCGCTGCTGGTCCGTTGTCATGATGAGGCGACTCAGGCGCGGGAGATTTGCGCGCGGGTACTCGCCGAGCACGAGGCCGGCTTGCGGTTCGGCGAGCAGGCCGTGCTGGTCAGGTCCGCGAATCACAGCGACCTGCTGGAGCTCGAGTTGTCCGCGCGCGGCATCCCCTACGTCAAGTACGGCGGCCTGCGGTTCACCGAGGCCGCGCATGTCAAAGACTTCCTCGCCGCCGCCCGTATCGTCGCGAACCCGGCTGACGACCTGGCCTGGTTCCGGCTGCTGCGGCTACACGAGGGCATCGGCCCGGTGCTCGCCCGGCGGGTGATCGACACGCTGGAGATCGACGGCCCGCGGCCGTTCGGACGCTGGCCGGAGGCCGAGCAGATGCTGCCCAGCCGCCAGGCGGCGGCGGTCGGCGCCACGATCCGCAAGCTGGAACGGGCGGCAGGGCTGGCGAGCACGGCGGAGCGGGCCGCGGCGATCCTGGCTGCGCTGCACGACCCGCTCGCGGCGCGGTACGCGGACGCCGCGGCCCGGCGTGCGGACCTGGAGCGACTTGCTGACGCCGCGGCGGGTAGTCCGTCATTGCACGACGCGCTCGTGCAGCTCGCGCTGGACCCGCCGGCGTCGACGTCCGACCTGGCTGGCCGGCCACGGCTGGACGACGATTACCTCATCATCTCGACGGTCCATTCGGCCAAGGGACTCGAGTGGCCGGTCGTGCACCTGCCACAGCTCGTCGACGGGGCAGTGCCCAGCGACATGGCGCTCACCACCGCCGCCGGACTCGAGGAAGAGCAGCGGCTGTTCTACGTCGCGGTGACCCGAGCGCGCGACCGGCTGTTCCTATACGCCCCGCTGCGAATGCACCATCACCGCCGCGGCGCTGACGACCGGCACAGCTACGCCCAGCTGAGCCGGTTCCTTGACGCGGCAGCGCTCGCCCACTGCGAGCTCATCGACGCCGCGCCGGCCCGGCCTGTGCTGGTGCCGTCAGCACCGCTTTCGGCGAGCGTCGACCGTGACCTGGCGTCACTGTGGGGAGGCCGGTAGCTGGCCGGCCCGGGCGCGGCGC
>JBAUAR010000494.1:0-6393 GCA_049675875.1 Streptosporangiaceae bacterium
CTCGCACACCAGGCCGCGACCGGGCAGCCAGCGCAGCCAGGACGGCAGGTACCAGGCCCGGTCGCCGAGCACCGCCAGCATGGCGGGCAGCACCACGCCGCGTACCAACGTCGCATCGATAATCACCGCGGCTGCGAGGCCCACGCCGAGCATCTTGACGTCGATCAAATCGAGCGTGGCAAAGATGGAGAACACCGCAACCATGACAACCGCCGCGCTGGTCACCACGCCGGCCGACCGGCCTACGCCCTCGACGACGGCGTCGCGCGCGCTCGCGCCGGCCGACCACGACTCCCGGATGCGGCTCAGGATGAAGACGTGGTAATCCATGCTGAGCCCGAACAGCATCACGAAGGTGAACAGCGGAACCCACGGGATGAGCGCGCCAAAGGAGGTGAAGCCGAGCAGCGACTGCAGGTGCCCGTCCTGGAAAATCAGCGTCACGATCCCGTACGCGCCGCCGACCGACAGGAAGTTCAGCACGATCGAGACCAGCGGGATGGTCACGCTGCGGAAGGCGAGCATGAGCAGGACAAAAGCGAGCAGGGCGACCACGCCGAACACGAGCGGCGTGCGCGAGTGCAGCATGGCGCGGAGGTCATAGTTGGACGCGGTGTTGCCGGTCACGGCGAAGCTGGCGCCGGGCACCTTTCCGATCGTGGCGGGCAGGATCCGGTTTTCCAGTGTCAGCAGCGCGTCGTTCGATCGCATACTCGTGCCGTTGCCCGCCAGCGGCACGTCGATCACCAGCGCGCGGCCGCCGGCCACCGGGCTGACGCTGACCTGGCCGCTGATCCCTGGCCAGTCGCGCAGCGCCACAATCTCCCGTTGCATGGCCGGACTGGTCAGCCCGGTGCCGCTCACGACCACCTCGGCCGGGGGCGGCTTGGCCGGGAACTCGCGGGAGATCTCGCCGAGGACGTGCACGATCTGCTGGTTGGTGGGCAGGTCGATGGCCGGGTTGGTCAGCCGCATGCCGAGGGCCGGCGCGCTGAGCACGAGCAAGGCCGCGGCGGCGAGCCCGCCGAGCAGCACCGGCCGGCGCACGACGCGTCGGGCGAGGCCGGACCACAGCCGCGACGGCTGGGGATGGGTGCGGCGGCAGCCGAGGTACGGCAGCTGCAGCCGGTCCGCCCACGGCCCGAGCCAGGACAGCAGCGCCGGCAGAAAGAACAGCGAGCCGAGCACCGCCACGCCGACCACCATGATCGTGCCGAACGCGATCCCGGTGAACATGTCAATGCCGGTCAGGAACAGCCCGGCCAGCGAGACCATGACCGTCAGCCCGGACACCAGGATGGCCCGCCCCGAGGTCGCCGCTGCGAGGGCGACCACGGACTCGTTGTCATGTCCGGCAACCCGTTCCTCCCGCTCCCGGCGCAGGTAGAACAGCGAGTAGTCGACGCCGACCGCCATGCCGATCACCAGCACCAGCTCAGAGGTACCAGAGCCGACCGGGAACCAGTGCCCGGCCACGCTGAGCAGCGAGACCGCGGTGATGACGGCGGTGCCGGCCAGCAGCACCGGGATGCCGGCCGCGATGACCGCGCCGAACACCGCCAGCAGCAGGATCAGCGTCAGCGGGATGGACGTCCACTCCGACTTACGGAAGTCCTGTCCGAGCAGCGCGTTGGCCACCCGGTTCGTGCTGGCCTCGCCAGCCTCCTGAACCAGCACGGCCGGATTCCTGGCTTGTACCCGCTGGACCGCGGCGAGGTCGGCCCGCACGGTGTTCTGCGCGGCCGCACGCGGTCCGGCGACATCGAAGGTGACCAGCGCGGCAAGCCCGCCACGGGCGGTCATCGCGGCGGTCGCGGGACCACTGGAGAACGGGCCACGAATGTCCGCGGCGGCCCGCGGAAGCGCGGCCAGTGCCGCCCTGACCTGCAGGGTCGCGTTCTTCACCGCGGCGTCCGCGGCAGCGGCCGGGAGCCGGTCGCCAGCCCGAGCCTGGACCAGCACGCTCTCGGCCGGCGGCGTGACCACCGCGAGCTTAGCCAGCACCTGCTCCGCCTGACCGGCCTGGCCAGGGTCGTACTGGTGCACGCTGGCTCCCCCGCCGAGCTGCCCCGCGATGAAGGCGGCCGCCATGAAAGCCAGCCAGGCGCCGACAGCCGTCTTGCGATGCCGGGCGCTCCAGCACGCCACGCGCTCCACAAGCGGCCGGCGGGGATGGGCCGCCGCAGACGGTGCGGTGAGTTCGGCTCGCGGAACAGAGTTCGGGAGCAGGCGCATGGTGGCTCGTTTGATCAGGTGTCACCACGGGATGAGCTGCGCCAAGGTCCAGGGCAGGGGGCGCCGGGCAGCTAGTTGCGGTAACTGTAGCCCGCCCGCCACACCCGGCAAGCCAGTCTTGGCGGGTCGGGCCACATCTTTGCTGATTTCCGAGCATCTGCCCAGGCTGCCCTCAGTTAACCCGCGGCCGGCGCAGCCAGCGCGGCGCGTACCAGCTGCGCTCGCCGAGCAGGCTGAGCGTGGCCGGCAGCAAAACCCCCCTGACCACGGTCGCGTCGATCAGCACCGCGACGGCCAGGCCGACGCCGAGCGTCTTGGTCTGGATGTTGGACAACGTGGCCAGCACCGAGAACACGGCCACCATGATCACGGCGGCGCTGGTGACCACCCCGGCGCTGCCAGCGATGCCGCCGATGACCGCGTCCCGGGTACTGGATCCGCGAGCACGCAGCTCGCGGATCCGGCTCAGGATGAACACGTGGTAGTCCATGCTGATGCCGAACAGAAACACGAAAATGAACAGCGGCACCCAGGACACGATCGCGCCGAAACTAGTGAATCCGAGCGGGCCCGCCAGGTGACCGTCCTGGAAGATCAGCGTCACGATGCCGAATGCGGCGGCCACCGACAGCAGGTTCAGCCCGACCGAGATCAGGGCGATCGCGACCGACTCGAACGCGACGAGCAGCAGCAGGAACGCCAGCGCGGCGACCACGACCAGCACGATGGGCGTGCGGGTGTGCAGCGTGGCGAGATCGTCATAGTTGTTCGCTGTATTTCCTGACACAGCCCAGCTGATGCCGGGGACCGTGCCTACCGTCGCGGGCAGGATCCGGTCGCGCAGGCTGAGCAGAGCTGCATCCGAGCGCGCGTCCGTTCCGGTCCCGGCGAGGGGAACGGACACGATCATCGCGCGGCCGCCCGCTACGTAGGCGGTCGTCACCGGCTGCCGGACCGGGCCAGTGGCCGACGCCGTGTGCCGCAGTGCGGCCACCGCCGCTGCCACCGCCGCGCTGTGCAGATCGCTGCCAGTGAGAACGACCTGGGCCGGCGACGGCTCGGCCGGGAACGCCCGCTCGATCTGGTCGGCGGTCTGCACAACCGGGAGGCTGGCCGGGAAACCGCTGTCCGGCGGGTTGCCGAGCCGCAAGCCGAGCGCCGGAACGGCGAGCACCACCATGGCCATGGCGGCGAACCCGCCCCAGACGGCGGGCCGCCGTGTCACCCGGCGGACCACCGCCGCCCACAGCTTCGACGGCCGCGCCGCGGTGCGGCGCCGGCCGAGGAACGGAATCGTGCCACGATCCGCGCGCGGTCCCAGCCAGGCCAGCAGCGCCGGCAGGAAGGTGAGTGACCCGGCGACGGAGACACCGACCACGGCGATGGTGCCGAGGCCGATCCCGGTGAAGACCGAGTACCCGGTCAGGAACAGCCCGGCCAGCGCGATCATTACGGTCACGCCGGAAATCACGATGGCCCGGCCGGAGGTCCGGGCCGCAATCTTCAGCGCGTCATGCGTGCTGCGGCCCGCCGCCCGTTCTTCCCGTTCCCTGCGCAGGTAGAACAGGGTGTAGTCGACGCCGACGGCCATCCCGATGATGAGCACGACCTCCGAGGTGCTCTGGCCCGTCGGCAGCCACTGGCCGATGACGGAGGTCAGCGAGATCGCGGTGACGACGGCCGTGCCGGCCAGCAGCAGCGGGATCCCAGCTGCGATCAGAGCGCCGAACACCACCACGAGCAGGATGAGCGTGATCGGCAGCGAGGTCGACTCGGCCCGGTGGAAGCCGCTGCTCAGGATGGCGCTGGCGACCCTGTCCTCGCTCGCGTCGCCCGTCTCGGCGATCCGCAGGCCCGGGTACCTAGCCTGCACCACGGCCACCGCCCGCTGGGCCGGCAGCACGGCCTGATCCTCGTTGGCTCCGGTGACGTTGAAGGTGACCAGCGCAGACCGGCGATCGGCCGACATCAGCGACCCGCCAGCCGGGCTGAGCGGCGAGGCGATGGCGCTGGCGGTCGATCGCGGCAACCGCTCGAGGGCCCTGACGACCTGCACCGTGGCCTGGCGCAGTTGCGGGTCGGTCCGGAAGGAGCGGTCGGCGGCTCTGGCCTGGATCAGCACGGTCTCGGCCGGGGGCGGGCCGTTGTCGCCTAGCCGCTGCAGCGTACGTTCGGCCACGCCGGACTGGCCGGGGTCGTTGGACGGAACCGTGCTCGCAGACATGAGCTGTCCGATCACGAACACGATCGCAACGACGCCAAGCCAGCCAACGACCGCGGTCTTCCGGTGGGTGGCACTCCACGCCGCGATCCGCTCCACCATCGGCCCGCGGGCTCGGCGCGGCGCGGCGGGCGGGGTTTGCAGCGGGGGTGCCCCCGTGGGTGGCCATACTGGAAGCTGCGACTGTCGCATTGCTGCCCTCCTAGGCGCGTGATGATGGCTGGTCGCGATCTGGCCCCGCCCGCGAGTGCCAGCTCGCGGGCGGGGCATCGGAACTATCCGCTGCTCGGCCACAGCGGACCGAGCGGCCCGGGCTCAGCCAGCACGCTTCTCGCCGGAGCCAGCGGATCGGACGGGCCGCGCAGCATCGCTCGCGCGATCTGACCGTGCAGCCGCGCGGTCAGCACCAGGACGTAGCTGAAGGCGACGAAGGCCAGCAGACAGCCGACCGCGACGAGCAGCGCCGGGCCGACCGACGGGTAAATCCAGAGGCCGCTGGCCGCCGGGCCGTGCGGGCCGGCGGGGAAGCTGCCGAAGAGCAAGCCGGGCACGTGCTCGTTCAGGCAGGAGCCGAAGCACACATCTGTCACGTGCCGGTACCACAGCGGCAGCGTGATCCCGGCCAGCAGGGCGAGCCAGACCGCGAGCACGACCGTGTCGAGCACGTACAGCGGCGCCCACAGCCCGATCAGGTACGCCAGGTCACGCCAGGTCGCGCCGGTACTCCAGGCGCCCCTGCCGCGCCGCCACAGGCCGGAGCGCGCGGGCGGCGGGCAGCCGCCACGCACCGGCTGCCGAAATACCTGCCGCAGCATTGCCCGTTGCACCGCGGCGCAGCCGCGGATCACCGCCGCGGACGCGATCAGCAGCGGCGCCAGGGCCACGGTCATGGCCAGCGCGGCAGTCGTTACCGAGGCCGTGAGGACGACCGCGAAGAGCAGTCCGCTGACGATCAAGTAGCTCAGCAGGTAGCCGGCGGCGCGCCACGGGCTCGCAGACAGCAGCAGCCGGACCGGGTTGCCGGACAGCGGCAGCCGGGAACCGGCCGGCGACCGGGTGGTCGCCGCGCTCATCCGACGTCCCGCATCAGTTTCTCCACCGTCGCGACCTTCTCGGTCAGCTTCGTCAGCTCGGTCCGCAGTTCCTGCTGGTTGGCCACGGCTTCCTCGGCCAGCTTGCGATAGTGCGCCATCGCCACGACGTCGGCCCGGTGCGCCTGCAGGCGGAAGTACGCCCACACGATCACCGCGACCGCGATGCAGATGAAGGCCGGGATGCCGAGGCCGATGGCGATGCCGGCCTCCGAGCCGCTGGTGAGGGCTGCCACGTGCGCGCTACTCATTCCTCGATCGCCATCTCTCTCGTTTCGGTGTCCTGCTCACTGGCCCGGACAGCGTCGGTGATGCTCCGTGCGTCAAGCCGCAGCTCGAACGGAGCAAGGTCGTAGTACTTCATCGCCTTACCGTCCTCCGACAGCTCCAGCTGCCCGGTCACCAGTCCGGCCTTCTCCAGCCGGTCCAGGTGCATGTACAACAGCGGTCTGGAGATCGCGAGCCTGCGCGCAAGCTCGCTAACGTGCACGCGGCCACCGGACAGCTCGGCCACCACTCGCAGCCGTAGCGGGTTAGCCACGGCGGTAAGCACGACTAGCAGCTCTGCCTCGCTGGTCAGGGTCGACTCCAGGGTAGTGGGTTCACTTTCACCTGT
Source organism: Streptosporangiaceae bacterium (assembly GCA_049675875.1). Classification (GTDB taxonomy): domain Bacteria; phylum Actinomycetota; class Actinomycetes; order Streptosporangiales; family Streptosporangiaceae; genus JAJYUU01. The sequence goes on from JBAUAR010000494.1 coordinate 6,164, forward strand.
CAGATGGAACTTACATATGGCGGAGCAGACTGTCAACTCTGACCGGGCGACGGCGACCCGGCGCGGGGCCGTGCCGGAAGCGACCCCGTTCCGCACTGAAACGCGACGCGGCACGTGCGGTCGGTCAGCCGGTGACATCATGCTGGGCTATGGGTGAGCTGATCTTGATCAGACACGGCGCGACGGAGTGGAGCCAGACGGGTCGGCACACCGGGCGAACCGATGTGCCG
>JBAUAR010000495.1:0-1630 GCA_049675875.1 Streptosporangiaceae bacterium
GCCAGGACAGCAGATGGATGACGTGCACCCGGAGTGTGTAGCTGTGGGTCACCACATTGAACGACAGATACGCAACCAGCCCGGTGGTGAGTATCGCGGCCGTCTCCGCGACAGATTGCGCGAGAAGGTCACCGGCCGCTCGCTCGCGCAGGTGGCGGGCCGTACCATCCCGGAGCCGCCGCAGGCGCAGGTACTTACTGACGACCAACGCGACGGCAGCGATCGCGAACGCCACAATGCCGGTGGTGTCTGTCCGCAGCCACGGAAGCACCGGCCAGTACGGACTGGCCAGCGGCGCGCCACCGAAGGTGCCCACCAGGCAGGTGCTGGCCCAGCACAGGACGCTGGCATAACCAAGGCCAAACGCAGCGGCCTCAACCGCCAGCCGCTGCTTGCTCCGTTCAGCCGTCTGCATGCTGATCACTGTAGGCGGCAGCCGTCGCTAGCTCGCCGGCTCGAGGATGACGACGGGGATCTGCCGCGTCGTCTTGTCCTCGTACTCCTGGAAGCCGGGGAACTCGGTCTTGTGCGAGGTCCAGATGGGTCCGCGCTCAGCGTCGTCGGCGACGCGGGCGTGCAGCCGCAGCGTCTGCGTGCCGATCTCGGCCTGCACACTCGGGTTCGCGACCAGGTTGTGGTACCAGGCCGGATTTCGCGGCTGCCCGGCGAAGGATGCGAACACCGCGTACCCATCGTCGACCTTGCGGTACATCACCGGTGTTACGTGCTCCTGGCCAGTCCGGGCGCCGGTGGTGTGCAGCAGGAGCAGCGCGCCACCGAAGTTCGCCACGGTTCCGCCGTTGGCGCGGAACTCCTCGATGACCTTCGTGTTCCAGTCACTCGGCATAGCTCTCCTCAGGATGCGACGCGCTGTCCGCGTACCTCAAGTTGGTCAAGCAGGTCCTGGGTCGCGGCGGCGATGGTCGCAACCGCGTGCTCGAACGCCGCCGCGTTGTGGCTGGCCGGGGCGCGGAAACCGCTGATCTTGCGCACGTACTGGAGCGCGGCGGCACGCACATCGGCATCGGAGACGTGCTCGGTGTACGGCTCGCGAAGGGTCTTGATGCTGCGGCACATGACACCCACCCTAGGTGACCCTCGTGACTGACCGGATCCCGGTCACGGTTAGCGGTGCAAGGCCTCAGGGCAGGACCCGCAGGGTATTCCGGACGATTCCGGGTAGCCAGCCGTCGCGCCGCCAGCGATGCTATGGGTGCCCGCCGGATGCACGCGATCCGGTGGCGGGCGCACGCACAGCTCATGCCATGGACAGCGAGGAGCCGGACTGATGATCGCATGGGAGTACGGATACATCTACGTTGTGCACACCGTCGGGCCCGCTCCTGCCGTCTGCGTCGTCATCGACAAGTCGGGCAAGCCGCGGTTGCTAGAGGGCTGCCATGGCCTGCTGCGGTCTGCCAATCTGCTCGGCGCCGACGGCTGGCGGGTATCCGGCCAGGGGGAGCGGATGGCGTGCACTCCGGCCATCAGCGAGCTAGTGCGCACCGTCGAGGATGCGATCCAGGGCGACACGATGATGTGCTACTTCATGCGGCGGGAGGTCGGCATCGTGTGACGCGCGGGGCTACTGGCAGGCCGCGCACAGGCCGAGTATGTCGAGCCGGTGGCT
>JBAUAR010000496.1:0-21580 GCA_049675875.1 Streptosporangiaceae bacterium
AGCACGCGCCGCCGCGGCCGGCCGCCGGAGTGCCGGCCGGCGCGGGAGTGACTCCCTAGCGCAACGGCGGCCGCGGAACCGGTACCGGTACGCCGCGCTCGAGCCGGTCGAGGATGATCTCGACGCGCCTGTCATCGAGTTCGTCGATAGCCTCGACCGCGGACTCGGCCTCCGCGACCGCGCCGGGCAACTCCGGGTATGAAGCGCGACGCAGCCACTGGCCGTCTGGCATCGGCACCGACTCAACGATGAGAACAAACGGCACTCGCAAGTACTCCGCACGCGTCACGCTACGACTGTGTCAGCTCGCAGCCGCGTTGCACAGCGTCCGGGTCGGTCCGATACTCGGGATACAGACCCCCGAGAGGGCGCGAGCCATGCTGAAGACGCAAGAGAACGAATACATCAGCCGGATCGGTCCGGGTACTCCGATGGGCGCTCTGATGCGCCAGTACTGGGTGCCGGCGCTCCTGTCTACCGAGCTGCCAAGGCCGGACTGCCCGCCGGTGCGGGTCCTGCTGCTGGGGGAGAAGCTGATCGCCTTCCGCGACTCCAGCGGACAGGTCGGGCTGCTGGACAACTTCTGCCCGCACCGCGGCGGATCGCTCTTCTTCGGCCGGAACTCCGGCAGTGGCCTGCGGTGTGTCTACCACGGCTGGAAGTTTGACGTCGCCGGGCGGTGCGTCGACATGCCGAGCGAGCCGCCGGATAGCACCTTCAAGAACAGAGTGCGGGCGGTGGCGTACCCGTGCCAGGAGCGCTGCGGCGTCGTCTGGGCCTACCTGGGTCCGCGGGAGACCCCGCCGCCGCTGCCGGATCTGGAAGCCAACCAACTGCCGGACGGGCAGTGGAACGCCGTCGCCTACGCCAGGGCCTGCAACTGGCTGCAGGGCCTCGAGGGGGACATCGACACCGCCCACGTGGGCTTCCTGCACTTCGGCTCCGAGAGCCCCGACGACGTTCCGCCCGGCACCTACAAGTACTACGCGCTGACGGACCGCGCGCCCAGGTACGCGGTGCTGGACACCGACTACGGTGCCATGTACGGCGCCTATCGTCCGGCCGGACCGGGGCAGTATTACTGGCGCATCGCGCAGTTCCTGTTCCCGTTCTTCACCATGCCGCCGACCGGTCAGCTCGGCAGGCACATCGTCGCGCGCGCCTGGGTGCCGATGGACGACGAGCACATGATGATGTTCATGATGCTGCCAGGGCTCAGCCCGGAGGTCGGGGCGATGCGGGCAGCGCAGGGCGTCCGGCCACCGAAGCTGCTGCCGAACACGACCGGCTGGCTCGGCCGGTTCCGGCTCGAGGCGAATGAGGATAACGACTATCAGCTCGACCGGGACGCCCAGGAGCGCGACGACGAGTACTCCGGGATCTCCGGCATTCACCTGCAGGATCAGGCGATCACCGAAAGCATGGGGCCGGTCTGCGACCGGACCAGGGAGCACCTCGGCAGCAGCGACGCCATGGTGATCCGGGTGCGGCGGCGGCTCATCGCAGCCGCCCGGGCGCTCGCCGAGGCGGGCACTGTCCCGCCCGGAGTAGACGAGCCGGAGGCCTACCGGCAGCGGTCTGGCGGCGTCATCCTGGACTCGGGCGCGGACTGGATCGCGGACACTACGGACTTGCGCCAGGCGTATGTGGCGCACCCCGACCTGGACCCGGCGATCGTGGGCGGCTTCGTGTGACGGCTGTGCTGGCTAAGGCTGTGCAGGCTGTGCTGGCTAAGGGAGGGTGAGGATCTCGTAGCCGTCGGCGGTGACCGCGAGGGTGTGCTCAAACTGGGCGGTGCGCTTGCGGTCCGCGGTCACGACCGTCCAGCCGTCGGGCCAGATGTCGTACTCGATCGTGCCCAGCGTCAGCATCGGCTCGATGGTGAACGTCATGCCCGGCTCCATGGTCACGCCGACCGACGGATCGTCGAAGTGCGGCACGACGAGGCCGGAGTGGAACGTCGTGCCGATGCCGTGCCCGGTGAAGTCCCTGACCACGCCGTAGCCGAACCGGCGCGCGTACGACTCGATCACCCGCCCGATCGCGTTGAGCGGGCGGCCGGGCGCCACCGCACGGATGCCGCGCATCATCGCCTCCCTGGTGCGCTCCACCAGGAGGCGTGACTCGGGGTCCACGTGGCCCGCGAGGAAGGTGGCATTCGTGTCGCCATGCACCCCGTCAACGTAGGCGGTGATGTCGATGTTGACGATGTCGCCGTCGGCTACCACGGTGTCGTCGGGGATGCCGTGGCAGATGACCTCGTTCAGCGACGTGCAGAGCGACTTGGGAAAGCCGCGATAGCCCAGCGTGCTCGGATAGGCCCCGTGGTCTAGCAGAAACTCGTGGCCGATCCGGTCCAGTTCGTCGGTGGTCACGCCGGGAGCCACGTGCGCGCCAACCTCGGCGAGCGCTCGGGCGGCGAGGTGCCCGGCGGCGCGCATGCGCTCGATCGTGCCAGCGTCCTTGACCTCCGGCTCGCCGCCGCGGGGACCACGACGGCCGACATACTCTGGCCGCGCGATGTGCGCGGGCACGCTCCGCTCCGGGGAAATCCGGCCGGGCTGGAGGGTAGCAGGCACGATCTGGAAGTCTAATAGACATGGACGACGACAAAAGCTGGTGGTATTGCCTGCGGCACAACGAAGTGGAGCAGGGGCCGGGCTGTCCGGGAAAGGACCGGCTCGGGCCCTACCCGACCAAAGAGGCAGCCGAGCACTGGCGCGAGATCGCCCAGCGGCGCAACGAGGAGTGGGACGCGCAGGACAAGTGGCCGGGTGAGGCCGGCGGCAGCTAGCCCCGGTCTTGTATCGTAAGACGAGCGGCGAAAACGCGTCGAGGGGGTTGACAGTGACCGTCGATCCACGGAGCGGACTGCCGCCTGTCGCAGAGGCCCGGCTGGCGGAGATCCGCAAGAGCGGCACCTGGGGATCGGCGCTGACCGCGGACGAGTTCACCGCGATCAAGAGCATCGGGTTCGAGCCGGCTGGCCAGGTCCTCGGCGCGGCCGTCTACAACCTCGGCTACACGGGCGGTTATGCCTGCCCGGCGTATGGGAGCAGGTACGTCGGGGGGTTCGGCACGTATGGCAGCGTGCCGTACAACAGCGTGACCGCGACGTCCAGTAGTGGGACGCTGGGATCGTACGCGCCATTGGTCCAGACCATGTACGCGGCGCGCCGGGCGGCCATTTCGCGGATGACGGCCGAGTGCCAGGAACTCGGCGGGCACGGCGTGGTCGGAGTCCGGCTGACGATCGGCTCGTTCCCGGCTGGCGGGCTGGAATTCAAGGCCATCGGTACCGCAGTGCGGGCGCCCGGCGCGGCGCCGCTGCACGAGCCGTTTACCTCCGACCTGTCCGGCCAGGACTTCGCCAAGCTGATCCTGGCGGGGTGGGTGCCGGCCGGGCTGGTGCTCGGCATCTCGATCGGCGCCAGGCACGACGACTGGGCGACGATCAGCCAGAGCCGATGGGGCGGCGGCAACACGGAGGTATCTGGCTACACCGATCTGGTGAACGCGACCCGGCACGACGCCAGGCACCAGCTGGAGCGGGACGTGACGCGGCACGGAGCCGACGGCGTCGTGCTGCAGGAAATGGAAATGCGCGTCGGCGAGCACGAGTGCCCGATCCAGGAGGGCCGCAGGGACCACGTCGTTGAGGCGACGATCATCGGAACAGCGATCGCTCACTTCGGCAGGCCGCGGACGACGCGACCGCCGCTGGCCATAATGTCGCTGGACCCGCAGCGACGGCAGGTCGCCAGGGTCAGGCTCGGGCCGTGAGCGGGCCCGTGCCGCGTCAACCAAACGCCAAGGAGCGCGATGACTGAGCAGCAGGACACCGATCTTGAGGTGCTGGGTGTTCCACAGGACGCCATGCGCAGGCTGGCCGAGCTGCGGCCGGGCCGGCCGGGTGCCATCTTCACGTCCGACCTGTCGGTCAACGAGTTCCTCCTTGTCAGGGAGGTTGGCTTCCGGCCGGCCGGCCTGGTGCTTGGCAGCTCCATCTACCACGTGGGCCTGCAGTTCGGCAAGTGGGGCCAGAGTCAGGAGCTGGACGTCCTGTCGCAGGCCATGTACCACGCCCGCGAGCTCGCGATGACCCGGATGGAGGCGGAGGCTCAGGCGCTCGGCGCCGATGGTGTCGTCGGCGTCCGGCTCGAGGTGGAGATGAAGGAGTTCGGCGCCGACATCGCCGAGTTCATCGCGGTGGGCACCGCGGTCGTCGCCGAGCCGGGAGCCGGCGGCGGCGGAGTGACCAACTGGCGCAACAACAAGGGCATGCCGTTCACCTCCGACCTGTCGGGACAGGACTTCTGGACGCTCATCCGGGCCGGTTACGCCCCGCTCGGCATGGTCATGGGATCGTGCGTCTACCACATCGCGCACCAGCGGTTCGGCAGCAAGATGGGCAACATCGGCCGTAACGTCGAGCTCGAGCAGTTCACCCAGGCGCTGTACGACGCGCGCGAGCTGGCGATGAGCCGGATGCAGGCCGAGGCGGAGGCACTCGCCGCCGAGGGCATCGTCGGCGTGCAGCTGCGGCAGCACAGCCACGCCTGGGGCTCGCACACCACCGAGTTCTTTGCCATCGGCACCGCCGTCCGGCCGCTGCGCGACGATCACATCATCCAGACGCCGACGATGGTGCTCAGCCTCGACGCCTGACGACGATGCCGCCTGCCGACCCCCCCGGTCAGGAGCTGCCCCCCGCTGCGCGTGACCGGCTGGCCGGCCAGCGCGACACGCACAGCTGGGGTTCCACGCTGTCGGTGAGCGAGTTCACCGCAATCTCCAAGGTGGGTTTCCAGCCGGTGGGCCAGGTGCTTGGCGCTGCCGTCTACAACATCGGCGACGCCGGCGACGAGGCGTGTCCATACGGTCTGACGGTGTACCGGCGCGAGGGCAGCCCGGCCTACCGGCCGCCTGGCAGCGGGCCGCGGCTGGTCCAGGTGCCGGTGCCACCAGCGGGCGCGGCGGCGATCGGCTCGGCCAGGCCGCTGGTGTCGGTGCTGTACCAGGCGCGACGCGCCGCGATCAGCAGGATGACGACCGAGTGCACGGCGCTCGGCGCCCTGGGCGTCATCGGAGTCCGGCTCGAGATCGGCCCGTTCGGCGACGACGAGGACATCCTCGAGTTTCGGGCCCTCGGCACCGCGATCCGGGCTCCCGGAGTCGTGAGCCGGGCGCAGCCGTTCGCGTCCGACCTGTCCGGACAGGATTTCACCAAGCTGGTCGCACACGGCTGGATGCCGGTGGGCCTCGCGCTTGGCGTCGCGGTCGGTTACCGCCACGATGACTGGCTGACGAAGGGCCAGACCCGCTGGACGGCCGGGAACGTTGAGGTCGAGGGCTATACCTATCTGGTCCGGCAGATGCGGACCGACGCGCGGAACGAGCTCGAGCTCGACCTGGTCCGGATGGGCGCGGACGGTGTGGTCGTGCGCGAGATGCAGACCCGGATCTCCGAGCGCAAGTGCCCGATCGTGCCGTTCAGCCGTGATCACGTGGCGGAGGCAACGATCGTCGGCACCGCGATCGCACAGTTCGCCCGCATCGCGCCGCCGCCTATCTACGGCATCCACAAGCTCGATGGCCGGCGCCCGGAGCCGCCGCCGCCTCAGCAGGTGTCGGTCAGCCTCGGCGGCGAGGCCAGGGAGGATCAGCCGGCCGGCGAAGAGAGCGCCGAGCTGAGCCAGCCCGAGACCTAAGCGGCAGACGGCACCTAGTCGGCAGGCGTTCCGCTCACCGCGTCCAGCAGCCGGGCAAGCCTGTCCCGAAGTCGGTGCTCTGCGAGGGTCGGGCCGGGGCCGAGGCCGGGTGGACTGGCGATACTGAATCGGCCCGGCTCCTGCTCGAGCGTCACGGCGGAGCTGACCAGATGCTGAGCAGCGTCAAACGAGATCAGTGCCGTGCCGGGGCTGACCTGCAGCGATTCGTGCGCGAGCTGGTCGAGTTCCGGGTCGTCCTGGTCGAGCGCGAACACGGTCGCCCCCGACCGCCGGACGTCGTGCACCCGCTCCAGTAACTCGGCGGGCGCGGGCCCGCCGCTGACTACGAGCAGCGTCTCCGCGCGAGTTGCCGATACCAGCCGGTCCAGTCCCACCGACAAGTGCGCAGGAGCGCCGGGCTCGGGTGACCATCGGACCAGCGTCGGAGCCAGCTCGGGGAGGCCGGCGAGCCGGCTTTCGTCGGCTAAGTGCGCCGTTATGTGCCATGGCTCGTCCCGCGGCGGACCGAAGATCAGCAGGCCGTTCGGCGTCCTCGCACTGCGCCGGAGCGCGCGCGCGAAGCCCGACGTCCGGTCCAGCCAGCCCGTCGGGGCGAGCAGCGCCCGGAGAGTGGCCACCTGGTCGGCGTTCACGCTCCCATCGTGCCTGACGGGCCGGCGCGGGCGTGGGCATCTGGCAGGATCAGCGCATGACAACTGAACCGTCGGCCGCCGGCGGCCTTGGCGGATCGCCCGCCGGGGACCACAGCAGCGTCACGAGCCTGGTCGTTGCCGTGCTGGGCGGGACCGGTGACGAGGGCCGTGGTCTCGCGCGACGGCTGGCGATGGCCGGGCACCGGGTCATCATCGGCTCGCGGGACGGCGGACGGGCCGCGGCGGCCGCTGCCGGGCTCGGCGGCGACCTGCTGTCGGGGCTGGTCAACCACGAGGCTGCGGCCGAGGCGGACGTCGTGATCGTCGCCGTGCCCTTCGAGGGGCACCGGGTGCTGCTGGCAGCACTGGCCAGGCCGCTGGCTGGCAAGATCGTTATCGACTGCGTGAACCCGATGGGATTCGACTCGCGCGGCGCCTACGCACTACGCGTCCCGGAGGGGAGCGCGGCCGAACAGGCCGCTGCCATGCTGCCTGACAGCACCGTAGTGGGCGCGTTTCACCACGTCCCAGCCGGGCTGCTGCTTGACCCGGCGGTGCCGACCGTCGACATGGACGTGCTGGTACTCGGCGACGTCCGGGCAGCCACGGACCTGGTCATCGCCATGGCCGGGGAGATCCCGGGCATGCGCGGCATTTACGCCGGCCGACTCCGAAACTGCGGCCAGGTCGAGGCGCTGACGGCGAACCTGGTGTCGATTAACCGCCGGTACTCCGCGCATGCCGGGATCCGCGTCACCGGTGTGTGATCAGCGGACCGCTACCGGTAGGAGTACTCGGGAGTCGGGAAGCTGCCGGACACGACCTCCGACGCGAAGGATTCGGCGGCGTCTCGCAGTACGCCTGCGATGTCTGCGTAACGCTTCACGAACTTGGCCGTGCGCGGCGACAGCCCCGCCATGTCCTGCCAGACGAGCACCTGGGCGTCACAGTTAGGCCCGGCGCCAATGCCGATGGTCGGAATATCCAGGCTGGCCGTTACCCTGGCGGCTAGCTCGGCCGGCACGCACTCCAGCACGACCGAGAAGGCCCCGGCAGCCTGCAGCGCCTTGGCGTCGTGCACCAGCCGCTCGCCGTCTTCGCCGCGACCTTGCACCCGGTAGCCGCCGAACGCGTTGACCGACTGCGGGGTCAGTCCGAGGTGCGCCATCACCGGAATGCCCGCCGCTACCAGTTCCTCGACCTGCCGCGTCACGCGGTAGCCGCCCTCTAGCTTCACCGCCTGTGCGCCGGTCTCCTTGAGGAATCTGGTGCCGGCCTCCAGCGCCGCGGCCGGCGAGGCCTGGTAGGAGCCGAACGGCAGGTCGGCGACGACCAGCGCGCGGCGCGTGCCCCTGACCACGGCCTGGGTAAGCGGGATGAGCTCGTCCACGGTGACAGGGATGGTGGAGTCATGACCATAGACGACCATCGCGGCCGAGTCACCCACGAGCAGGACCGGGATGCCCGCTGCATCGAATACCGATGCCGTGAGGGCGTCGTAGGCGGTCAGCATCGGCCACTTCTCGCCGCGGGCCTTGGCAGCCGCGAGGTCCTTGATGGTGAGCCGACGGGTCGCGTTGCCGCCGTACAGCGACTCTGCTTCAGCAGACATCGGTCCTCCTGCGTCTCGTTGCGCCCTTGTGGCGTCCCCGGACCCTCTGATGATGGCATGCCAGAGCCTGCCGGAAAAGCCCAGCTCACGTACTTGTCAGTAACCGTGACGGGCTGACCGGACCGCGCGCGCGAGCGGCTGCAATTGCAATACGATGATGGCTCGTATCGGTTTTCAGTGGGCCACTAAGCCAACGCCCCCGGCCCGCCCGACCCTTCCCGAAGGCGGGCATGGACGATCACCTCGGCGCAGTTGCCTCCGGCAGTGCGACCGGTCCGCGCCGCCGGGGCCGCCCCCGGAGCCCGGCGGCGGAGAAAGCCATCCTCGCCGCCGCGCTCGAGCTGTTCGCCGAGTGCGGGCCGGATGCCCTCGGCATCGAGCAGGTAGCCGCCCGCGCGGGCGTGGGCAAGGCGACCATCTACCGGCGCTGGCGCGGCAAGGAAGACATGCTGCTCGACGCGGTGGGCAGCCTGGGCACTCAGCTGCCGGTCCCGCAGGGCAGGTCAGTGCGGGCGGACCTGATCGCGATCCTCGACTGGATCTGCCGGGAGGCGGCCGACCCGCGCCGCGCCCGGCTGTTCGCGCTGCTGCAGGGCGAGGGCACGCGCTACCCCCGGCTGCTGGCCCGGTATCTCGATACCGTGGTGGAGCCGCGCCGGGAGGTGGTCGCGTCGGTGCTGCGCCGCGGGGTCGCCACCGGCGAGCTGCGCGAGAACACCGACATCGACGCGGCCACGCTGCTGCTGAATGGCGCGGTACTGGCCAGCATGTCAGGGCAGGCGCACGCGGACGCCCGCTATGCCAGGCGGCTGGTCGAGGAGCTGATGCGCGGGCTCGCGGCCCGCTGACGGAATGCGGGCGGCCCTCGCTGCCGATGCCGGCATCCAGCTGTGGGCCAATGAGACGGTGGCCGGCCGGTTCGGCGAGTTCGGCGGCCGGGTCCGCGCGGTGCGACACGGCGATGCCGTCACCGCGGCCGGCTTCGACGTCCACGTGTACGGGTCGGACCACGCGGTCATCGACTCCGCGATCCCGGTCATCCGCAACACCGGGTTTGCCGTCGACGGGCAGGTCTTCCACCCGGGCGACTCGTTCACGGTGCCGGAGGAACCGATCCCTGTGCTGCTCGTCCCGGTCAGCGCGCCGTGGCTGAAGTTCAGCGAGGTCGCCGACTACATCCGGGCGGTGGGCCCGGATCGCGGGTACTGGATCCACGACGCGCTGCTCAACGAGAAGGGCGCGAGCCTGGTCGAGAACCTGGTCAAGGTCGCGCCGGCCGCGTCGGGTCCGGCCCGCTACCTGGTCCCCGGTACCAGCGTCGAGTTGTAGCGCTCGGCAGCCTCGCCAGCCTCATCCGGACCGGGTGATGCCACTCCGCCAGCCGGGTGGGAGGGTGGCCGGAATGTATGAGCAGGCTGCCGGGCTGGCGGCGCTGGCGGCGCTCTACCCGCCTGCGCTGCTCATAGCGGCTGTCTACCTGGGCTCGACTAGTCCACGCAGGATGGCTCTGCTGTACCTGGCGGGCGCCGTGCTGATGACCGCCGCTTGCGGCGTGGTCATCCTGGTCGCGCTGCGGGCAGGCGGCCTGAGCCTGCCCGCCCACCGGACTCCCCGGTACGGGCTGCGGCTCGGCCTTGGCGCACTGGCGATCGTAGGCGCGGTCTACCTGGTCCTGCGCGAGCGCGGGCGGCGTCGGCGTGCTCCGGGCGCGCCGAAGAAGCCCGGTCTCGTCTCGCGGATGGCCGCGCATCCCCGGCCGCTGAGCGCGGTGGCGGCCGGCCTCCTGCTCTTCGCCCCCGGCGTGGGCTTCGTGGCCGCTGTTCAGGTGATCGCGACGGCCCGCGCGGACCTGGCCGCGACCGCCGGGGCCTTGGTGCTAGTAGTGGCGATCGACGTAGCGTTCGCCTGGCTGCCACTGGCGGTCTACTTGGTCGCCCCTGACCGGACGACGCGCGCGCTGAAGGCGCTGGACGGCTGGCTTGGCACCTACGGCCGGGCAGTGCTGATCGGCGCCGTCGGCGCCATCGGGGTGATTCTGGTGGTGAACGGCGCAATCGGGCTCGGCTGACCGGCCCAGACCGCGCCCGGCAATCACCCTCGGCAGATGATGCCGGCCAGTTCGATGCCGGGAAATAGTGGGCATGGAAACTCGACCACACCAGGAGGCCTGTCGTGTCCGAGCACTTCGACGTCATCGTGGTCGGAACGGGTGCTGGCGGCGGCTCGCTGGCGCACACGCTCGCCGCGACGGGCAAGCGGCTCCTGCTGCTGGAGCGCGGCACGTTCCTCACCAGAGAACTCGGGAACTGGGATCCGGAGCCGGTGTTCGTCGACGGCCGGTACATCTCGCCGGACACCTGGTACGACGGTGACGGCACGCCGTTCCAGCCGCAGGTGCATTACTTCGTCGGGGGCGCCACCAAGATGTACGGCGCGGCTCTCTACCGGCTACGTCCGGAAGACTTCGGCGAGATCAAGCACGTAGACGGCACCTCCCCGGCGTGGCCGATCAGCTATGCGGATCTTGAGCCGTGGTACACCCAGGCGGAGTGGCTGTACCAGGTGCACGGCGAGCATGGCGAGGATCCGACCGAGGGCCCGGTGTCGCGGCAGTATCCCTGGCCGTCGGTGTCGCACGAGCCACGGATCCAGCAGATCTCCGACGTACTAACCCAGGCTGGCTACCACCCGTTCCACGCGCCGTGCGGCATTCTGCTGGACGAGGCGGACCGGCCGGCCAGCACCTGCATCCGGTGCGCGACCTGCGACGGGTACCCGTGTCTGGTGCGCGCCAAGGCAGACGCCGAGGTGATAGCGGTCCGGCCGCTGCTGGATCTGCCGAACGTAACGCTGCTGGTCAACTCCGAGGTAGTCCGGCTGGAGACCGACCCATCCGGCCGGACCGTCACCGGTGTCGTGGTCGATCACGGCGGCGACGGCAAGGAGGAGATCTATACCGGCGACATCGTGGTACTCGCCGCCGGGGCCGCGAACACGGCGAAGATCTTGCTGCGGTCGGCGTCTGACCCGCACCCGGCCGGGCTCGCGAACGGATCCGACCAGGTCGGGCGCAACTACATGTTCCACGTCAGCAAGGCAATATCCGCATTCGGCGCGGACGACAACGACACCGTATTTCAGAAGACGCTGGGGCTGAACGACTTCTACCTGGCTGGCGATGGCCGGGAGTGGCCAATGGGCAACATCCAGATGCTCGGCAAGTCCAGCAGCGGAGCGATGAAGGGCGAGGAGCCGCACCTGACCAAGCTCATCCCGCACTGGAGCCTCGATGAGGCCGCGAAACACGCGGTGGACTTCTGGCTGACGACCGAAGACCTGCCTAAGCCGGGCAATCGCGTCACCATCGACGGCGACGGAAACATCCACCTCGCCTATGGCGAGAGCAACCAGGCGGAAGCGGCCAGCCTGTACCACGAGTTCGTACAGCTGCTCAACCACCTCGGGCTGGCTAGGCATCACGTGCTCCACAAGAGCTTCTACATGAGCATGAACATCCCGCTCGCCGCATGCGCCCACCAGGCCGGCACCTGCCGGTTCGGTACCGACCCCGCTACATCAGTGGTCGACGTCAATTGCAAGGCACACGAACTCGACAACCTCTACGTGGCCGATACGAGCATTTTCCCGAGCATCGGCGCGGTCAACCCGGCGCTGACGGCCATCGCCAACGGGATCCGAGTCGGCGACCACATCGCGGAACGGCTCGGAGCCACCGGTGCCGGCGCCTGGGCGCCAGCGCAGCGCAGCGCGCAACCGCAGGGTGTGGCATCACCGCACACTGCCAGCGCAGTCTCCCGCGATCGCTGAGCGGCCGCCAGCGTCACCCGCTTCGGGTGGCGTGCGCTTCCGGCCATCGGGGTCAGATGGATTACAGCAGCAAGCTACGGGGGCGATATGCCGACGGACAAAGTGGACGCCGTGGTGATTTTCGGGGCGACCGGTGACCTGGCCAAGCTCGAGACGTTCCCGGCCCTGGTCGGGCTCGTCGACCGCGGGGTGCTCGACGTCCCGGTGATCGGGGTTGCCAAGAGCGGCTGGGGACTGGAGCAGTTCCGCAATTACGCGGCGGACGCTCTCAGGCTCAACAAGATGGACCCGGCAGCCCCCGCCGCGACCAAGATGCTGGGTCTGCTCCGCTACGTCGACGGCGACCTGGACGATAGCAGCACCTATCAGGCCATGTCCGCCGCCATCGGCGCCGGCCGCCACGTGCTGTTCTACCTGGAGGTTCCGCCGCCGTTGTTCGGCCGGATCGCCACGGGCATCTCCGAAGCGGGCCGCGCCGACAACGCCCGCGTGATGGTCGAGAAACCGTTCGGGACAGACCTGAACAGCGCCCTGCAGCTCAACCAGACCATGCACAAGTTCTATGCCGAGGACGCGATCTACCGGGTTGATCACTGGCTGGGCCTCGACCCGGTCGAGAATATGCTGTTCGTCCGGTTCGCCAACTCGGTGCTGGAACCGCTGCTGCAGCGCGAGCACGTGCAAAGCGTCCAGGTCACCATGGGTGAAGCATTCGATGTCTCCGATCGCGGCCGGTTCTACGACCGCACCGGCGCCATCCGTGACGTGGTGCAAAACCACATGCTGCAGGTGCTGGCGACGGTGCTGGCCGATCCGCCGGGCGGCTCCGGCCTGCAGTCCTGGCGCGCTTCGAAGTCGCAGTTCATCACCACGCTGCGGCCGCTGCTGCCCGAAGACACCGTGCGCGGCCAGTACGACGGCTACCTGGATGTCCAGGGCGTGGCGCCCGGCTCGACCACCGAGAGCTTCGCGGCGGTGCGACTAGCCTCGGATTCCTGGCGCTGGGCAGACGTACCGATCCTGATCCGGGCCGGAAAGTGCATGCCGGTCACCGCGACCGAGGTCAGCATCCGGTTCCGCCGGCCGCCCCATGACGTGTTCGGCAGGGAGCCCGCGAACATCGGCAACGCACTGCGGTTCCGCGTCTACCCCGAGGCCCAGGTCCGCATCAGCCTGGTCGGGAAGAAACAGGGCGCGGGCTGGGCGCCCCAGCAGGAAGAGCTCACGTTCGCCGAGCAGCCCGCGTCAGATATGCGGGCCTACGACCGGCTGATCGGCGCTGCGCTGTCGGGCGAGCGCTGGCTGTTCGCGCGGCAGGACACCGTCGAGGCCGCCTGGCGGGTGGTCGACCCGATCCTCGGCAACGTGGTCCCGCTGCACAGCTACCCGCGGGGCAGCTGGGGGCCCAAAGAAGCCGACAGTCTGCTGCCCGAAGGCGTCCCCTGGGACGACCCGGCTTAGGCGCGCCGGCCGGGTCAGGGGGATGCTAGCGATGGACACCAGTGAGGTCAGCCACGGGAAGGTCGTCATCATCGGCGGCGGCTTCGGCGGGCTCTTCGCCGTCAGGGCGCTCCGCGATGTCCGCGCGTCGATCACGCTGATCGACAAGTCGCCTCAGCACGTGTTCCAGCCGCTGCTGTACCAGTGCGCGACGGGGATCCTGTCGGAAGGGCAGATCACGACCCCGCTGCGCCGTTTGCTCCGCAAGCATCGCAACGTGCGCACCATCGCGGCCGAGGCGATCGACGTGGACGCCGCCGGACGTCGGGTCATCTGCAGGCGGCCGGGCGGCAAGCACATCGAGGTCCACTACGATCACCTGATCGTCGCGGCCGGCGTGCGTCAGTCCTACTTCGGGCACGACGAGTTCGCGACCTGGGCACCCGGTATGAAGACGATCTCCGACGTGCTCACCATCCGCCGGCGCGTCTTCGGCGCGTTCGAGATGGCCGAGACGGCTGACGACCCGGCGGAGCAGCGGCACTGGCTCACGTTCGCGCTCGTCGGCGGCGGCCCGACCGGCGTCGAGCTGGCCGGCCAGATCCGCGAGCTCGCCACCAAGACGCTGCGGGCCGAGTACCGGAACGTACAGCCGGAGGACGCGCGCGTCCTGCTGTTCGATGGCGGCCCGGCGCCGCTGGCCGTGTTCGGTCCGAAGCTTTCCCGGAAGGCGGCTGACGAGCTGCAGAAGCTCGGTGTGGAGCTGCACATGGACACGCTCGTCAGTAGGGTCGATCAAGACGGTCTGGTCGCCCGCGATCACGACGGCAACGAGACCCGCTATGACGCGGCCACCGTGCTCTGGACCGCGGGCGTCGAGGCGCCGCCGATCGCCGCGGCGGTGGCGACGGCGACCGGCGCCGAGCGCGACCGCGCGGGCCGGATCATGGTGCTGGACGATCTCACCATCAAGGGCCACCCTGAGATCTCGGTCGTGGGCGACGTGATGAGCCTGCGCGGGCTTCCCGGCGTCGCGGAAGTCGCGATGCAGTCCGGGCTCTACGCCGGCCGCCGGGTCAGGCGACAGCTGACCGGCGAGCGCACGGTACGGCCATTCAAGTACCGCGATCTGGGGTCAGCCGCCTACATTGCGCGGGGTCGTGCGGTGATCTCTGTCGGCCCGCTCCGGATGTCGGGCCTGCCGGCCTGGTTCTTCTGGCTCTTCATTCACATCGCGTTCCTGACCGGTTTCCGCAACCGCCTCGGTGCGCTGCTCACGTGGTGGGTCGCCTTCATCCGGGACATCCGGAAGGAACGCGCGTACACCACCCGCGCGGTCGGCATCGTCCAGGACGTCTACGAGCCGGTCTTCTCGCCGCCGAGCCCGCGCGCGCCCGAACAGAGCCCGGCGCCGCAGCAGGCCGCACCGCGGCCCGGAGGCTAGCGAAGGCCGCGAGCTCCCCGTGCCTTTCGGTCATTTGCGGGCGAGCATTACTTCGGTATCACCGGGCCAGTCCCAGAAAACGCCTTCGGGAGATCGCTCTCGCAGCAGCTCTCGCACCTCGCCGGCGAATTCTTCGGCCCGGTCGCCGAACAGGTGCGGCGCGGCATAAGACATGGAGAAGTAACCGGACACTACGCTCTCGATATCCCTCATGAGGTCGGGGATGCCGGGGGCGAAGATCACCCGTGGCGCGCCGAACCGGGTACTGGTAAGGGCGTCCTGAAGGCTGAGGGCCTGAACCG
The DNA here is from genome assembly GCA_049675875.1 of Streptosporangiaceae bacterium. Taxonomy (GTDB): domain Bacteria; phylum Actinomycetota; class Actinomycetes; order Streptosporangiales; family Streptosporangiaceae; genus JAJYUU01. The sequence continues at coordinate 14,991 of JBAUAR010000496.1, forward strand.
GCGCAGTGCTCTGGCCCGCCCGCCTCGTCGGCCCGAGGTACTTCCGCACCAGCTCCTCGATCTCATCGTGTGGAATCCGCGGCGGCCCGGGGCTCGGCGGGACGGCCCGCCCCTCGGCCTGATGCCCGACACGGACCAGAGCGCCGCCCGGCTCCACCATGTCGTACACCGCCTCGGCCACCGGAACCTCGTCGGTCCAGTAGAACGACTGGCCGAACGTGACCAGCCGGTACGGCCCGGGCGCCACCCCGGGAAGCTCCTCGGCCCGGGCCTGGATCCAGGTGATGTTCGCGATGTCGCGCTCCCGGGCGGCCTGGCGACCCTCGGCGATCATCGCCGGATCGGGGTCGATGCCGACGGCGGCCTCAAACAGGTGGGCCAGTCGTACGGTGAGGATGCCGGGACCGCACCCGACGTCCAGCAGCCTTCCGCTGCCGTCCAGGCTGAGTTCCGCTGCGAGGAGAGCCTCGAGCCGGGTCGAGTAGGGAGGTCTTCCGCACCGGTAGTGGACAGCCGCGCCCGCATAGAACGAAGGGTCGTCTCGCACCGCGGAACATTACCAAGCTTCCCGTAATTGCGGCCGCGACCTTCGCACGTAGGCTAGCCCCCAGGCCGGGGCGACTACTGGGCGGCTGCGAGGACCCGCTCCACCAGGCTGCCTTCGCTCTTGTCGAGCTCGCGGTTGAGGGTGATCGCGGCGTTGATCAGCGATAGGTGAGTGAAGGCCTGCGGGAAGTTGCCGAGCTGTCCGCCGGTGGAATCGATCTCCTCGGAGAACATGCCGAGGTGGTTGCCGTAGGTGAACATCTTCTCGAAGACCAGGATGGCGTCGTCCAGGCGGCCAGCCTGGGCGAGCGCGTCTACGTACAGGAACGTGCACAGCGAGAAGGTGCCCTCATTACCGTGCAGGCCGTCGGGAGAAGCGGCGGGGTTGTACCGGTAGACCAGGCTGTCGGATACCAGTTCACGGTCCATGGCATCCAGGGTGGACAGCCACATCGGGTCGACCGGTGAGACGAATCCTTCGGCCGGCATCAGCAGCAGCGAGGAGTCGAGCACTTCGGTGGAGTAGTGCTGCGTGAACGCCTTGACCTTGTCATTCCAGCCGCGGCTCATGACCTGGTTGTAGAGCCTGTCCCGCTCGGCCGCCCACTTGGCGACGTTGGCAGGCCGGCCATGCCGTTCGGCGAGCTTGATGGCTCGGTCCAGAGCGACCCAGCACTGGAATCGGCCGTAGGTGAAGTCCTTGCGGCCACCGCGGGTCTCCCAGACTCCCTCGTCGGGCTGATCCCAGTTGTCGGCGACCCAGTCCATGACCTTGGTCAGGGACAGCCAGCCCTGGTGCGCGATTGGCAGCCCGAATTGGTCGCCGGCATAAATAGCGTCCATCGCCTCGCCGTAGATGTCGAGCTGCAGCTGGTCCGCGGCACCATTGCCAATCCGTACCGGCTGCGACCCGCGCCAGCCTTCGAAGTGGTCGAGCGTCTCTTCCGTCAGGTCGGAGGAACCGTCGACCCGGTACATGATCTTGACCGGGCCCGTTCCATCACGGCCGGCGGAATCGGTGATGCGGTCCCGCAGCCAGATGCCGAACTTGGCGGCCTCCTCCAGGTAGCCCAGGTTCGCCAGGGCATGCATGGTCAGCGATCCGTCCCGGATCCACGTGTAGCGGTAGTCCCAGTTCCGCTCGCCGCCAGCCTGCTCAGGCAGGCCGAAGGTGGCCGCCGCGACCGGCGCGCCGGTGGGCTCGTACGTCAGGAGCTTGAGGGTCATTGCCGACCGGGTCACCATCTCCCGCCACCGGCCGGTGTAGGTCGACCGGCGCAGCCAGCCCTTCCAGTAGGCCGCGGTATCGTCGGCCAGGCGCTGCAGTTCGGCCGACTCGAGTGCACGCGGCTCGCCGCCCATCGACTCCAGCACGACGCCGCGGCCGCTCTCGCCCTCGCGCATGGAGATCGTTGCGCGCAGCCCGTCACCAACCCGCTCGACCTGGGAGCCGCCCTCGGCCGGACCGACTCTGCCCGCACTGTGCAGGGTCAGTTCCATTCCACCCGCCGTGCGGAACACCGCGCCCACATCGGTGATGTCCACGGTGTGACTCGCCCGGCCATAGTCGAACCGCGGCTGCACCTCCAGCTGGAACTTCATGGTGCCCCTGGCCACCCGGAGATACCGCACCAGCCGATGCCGGTCGGTCGGCCCGCCCTCGATCACCGGCATGAAGTCCAGGACTTCACCCACGCCGTCTGGCGTCATGAACCGCGTGATCAGCATCGCGGTGTTCGGAAAGTAGAGCTGCTTCGAAACGAAGCTTTCGGCCACCGGCGAGATCCGGAAGTAGCCACCCTTCGCTGCGTCCAGCAGCGAGCAGAACACGCTCGGGGAGTCGAATCGCGGGCAGCAGAAGAAGTCGATCGTGCCGTCTGTCGTCACCAGCGCTGCTGTCTGCAGGTCACCGATGAGGCCGTGATCACTGATATTCGGATAGCCCGTCGCCATTGTCTCTCCCCGCCCCCGGCCTGTTCCGTCTCCATTGGCAGTACCGTGCCCACTCGTGGCGATTCGGGACCAGATGCTGTCGGCAATCACCCGCAACGGGTGAGGAGTGCTGGCTACCGGCGGGGACACCTAGATCACCACGCCGCACCGGCTGAACACCGAGGTGATTCTTGCGGGAAGACCTTGCCAGGTGGCAGTTTGCCTTCACCTCGGTCAATCACTTCTTTTTCGTGCCGGTCACCATCGGGCTGGCGGTCCTGACCGCGTTGCTGCAAACGGCCTGGTATTCCCGCAAGAGCCCGGAGTATCTGCGGCTGACCAGATTCTTCGGCACCCTACTGGTGATCAACGTCGCGATCGGTGTCGTCACCGGGCTGGTGCAGGAGTTCGAGTTCGGGATGAACTGGTCGGCCTACTCCCGGCTGGTCGGCAACATCTTCGGCGCACCACTGGCGCTGGAAGGGCTCGCGGCATTCTTCCTGGAGTCCACCTTCCTTGGGCTGTGGCTTTTCGGCTGGGACAAGCTGTCCCGCCGGGTGCACCTGGCGACGATCTGGCTGGTAGCTGTCGGCGCGATGCTGTCCGCCCTGTTCATCATCTCGGCCAACTCCTGGATGCAGCACCCGGTCGGCTACGTCATGGTCGCAGGCAAGCCACAGCTCAACGACATCTGGGCGCTGTTCACCAACCCGGTGTTCATCTGGAGTTACACCAAGGTGATCCTGGCCTCCATCACGACGGGTGCCGCGGTCATGCTGGCGGTGTCGGCCTGGCAGCTGCGCCGGGGCGGCGAGAAGGCAGTGTTCGGCCGGGCGGCACGGATGTCGCTGGTCGTGCTGGTGCCAGCCATTCTGCTGACCATGCTGGTCGGTGACGAGCTGGGCGTGATCGAGGCGAAGTACCAGCCCATGAAGATCGCCGCCGCCGAGGCCCAGTGGACGACCTGCCAGCCGTGTTCGTTCTCGCTCATCCAGATCGGCGGCGGGAACAACGACCACACCCCGACGCAGATCCTGGAGATCCCCCACCTGCTGTCCCTGCTAGCCACCAACCACTTGAACGGCAAGGTCATCGGGCTCAGCCCGCTGCAGTCCCAGTACGCCGCCAAGTACGGGCCTGGCAACTACGTGCCCAATGTGTTCATCCAGTACTGGAGCATGCGGGTAATGGCCTACCTCGCTGTCATTGTCACGCTGGTGGCGCTGTGGGGGCTCTGGCTCAACCGACGGCACAAGCTCGCCACCTCCCGTCGGTTCCTGTGGGCGGCGCAGTGGATGGTGATCCTGCCGTTCCTGATGAACACGGCGGGCTGGCTTCTGACGGAGAGCGGCCGGCAGCCGTGGATCGTGCAGGGCATCATGCTCACCAAGAACGGCCTGTCCCCGTCGGTGTCGACGACCGAGCTGTGGATCAGCGTCCTGGGGTTCCTCGTCCTCTACGCGACGCTCGGCACCATCGACCTGATACTCATGCTCCGGTACTCGCGGAAGGAACTGCCGCCGGCGCCCACGCAGGCAGCCGACCAGCCCGTGCCGGCGATGCAGTACTGAGGTGAGGTCATGGCATTCGTACCGTTCTGGTTCGTCCTCATCGCGATCCTGTGGACCGGCTTCTTCGTCCTCGAGGGCTTTGACATGGGCGTCGGCATGCTGCACGGCTTCATCGGGACGGACGACGCCGGCCGCCGGACGGTCATCAGCACCATCGGCCCGCTCTGGGACGGGAACGAGGTCTGGCTCATCGTCGCCGCCGCAGCTATGTTCGCCGCGTTCCCCGGCTGGTACGCCACCATGTTCTCCGGCCTCTATCTGGCCGTGGCGCTGCTGCTGGGCGCGCTCATCGTCCGCGGCGTTTCGTTCGAGTACCGCGGCAAGGGCACATCGAAGCGCTGGCGCTCCAGCTGGAGCCGGCTCCTGATCAGCGGCAGCCTGCTGGCTCCGTTTCTTATCGGCCTCGCGCTCGGTGACCTGCTGAACGGCCTGCCCATCGGCGCCAACCACGAGTACACCGGCAGCTTCTGGGACTTGTTTACGGCCTACGGTGTCTTCGCCGGGATCACCCTGGTCGGCCTGTGCCTGCTGCACGGCGCCATCTTCATCGGCCTGAAGACGACGGGTGACGTCCGGTTCCGGGCCGGGAAGACCGCCCGCCGCATAGCCCCGGTGACCACCCTGATCACCCTGGCGTTCGTGTCCTGGACGCACGTCACCGCCGGCGGTGGCGGCTTCCTCAACCCCGTCGAGTTCCTCGCCATCCTGGCCATCCTGGCCGCCTGGGCGCTGATCAGCGCCTATCACGAAGGCTGGGCCTTCACCGCCAGCGCCGTTGCGATCGCCATCGTCATCATCACGATCTTCGTGGACCTCTACCCGCGCGTCATGGTCTCGAGCACCAATCCCGCGTACAGCCTGACGGTGCACAACAGCGCCTCACCGCCATACTCACTCAAGGTCACCACCGTGGCCGCGCTTGTCCTGCTGCCCATCGTGCTGGCTTACCAGTCATGGACCTACTACGTCTTCCGGCGGCGGATCACCGACCAGTCGTTCCAGCCCGCCCTCGGCGCTACTCCGAGACCCGCCGTGTCGGCTGGGGTCGCCATGACAGGCCCGCCGACCGAAGCTCACGGCGCCAGCGCGTCGCCATCAGCGCCCCAGCCGGCCAGGCGGGGTTTGCTGCGACGGTCTCACCGAGGCACCGGGCGCGGTGGTCGTGACCGGCGGTGACGGTACTCGCCCGCAGGCTCGGCCGGCTCGGCGGTTGCTGCGATACGCGAGCGCGGCTCGCGGTTATCTGGCGTGCACCACCGTCCTCGGCCTGATCACGACCGTACTGCTGCTGGCGCAGGCTAGCCTGCTCGCGCACGCGCTCGCCTCCGCTGCGCGCGGCGCCGGCCTGACGGGGCTTTCGGTGACGGTGACCGCGCTGCTGCTCGTGCTGGCTGGCCGGGCCGCCGCCGCTTGGGGTAGCGAAGTTTCGGCCCTGCGGGCCGCCGCGGTGGTCAAGTCCCGGCTGCGCCGCGAGCTGGCCGACCACGCGCTTCGGCTCGGGCCGAGCTGGCTCACCGGCCAGCAAGCTGGTGAGCTGACCACGCTCGCGACCAAAGGCCTGGACGCGCTCGACGCCTACTTCGCGCGCTATCTGCCCGCGGCGCTGCTCGGCGTCATCGTGCCGCTGGTCGTCCTGGCTCGGGTGACTTCAGCTGACTGGATCTCCGGGCTGATCATCGCCGGGACGCTGCCACTGATCCCGGTGTTCGCGGTGCTGGTCGGCATGTACACCAAGGACCGCACGGAGCGGCAGTGGCGGCTGCTGGCCAGGCTCGGCGGCCATTTCCTGGACGTGACCGAGGGCCTGCCGACGCTGAAGCTGTTCGGCCGGGCCAAGGCGCAGGCCGACGTCATCAAGGCGGTCACCGGTGAGCACCGGACGGCCACCATGGCGGCGCTGCGGATCACGTTCCTGTCGGCGCTAGTCCTCGAGCTCGCTGCCGCGCTCGCGACCGCGTTGGTCGCCGTCGAGGTCGGGCTGCGGCTGCTGGCCGGGCACCTCGGGTACGAAACGGCGCTGCTGGTGCTGCTGCTGGCACCTGAGGCCTACCTGCCGCTGCGGAACCTCGGCGCGCAGTTTCACGCCAGCGCCGAGGGCACCGCGGCCGCGGCACGGGTGCTGGCGGTGCTCGACACCCCGCTGCCCCGGCCGCACGCTCGCGGGCCCCGGCGGCAGCGAGTGCCCGCAGCCGGGCTGGCGGCCCATGCCATCGAGATGGACGCGGTGACGCTGTGCTATCCGGGCCGGGTCGAGCCCGCTCTAATCCAGGTGACTGCCACCATCGCCGCGGGCGAGCACGTCGTGGTCTCAGGACCGAGCGGAGCCGGGAAGAGCTCGCTGCTGGCGCTGCTGCTGTTGTTCACGGAGCCCACGTCCGGCCGGATTGTGGTCGGCGGGGGCGACCTGGCCGAGACCGCGGCCGCGGAGTGGCGGCGGCGAGTCGCGTGGGTGCCGCAGCGCCCGTATCTGTTCGCCGGCACCGTCGCCGAGAACATCGCGCTCGGGGATCCCGGCGCCTCGCCCGGTGCCATCGCCCGGGC
>JBAUAR010000497.1:0-1850 GCA_049675875.1 Streptosporangiaceae bacterium
GCCCTGGCCCGTGCGTACGGCGACCAGCCGGCCTCGGTTGCCGCCGGGCTGGCCGCCTTCGTGCCGGAACCGCACCGCATCGCGCTGGTGGCCGAGCGTGCGGGCGTGGCCTTCGTGGACGACTCCAAGGCGAGCAATCCAGCGGCTGCCGGCGCGTCGCTTGCCGCGTTCCCCGCCAACGGGTGGTTCGCCGGCGGGTTGTTTCGCGGCAGCGACGCGGATCTGGAGGCGATCGTGACGGCGGCGGCTCCCCGGCTGCGCGCCGCTGTGCTCATCGGATCCGACGCGGGCAGGTTCGCCCGCGCCCTGGCGCGACACGCACCGGATGTCCCGGTAACGGAGCTCACCAGCACCGACACTGGAGTCATGGACCAGGCGACGGCGCAGGCAGCGGCGGTCGCGCGACCCGGCGACACGGTGCTGCTGGCGCCGGCCGCCCAGTCGTGGGACATGTTCCGCGACTACCAGGCGCGCGGTGATGCGTTCGCGGCGGCGGTGCGACGGCTGCCAGCTCACCCGGATCGCCGGTGAGCGGCACGCCGTTGGTCGGCACCACCACCACCGGCGACGACGCCGGCCGCCCGGTCGGCTTGCGGCTGCCGGATCGGAGCGGGACGCAGGCGGCCGCGCTGGCGGGGACCCGGCGGCTACGGGACGCCACGCTGCGGCTGACAGCGCTGCTCGACAAGCCGCTGGCGTCCTATTACCTGATCCTCGGCTGCACGCTGCTGTTGCTGTCGGTGGGCCTGATGATGGTGCTGTCCGCCGGCACCGCCTACGACCTCGACAACGGCTACCCGGCGTACTCGATGTTTGAGAAGCAGCTCGCGGGCGCCGTGGTCGGGCTGGTGCTGATGTGGCTGGCCGCCAAGTCCTCGCCGCGGCTGTTCCGCGCGTGCGCATACCCGCTGCTGCTGGCGGCGCTGGTCGGCGTGGCCCTGGTGCTGCTGTTCGGGGTCGAGGTAGATGGCGCGAAGCGGTGGCTGATCGTGGCTGGCACCCAGGTGCAGCCGTCGGAGCTGGCCAAGCTCGCGCTGGTGGTGTGGGGCGCGGACCTGCTCGCCCGCAAGGAGCGGCTCGGGCAGCTGACCGACTGGCGGCACGTGCTGATTCCGCTGCTGCCCGGCGCCGCGCTGCTGAGCCTGCTGGTCATCCTCGGCAAGGACCTCGGCACCACCTTCCTGCTGCTCGTGATCTTCCTGGCGCTGCTGTGGATCATCGGCACACCGGGCAAGCTGCTCGCCGGGATGGCCGGCCTGATGGCGTTCGTGCTGCTCATCGTCGTTGCCGTGCACCCCTACGAGCTGGCCAGGATCACCGGCTTTTTCTCTGCGCACTCGCCGAGCTGCCAGACGCTGAGCTGCTACCAGCTCATCCAGGGGAAGGACGCGCTCGGCTCCGGCGGCCTGTTCGGGGTGGGTACCGGCGCCAGCCGGGCCAAGTGGGGCTGGGTGCCCAACAGCCCGACCGACTTCATCTTCGCCATCCTCGGCGAGGAGCTCGGCCTCGTTGGCACGGTGTGCGTCGTCGCGCTGTATGGCGGGATCGCGTTCGCCGGGCTGCGGATCGCACGGCGCGCGCCGGACACATTCTCGCGGCTGGCTGCGGGCGCGATCACGGTCTGGCTCGTCATACAGGCCATGGTCAACATGGGTGCGGTCCTTGGCCTGCTGCCGATCAGCGGGGTGCCGCTGCCGCTGATCTCGGCGGGCGTCTCCTCGCTGCTGGCTAGCCTGGTGGCGCTCGGCATGCTGATGGCATTCGCACGGACCGAGCCGGGCGCTGCTCAGGCACTTGCGGCCGCCGGCCCCCCGACGCCGTTGCGGCTGCTGCGCCGCCTCGGCCTCGGC
>JBAUAR010000498.1:0-8665 GCA_049675875.1 Streptosporangiaceae bacterium
TGGCCGGACCACCCCGGCCTGCTCCAGCGCCTGCATGCCCGCCCGCGTCACCTGGTACAGCCGCCCGAACAAGGCCACCCCGGCCGGGCCGCCATCACACAGCAGCCGCCGGACATAACCTGCCATCGCCGGCTCGCGCTCCAGCCGGCCGGCGAACAACTCGGCAACGCTGGCGCTGCCGCCCTCCTCAGGAAGCCGGTCGAGATCGGCGAGCATCGCCTCGACAAAGGCGGCAACCCGCTCCTCGAGCACCGCCCGGAGGTTCTCCTTCGAGCCGTAGTGATGAATCACCAGCGCCGGCGAGACCCCTGCCGCTGAGGCGATCTGGCGCACGGTCACGTCGGCGTACCCGCGATCGGCGAACAGCTCCATCGCCGCGATCCGGATCGCCGCCGCCGCGGTAAGATCCTCTCGGGCTGAACCCATGTTCATATAGTTAAACACTCGTACAGACACGTCAAGTGGATCACCAGACGCGCAGCCGGGAGACATGAGCTCACAGCAAACGGGCGGGCCCGCTGCCTTTCACGCCACCGCATGACTGCCTGACTCTCGGGTCGGGCGCCTCCTCGGCGTAATCGCCTGGCCATCCGGGAGCTCATGTCCTGGTTGCCGTCCAGTGCGCTCCTCCGGGCACGTTCGGGGCGCTGGCCGGCAGCCCTTGCCTTCCCCGGCGCCATCCGCGACTGCGACGTTCTTGAGCGGAAAGCTGCGACCGGCCGCCCGAGGTTCGGGGCGCCGCCGGGCCCTTAGCGGTCCGCGGACAGCTGAGCCAGTCGTTGCCGGTGCCGAATCGGATCCGCCCCGCCGCTAGCCCCGCGCAGCAGTCGCTGCGGGCATCGCGGCTGGCCATTCCCGTCGCGTCCTGCCGCCGGGCCGGAACATCCAGTTCATCAGCAAAGCGCCTGCTGCACGCCGTCCGGGAGGGGCCGGCGTCACAGGGGCACCGCGGCCACCGGGTCGCTGGCGCCGTCATGGCTGGCGTTCAAGGCTGCGCCCAGTCGAGGTTGCCGAGACTGAGGGAGTCGTAGGCAACGTGAGCGTCGTGCGCTGCTTGCTCTAACTGCCGCGCCGCTTCGTCTAAATCAATGCTGACGTGACCTGTTTCTGAGATCGGCATGGTTCTCTCCTCCACATGTGCCTGCACTGCGAGGTCTGCCCCCGCACATGCGTGAGCTGGCCGGGCGGAGTGCCTGACGGGTTACAAGGGAGGCGCCCGCGGCCCTCACCCGCAGACAACCCAGCCGCCAGCACCGGCCCGAAGAAACTACCGGCCTGGGCGGACGGTGTGATGGTTCACGCCGGGAGAGTGCCCGCCAGGCCGGCGGAGCTGGAGTTGTCCCGGGACGTCGGCGCCATCCTGGACCGCTCGGGCGGCGCGGGCGACTGGGTCCCGGGGCACGGGCTAGCTGCTGACATGAAAGCGCCAGCCGTTCGCGGCCACGCCCTCTGCAGCAACCATTGACAGCTGCACCGCTACGGAGTGACGATCCCAGGCAAGGCACCGGCCGTGAGCGCACAGCACCTGGGCCAGCACGGACGCCTAGCAACCTCAGACCGTCCGGCCGGTGCCCCCCAGCTCCTCCCCGGACTGTCACGGATTCTGCTTTCCTCCACCGCACAGTGATCATGCACGCTCCCGCCGCCGGTGTGCCCGAGCGTCCGCGATGCGGCGCGCCGCTACCACACCACGACCGCGACGATGGGCCGCGCCTATCGTGAGCAGGCAGACGCCGGGGTGATCGACCTGCGTGACCGCGCCCGGAGCACGGTCGCGGCCGGCGCTGCTGCTGCTGCCAGGCGGCTACTCAGCGGTCAGGTGGCACTGCCGCTGGCGGGCAGCGACGACCCGGCGCTGGACATCGCGGCGCGCACTGCAGGCGGATCGGTGGTCACGGTCGGTGAGCGGGGCAGCTTCCAGGGCCTGACCCGGCTGTGGCACGGAAGCGCTGACGCCGCGGCTATTCATCTTCCGCACCGTTCCGGCGTGGCCAACTTGCCGTTCGCCGCCGCCGTGCTGCGGGACCGGCAGCCCGTCGTGGTTCACCTGTGGCGGCGCGAGCAGGGCCTGCTCACCCCGCCCGGCAACCCAGACCGGATCTGCGGCCCAGCCGATCTGCGGCGGCCGGGTCCCATCTTGAGGTCGCGATGACCGTCGCGACCGGCCAGGCCGACACCGGGCTCGGCGTGCGCGCCGCAGCGACCGCCCTCGAGCTGGAGTTCATTCCCGCCGCCTAGGAGGACTTCGACCTGATCCTCAGCGGCGCCATGCTCCCTGCCGCCGAGCCGCTGATAGCCGCGCTCCGTGACCCTGCCGTCGGTTCTGCTGTCGATGCGCTCGGCGGCCACGACACGTCTAGAACAGGGACCGTCGACGTACTCGCCTGACGATCCGGCAGCGCCACCCTGCCGCGCGGCGGTCAGAGCAGCCCGGCGAGCAAGAACCGGATGGCGATGGCGATCTCGAGCACGCCGTGCCGCCTACGCCTCGGCAGCTAGCCGCGAGCGCCGACCGCAATGAGCAACGGCCGAATCGAACGTGTGCTCACGACGCAGCCGGTCCCGTCAATCCCCCACCGGGTCCGGCTGCGTCCAGCTCGATCCTGCTGTCGCGCACTGTCGGCCGCGTCTTGAAGCCGATCCGTGCGTTGACAGCCGCGGACTCATCACGGTCCTCACGCGCCTACCCACCCAATGCCGGGGACTCGGGGCGCTGCGACATCTAGCTGGTGGTCACGCAGGACTGCGGCCTGGGCGGGCCCAGCCGGTGCAAACGCTCGGTCATAGACGAGGAGCGCGCGCCGAGCTAGCGCATGGTCATGTGGTCACTCGAGTGTCTGCTCATGGGCTCAGCCGCCGACCGACGCGGCGAGCATCGGCTGCTCGGCTTGGTCATGGGGGGAACGGCAGGGGCACGGAACGCCACGTATGAGCGGCAGGCGGACACCGAAGTCCGGCTAGAGCAGGTCCGCGAGCAGGGCTGCGGCGCGGGCGGCTCCGTCGGTGGCGACGGGGTGGTAGTCGACTGCGCGGCCGATCTCGCTGGCGATCGCGGCGGCGATGTCGCCCGGCGTGGTGGTCTGGTAGTCCATGTGCCGGCCAGCGCCGTAGCGGCCGAGCCGGTGGCGGACATGGTGATTCTGCTCGAAGTGGTGCGCGAGTGGGAAGTACAGGAAGGGCCGGCGGTTGGCGGTCAGTTCCATAGCGGTGGTCAGGCCGCCCTGGACGACGGCGAGGTCGCAGGCAGCGAGGTGCCGGTACAGCTCGTGGACGTAGGGCCGGATTTCGAGGCCGTCGTGTTGCGGGAGGCTGGCGGGATCGATGCGCGGCCCGGCTACCACGATCATGCGCAGACCGGGGACGCGATCTCTGGCTTCGGGGAAGGCGGCGATGACGCGCCGCAGCAGGTGGCCGCCGACTCCGGAACCGCCGACGGTGACGATGCAGACGCGCTCATCGGGGCGGTAGCCGAGTGCCTCGCGGTCTTCCAGCTCGCGGGGGTCAAAGCCGGTGATGTAGCCGGCGAAGTCGTAGTGCTGCTCGGTCCAGGCACGGATGAGCGGCAGCCCGGGGCCGAATGTGTCCGGCACGATGTCGGCAGGATCGCCGACGAAGATGGCGCGGTCGCGGACCCGGGGGTAGCGGGCGATGTGCTCGATCATCTCGGCGTTGTAGTCAGCAGTGACGGAGGCCTCCCGCTCGCCGCCGTCGGCCATCGGCAGCCAGCCGACGAAGTCGGTGAACCAGGCGTAGGCGGCGGTCTTGAGCTCGGGGTTCTCGTGCAGGTAGTAGTCGAGCTCCCAGGACTCGTCGCCGATCCACAGGTCGTAGTTCTCGTCGCGGGCGAGGTCGTGGAAGACCATAAAGTTGGCGAGTAGGATCTCATCCATCCGCCGGATCGCCTGGAAGCAGTGCAGGTCGTGCTCGGCCGACTCGGACTCGATGTGGCCCGATTCGCTGGCCAGGTAGGCGCTGGCCGGGTGGATGCGCTCGCCATGGGCTTCCAGCACCTTGGTCACCGGGTGCTGGGCCAGCCAGTCGATCTCCACACCGGGGTGCAGCTTGCGCAGCTCGCCAGCAATCGCCACGTCCCGCTGAGCGTGACCCAGGCCGATCGGCGAGGAGATGTACAGCGCGCGCTTGCGGCGCGACCGGCCGCGCGCCCAGCGGGGCCGAGATACTGGCGGGCATGTGAAGTCCCGGATTACAAGGTTCGTCCGCACAGGGTCCCTCAGGTGTGGTGCGTGGCCGCAGCCTTCGAGCGTAATCAGCTGCCCATGCGGGATCGCCGCTGCCACAGCGGCACCGCGCGCGGGCCCTACGATTGCGTCCTGGGTCCCCTGGATGACCAGGGTTGGGCAGCGCACCTGGGCGCAGAGCCGAAGCGCGGTTTCGCGGTCGTTCAACCATTCCGCGTCCATGCCGCGGATGACGGTCTGCGGGTCGGTCTGACCGCCCCACCCGATGGCGTCTTCTGTGGGCTTGGTCGAGTGCGGCTCGGTGAACGTCTGCGCGAAGAAGAAATCCAGAAATCCGGGCCAGTCACGGAGCCAGTAGTGGCGATTCCATTTGGCCCAGCCCTCCAGTGTCACCGGCTCCTCATCGAACGGGTAGGGCCCTTCCTCCTCGGCAGGATCGTCGGTCAGCAAGAGGTCCGGCGAGATTAGCACCAGCCCAGTGACCTGCTCGGGATGCTCGGCGGCGAGGATCACGTCATCTCCAGCACAGCACCACGACACCAGAGTCACCCGTGCGGCGCCGACTTTGCCCAGCACCGCAAGCGCGTCGTCGGCAGTTGCGCGCCGGTCGCAGGCGCGCACGTCACCCGGACGATCCGAGCGACCGTTGCCGCGCCGGTCGAACGTCACCACCCGGCCGTGCCGGGCCAGGTAGGGGATCTGCATCTTCCACGCTCTGGAATGGACGATTTCCCAGGCTGGAAAGAGCAAGATGGTCGGCTCGCCGCTGCCATAAGTCTCGTAATAGATCCGCACGCCGTCGCGCATGATGTGGCCGCTGTCGTCGGGGTAGCGTGCGCGCGACTGCTCCCCACCGGGCTCAGTTACCGGGATATCCATTGCTCGATCCAATCCAGCAGCTCGCGATGTCCGGTCTCAACGCCGCCCAGGCGCTCGATGATGATGCCGAGGTTGAACGTCATCACCAGCGAGACCAGCGCCTGCAGCGGCAACTTGATGCCAAGCTCACGGCGCGGCTGCTCGAACGCCTCGGTCAGTACCGCCCGCCACTCGGCGTTCACCCGTGCCAGGCGCGTCCTGATGTCCGGGTTGTTCCAGCCCGTTGCTTGCAGCTCAAGCCAGATCTTCTGGTAGCTGACATCATCGGCCAGCAGGTAACGCATCGCAGTCCGCCACTTGTCCGCAAACGGCATGTCAGCCCCGTACAGCTCCCGCTGCCGGGCGATCAGCCGGCGCGTGAACCGCTCCAGCGCCTGCACGAGCAGGTTCTCGTTCGAACCGAAATAATAGTGAACGAGGCCTTGATTGAGGCCGGCCTCTTCCGCCAACCGTCGCGTCGTAACCCCCGCGTAGCCGACCTCGGCCAGCAGCCGTTCCGCCGCATCGAGCAGTGCCTCTTCGGCGGCGGTCCGCGCCGCGCTCTTCCGCGTCGCCAGGCTCACTGCGGCAGCCACAGCGAGTCCGCGATCTTCCAGCCGTCGGCGGTCCGGATCAGGTGGAGGTACTCCCGATAGCGAGCCGAGAGGACCACAGCGCTCGCAATGTCGCCGCAGACATCCGCAATATCAATCGTCAGCCACCGGCCGACCGTTCGAGCTCCCTCGCCGTCGGCGCACGCCGCCAGCATCCCGTCCTTTGTCAGGATCGCCCCGCCGTCTTCCGCCGGCGAGCGCTCGACGAGATCTGGGTGCAGCACGCGGCCCATCCGGGCAACGTCGGCGTCATACCAGCCCTCGAAATAGTCACGCACCGCCTGGGTGATGAGCCCTTGGTCTGTTGCCACCTTCAGCCCCTCCCGCCGACCGGCCCACCAACGCTTGCGGGCCCGGCTGGCGGCCTCAGCCAGCACGTCACGCTGTCGCTCGCGGCGCCAGTCACTGATCCGCGTCTTCGCTACCTCGCTGCTGACCGATGGGTGCATGGCGGCTCACTCCCTCTCCGCGGCCGATTTGCCATAGCGCTCGCACCCGGCACGCAGACTCCTCACAGCGTCCGGCTGCAATCTTAGTCGAACGAATTAGTCGTTTGACTAAGTACGCCACGGTCTCTGTCGGATGTCAAGATCGCGCCGCGCCGCAGACCGGCGCACCGGTTCGCCCGCCCGGGATGTCCGTCGCGCGTTCGGCGCAAAAGCCGTCAGTGCTCGCTGCGCCGACCCCGGCAGACTTACGGCGCAGGCTGCGGTGCCACCCACCCAGCTCACACAGATCCCGATGCCGCCCGTCGTGATCAGCACCGAGCAAGGGCCGTGCTGACTGCACGCTCCCCACGGTTATCAAGACCATGCGATAAGACGCCGGCGGGAACACCGATCGGCGGAACATCTGCGCAGGTCACAGCCCTGCCGACGACAAGGGCCGAACAGCCTCCGGAGCCGTGCGCGCGGGCTCGAATCCGGCTGGGGGCGCATTTAGATAGCAATTTTCGAGATCTATATCGGACCTTCTATGAACGCCTGGTGCAGTCGCCACGGGCGGTCGTGTCACTGCGATGCACCTGGCGTGGACCTGCCGCCGGCCTCGCATGTACCTGCGGTGTACCTGGCGGACGAATCTGCGGGCAGGAGTCTTTACCGGCCGGGCCGGGCCGGGCCGCTGCCCGGCATGGTGTCGTCCGGCTGGCACGGCCTAACCGACGGCGCATCCGGGACGGACACACCACTGGCTGGCAGCCGCGCTCGCAGACGTATTGACTACAGCTGGCGTCGGGGGCGATGAAGTCGCCCTGACGCTGACGCAGACCGACGCCAAGACCGACCCCCGGCTTGTTTGCTCGTTGTTTGCTCGGATGCCGTGGTACCCCCAGGCACTGCCTGGCACCAGGCGGCACGCGAACCGGACGAGTCGCGTACAGTCCGGTACTAACCAACACGGAGAGCACTGATCTGATATTAGAGCAGCGGACTCTTAATCCGCTGGTGCGTCACCGCAGGTCGCGCACTCGACGCCGCCGCAGCACGGCGACTGGCGCCGAACCGCGCGGCCAGACTAAGCGCTGACGAGTGCGGATCGGCTCAGCGACGCATTGAGCCGGCCCGCCACCCTGGCCACGAGGCTGGGACTGCGCAGGTGACGCCCATATTTGACCTCTCGCCCTCAGCTGCGCCGGCCGGCGGGGTACACGCCAGGTCCGTCGCAGGTACACGCCAGGTCCATCACAGGTCACCGGGGACCGGCCAGGCCGGGAGCCTTTCGGTCCGGGAGCGGACCGGTCACCGGTCACCCCGAGCCGCGTCATCCGGACCCAGGTGCAGCCCGCTGCCCTGGACAAGGCGGCGTGGCGAACCGCCCCCCGGTGTTGGCGCGTTACCAGCGGAAGTTCCGGCCCGGCGCCCGGCGGTAAGGATGGGCGGCGCGCCTTCCGCCGGATCTTGCGACTGAGCGCGGGCCGCGCCCAGGAATTACCGGTGACCTCTCGGGCCCCGGCAGGCCCATCACCGGGCCGGACGACTGCCCTGCCAAGAAAGCGAGCGGTTCGATGAACCGCTTGCTCCGGCCCGGTTCTGTCCGCCATATGTCCGTAACCACTGCCATGCAGGGGCGCACAGCGGCACATCATGACACGCGGCGGGACAACAGAAAGGCGGCCCGCGAGCCCGGGTATGCCCAGGGCACGGGCCGTTTCCGCAGGTGGTGGCAGGTGTTGTGTGGCAGGTGTTGGGTTCGAACCAACGTAGGCTGAGCCGACGGTTTTACAGACCGCTCACTATCAGGAGTGTCTGTCCCCCTCGGGTGTCTCCATACGGCGGATCTAGCGACACCACGTCGGGTTCCGCCGCCCAGGTGAACGCAGTGCCGTCGTGCACAGGTTGCGGCAACGACAACCACGGACGCGGCCACCGCGCCAAGATATGCACACCATGATCGCCCAGGGGTCAGCACGGATCCAGCACCGCGTTGGGAAACGACGGGAACTAACCGGGAACAACGGGCAAAGCGCCGAGCCGTCCTTCCCCGATGACCGGCCTGGAGACCGGCCCGTATGGGCGAGGCGCCACTCCAGACCCAGGCCGCTGACCAGCGGAAACGCCGACCGCCGCGCTATTTCAGCAGCTGGCGGGCCATGACAACGCGCTGGATCTGGTTGGTGCCCTCGTAGATCTGCGTGATCTTGGCGTCCCGCATCATTCGCTCGACCGGGTAGTCGCGGGTGTAGCCGTACCCGCCGAGGAGCTGTACCGCGTCGGTGGTGACCTCCATCGCCACGTCCGAGGCATAGCACTTGCACGCTGACGAGATGAAAGTCAGGTCGGGCTCCGGGGCGCCGTGCAGGGCCCGCTCCGACCGGGCCGCCGCAGCGTAGGTTAGCTGCCGTGCCGCCTCGATCTTCATGGCCATATCCGCCAGCATGAACTGCAGGCCCTGGAACTCGGCGATCGCCTTACCGAACTGCCTGCGCTCCTTGACATAGCCAGTCGCGTAGTCCAGCGCACCCTGCGCAATGCCCAGGGCCTGCGCGGCGATGGT
>JBAUAR010000499.1:0-8512 GCA_049675875.1 Streptosporangiaceae bacterium
GGCCGGGCCTAACGTCATGCCCGCCGCCACCACCGCAGGGCCCGTTGGGCCCGCGGGCCAGAGCGTCATACCCGCCATGCCTGCCGGGCCCAACGTCACCCCGGTCGGCCCGGCTGGCCAGGCTGGCGCAGCGCGGCCGGCCGGACCCGTACCGCCTGCCAGCGCGGGGCAGACCGGGACTGCTCTTCCGGCTGGCCGGAGCAGCACCAGCCGGGTTGCCCCGGAGCCGGATGACACCGCCACCGGGGTCAAGATCGTCACCGATTAATCCGGCACGGGGTTAATCCGGCAGGGCGTCGAGCTGACGCAAGATGACGCCCTCTCTGAGTGCCCACGGACAGATCTCCAGTTCCGGGAGGCTCAGCAGATCCATCGCGGCGTCGGCGACGATGGCGCCCGCGGCCAGCTGACGCGCTCTGCCCTGAGAGACGCCGGGCAGCTCACGCCGCTCGGCGACGGTGAGCTGCGGCATGCGCTCGGCGAGCGCCATTACGTCGGTGTGTTTTAGCACCCGCTTGACGTAGTGACCTTCGCTCGACGGCGCGGCGCCGGCGACGCGGGCCAGCTGACGGAACGTCTTAGAGGTCGCTACGGCGTGGTTCGGCTGCCCATCCCTGAGCAGCGTGCCGACGGCCGTGGCGATCTCTGCCCGGACGTGCCTGCGGACCGCCCGCACCGCGTCGGAAGACGGCGGGTCGTCGGCTAGCCAGTCGCGGGTCAGCCGGCCGGCGCCGAGCGGCAGCGAGACAGCCTGGTCCGGCACCTCGTCGAGACCGGCCGCGATCTCCAGCGACCCCCCGCCGATGTCCAGCATCAGCAGACGGCCAGATGACCAGCCGAACCAGCGGCGCGCCGCGAGAAACGTCAGGCGCGCCTCGTCAGGGCCGGGCAGCACCTCGATCTCGACCTGCGTCTCGGCCTCGATCCTGGCCAGCAGCTCGTCCCCGTTGGTGGCGTCGCGTACCGCCGACGTGGCGAACGCCAGCATCCGGCGCACGCCCTTGTCCTCGGCTATCCGCAGCGACTCCCGCACGAAGTCGACAAGCCGCTGGCAACAGCCCTCCGACAGCCGGTTCTGCGCGTCCAGGTGCTCTCCGATTCGCAGCTCGGCCTTGTGCGAGAACGCCGGCAGCGGCCGTCCGCCCCGGTGCGCATCGACAACCAGCAGGTGAACGGTGTTCGATCCGACGTCCAGCACGCCTAGTCGCATGATTCGACGGTACCCGCGGCTGGTCCAGCGGGCATCACCGAGCAGACCGGGCGGCGGGCATCGCGGGAACACCGGACTGCGCCGGGTGGTTGCCACGGGCAGCGCGACTAGGGAGGCAATCATGACCGTGACCGCGTCGCACGATATCCGGGTGGAGCACAGTCGCAAGCGCGTGCGCATCCTGCTGGCCGGGGAACTGGTGGCCGACACCACCGCACCGCTGCTGGTCTGGGAAGTGCCGTACTACCCCACCTACTACGTGCCGGCCGCAGACGTCTCCGCCGAGCTCATCCCGGCTGGTGCGGCCGACGATCCGCGGCTCGGCAAGGCCGAGCTGTACACGGTCCAGGTGCCGGGCGGGGCCACCGCCGACCGCGCGGCACGACAGTACTCGGCCAGCCCGGCCCGCCAGCTGCACGACGCGGTCCGGTTCGAATGGGACGCGATGAGCGAGTGGCTCGAGGAAGACGAGCCGGTCTACACACACGCCCGCGACCCGCACACGAGAGTGGATATCCTCGCCAGCTCCCGGCACATCCGGGTGGAGATCGACGGCGTGACGGTCGCCGACTCGCGCCGCCCGCACATCCTGTTCGAGACCGGCCTGCCCCCGCGCTACTACCTGCCGCTCAGCGACATCAGGACCGATCTGCTCCGGCCATCCGACACTCAATCGCGCTGCCCCTACAAGGGCACGGCCAGCTACTGGTCGGCCGACACCGGTAAGGCACTGCACCCGGACGTGGTGTGGATCTACCGGACGCCACTGCCGGAGAGCCAGAAGGTCGCCGGCCTGGCGGCCTTCTTCGACGAGCAGGTGGATGTGTTCATCGACGAGGTGCCGCAGCGCCGGCCGCAGACCAAGTGGAGCTAGCCAGCCGGGCGGCGCGCGTTGTCAGCTGTCCGGGTCGTCAGCTGTCCGGGCCGTCAGCCGTCCAGGTCCTCGATCCGGGCCGTCGACGGCGCCCGGTCTGCGCTGATCAGCCGGGCGGCAGCCTCGGCGTCGCGCAGCACGCGCAGCACGTTGCCACTGGTGAGCTTGCCGCAGTCGGCTTCTGACCAGCCGCGGTCGAGTAGCGCGCTGATCAGCGCGGGGTAGCAGGACACGTCCTCCAGGCCGTCCGGCAGCTCGTCGGTGCCGTCGTAGTCACCACCGAGGCCGACGTGGTCACGGCCGGCTACCTCGCGCACGTGCTCGGCGTGGGCGACCACGTCCGCGAGCGTTGCCCGGGGCCGCGGGTGGCTGGCGGCCCACTCGCCACTGATCTTCCTGCGGTCGGCCAGGTCGCGGGGGTCCAGCCCCCGCCGGTCCATCTCTGCTGCCAGCCCGAGCTCCCAGTCACGGCACGACTGCGCCACGAAGGCGGGCACGAAGGTGATCATGCACAGTCCGCCGTTGGCCGCGAGCCTGGCCAGAATCTCATCGGGCACGTTACGCGGATGGTCACAGATCGCCAGCGCAGACGAGTGCGAGAAGATGACCGGCGCCTCGGCCACGTCGAGCGCGTCCTGCATGGTGGTGGCCGCCACGTGGGAGAGGTCGACGAGCATGCCCAGCCGCTGCATCTCCCTGACGACCTCGCGGCCAAATGCGGTAAGCCCGCCCGCAGCCGGCTCGTCGGTGGCCGCGTCGGCCCATGGCAGGTTGAGGTTGTGGGTCAGCGTCAGGTACCGGACACCGAGCTCGTAGAGCGCCCGCAGCGTGCCGATCGAGCAGCCGATCGAGTGGCCGCCCTCGGCGCCGAGCAGCGATGCCACCCGGCCGGTACTCATGACGCGCTGCGCGTCGGCCGCGGTACCGGCCAGCTCGAGGACATCGGCGTACCGGGCCGCCAGCCGGTGCACGAGGTCGATCTGCTCCAGCGTCGCGACCACCGCGGCCTCGCCCTGCAGTTGCGCCGGCACGTACACCGACCAGAACTGGCCGCCCACGCCTCCCCTGGCGAGCCGGGGAAGGTCGGTGTGCAGGAACTCCACGGGCTGGCTGATGTCGATGGCGGCCGGGTCGGACCCGGTGGCCGCGCCATCGCTCGCCTTGCGCAGCGCCCAGGCGAGGTCGTTGTGCCCGTCGAGAACGGGGAACCGGTCGAGCACGGCACGCGCAGCAGAGAAGCCGTCCGGGGTCACGTCGCCAGCGTAAGCGGCCCCACCTGGCCAGCGCATGCCGGGGATGCCAGGATAGGTGCGTGTACCGGCAGCAGACCATCTGGATCATCGCCGCGGTGCTGGCGTGCGCAGCGTTCGGCGCCTGGTTCGGTCACCAGCTGGGTGACGGCGGCAGCGGAAACATCGCCCTCATCAGCGCTACCTGCGCGGTGCTCGGATCGTTCCTGCCGGGGGCAGTCCGGTGGGCTCGCGCCCGGCTGCGCGGGCAGCAGCCGCCACATCGCGGCGCAGCCTGAGTGCCGCTCGGCCGCCGACCGATCATCACGTTCCGACGGACATGCGCGGCCGGGTCAACAACACGGTCGTCCAGGCGGCGACTGCCCTGGCGGCGCTGTCACCGCTGACCGCAGGGCTGCTCGTCGACCACCTGTCCGGCCGGTGGGCGCTGCTGGCGTTCGCCGCCGTCATGGCCGTTGCGGCAGTGCTGTGCATGGCGCTTCCCGGCCTGCGCCAGGCTGAAGCCGCCGAAGCCGCGGCCGCGCAGCTCGCCGGCCCGGCCGCAACGGCTGGCTAGCTCCATGATCGTGGCAACTTATGCACGCCAGGACGTGTACAAGTCTCCGCGATCACGCGCAAGGGCTCCGCGGGCTGCTAGGCCGAACCGAGGATGAGGCCGCTCGTCGGCACGCCAGTCCCGGCGGTAACCAGCACCGGCCCGTCACCAGGCACCTGGTTGACGGCGGTTCCGCGCACCTGCCGGACGGCCTCGGCGATGCCGTTCATGCCGTGCAGGTAGCCCTCACCGAGCTGGCCGCCGTGCGGGTTCAGTGGCAGCGCGCCGCCCAGCTCGATGGTGCCGCCGTCGATGAAGTGCCGCGCCTCGCCGCGGCCGCAGAACCCGAGTTCCTCGAGTTGCATGAGCACGTACGGGGTGAAGTGGTCGTACAGCACCGCGGTCCGGATGTCGCCGGGCCCAACGCCCGCCTGCCGCCACAGCTGCCGCGCGACGACCCCGAGCTCCGGCAGCCCCGTCATGTCATCCCGGTAGTAGCTCGTCATCGTGTACTGGTTCGCGCCGCTGCCCTGGGCTGCCGCGCTGATGACGACTGGTGATTTTTTCAGGGAACGGGCCCGCTCCAGGCTGGTCACCAGCACGGCAACCGCGCCGTCCGTCTCCTGGCAGCAGTCCAGCAGCCGCAGTGGCTCGCAGATCCAGCGCGACTCCTGGTGGTCGGCCAGCGTAATCGGCCGCTGGTAGAACCACGCCGCCGGGTTCGTCGCGGCGTGCCGACGGTCGGCCACCGCGACCACACCGAAGTCGGGACCGGTGGCGCCGAAGGCGTGCATGTACCGGCGGGCGGCCATCGCGACTGTGGCCGCGGGTGTCGCGAGGCCCATCGGATAGTGCCAGCCACTGTCGACCGCCGCCGAGGTCGCGCCGGCGAGGGCACCGGCCGCGACCTGTCCGAACCGGCGGCCGGACCGCTCGTTCAGCGCGCGGTAGCAGAGCACGGCGCTCGCCGCGCCGGTGGCCACCGCCATCGCCGCGTGCTGGACCGTGCCACACGCAGCGCCGCCGCCGTAGCCGACCAGGCCGAAGAAAGTCAGCTCGGTGACACCGAGCTCGCGCGCGACCGCGATCTCGGCACTCGAGTCCATGCTGAAGGTGACCATACCGTCGACGTCGGCGGGCGCGAGCCCGGCGTCGTCCAGGGCTGCCCTGGCCGCCTCGACGGCGAGCCGCAGCTCGCTGCGGCCGGAGTTCTTGGAGAACTCCGTCGCGCCGATCCCAGCGATGGCGGCCACCGGGGCGGTCACCGCGTTCTCCCGTGCTGCTCGGGGGGACGACCCCCCGCTGTGCTTTCCTGGGGGGACGACCCCCCACTACCCCCCCGAGGCCCCCGCGGCGGAGCCAGCCGGACCGTGCCGGTCACGTGGTCGCCGAGACTGCAGCTGCCAGTCACGGCGACCTGCCGCTCGCCCCCGGCGGTGTCGGCTGCCGAGCCCGCGAACGTCAGGGTGTCGCCGGCGTAGCACGGCACGCCGAGCCGGATGGAGATCGCGCGCACCACGGCGTCGGGGCCAGCCCAGTCGGTGACGTACCGCTGCACCAGGCCGGTCGTGGTGAGGATGTTGAGGAAGATGTCCTTGGCACCGCCGCGCGCGGCGAAGTCCCGGTCGTGGTGCACGGGGTAGAAGTCGCGAGTCGCGAGCGCGGTGGCGACGACCACGGTGGGCGTGACGCCGATCGTGAGTCCGGGCAGCGTGCCGGGCCGGTCCGGTCGCCAGTCCGGCAGCACCAGGCCGTCGTCGACCCGCCGGAAGTGCACCCGGACCGGCAGCCCGATCACCACGTCAGCCGGGTCGATGCCAGTCAGCTCGCCCAGCATCCGCACGCCCTCGGTCAGCTCGACCAGCACGATCACGATCGGCAGTTCCTTGCCGGGCACTGGCGGGTGCCGGTGCACAACATAGCTGTACACGGTGCCCGTGCCCGCGGCCACCTGATACTCGGCCTTGCCGATGCTGCCGCAGCTCAGGCACGCCGGGCCCGGTGGGTGGCGGAGCGCGCCGCAGCCGCTGCAGCGCTGGATGCGCAGCTCGCCAGCCCGGGTGCCGGCCCAGAAGAACTCGGTGTCCGGCGACACCGGCGGCCGCATGATGTCCCCGGCTGTTCCGGCGGGTGGCCCGGCCGGGCTGGCGCCTTCGGGACTCGCGTGGAACTTCAGCACCCGGAAGTCCATGGTCGCGACCAGCTCGGCGCCGGAGTACCAGCTGCTCCGCGTGGTCACGAACCAGCCCTCGCCCAGGGCGGTGCGTTTCGGGCCGGTCACGTCGAGCAGTTCGGCGCGCACCACGAGCTGCTCTCCCGGTCGAAGGTAGCGGGCATAGGTCTGGTCGCAGTTGGTAGCGACTACCGACGTGAACCCGGCGTCGTCCAGCGCCGCCGTCATGAGCCCGAGCGGATCATCACCCGCGGGGCGCCCGCTGCCCGGCGGGCCGAGCCCCGGCATCGTCCACACCTGGACCATCGCCGGCGGGGCGACCAGCCCGCCGTGCACCGAGCCGGCGGCGACCTTGGCGTCGGTGTACACCGGGTTCGCGTCCCCGACTGCGTCAGTCCAGGCACGGATCATCGGCAGGTTCACCGGATCCCTGGCGAGCCGCGGCGAGCTCAGGCCGGCATCCTGCACTCGCTTGGCCGCGGCCAGGATCGCATCGGCGGTCATCGACTCACCCGTTACCTAGGAACTCGCGGGAGCTTCAGCGCGGCGGTGGCAATCAGCTCCCGCTGTACCTCGTTGACCCCGCCCCCGAACGTCATGACCGTGTTGCGCTTGTTCTGTACGTCGAGCCACCTGGCCAGCTCCGCGGTCGGCTCGTCGGCCAGGTCACCGTGCCTGCCGACCACCTGCGCCAGCTCGGCGCCGATCCGCTGCACGTGCTCGGACCCGAACACCTTGGTCAGTGACGCGTCCGCCACGTCGACCGTCGCTGCGACCGCCACCTGCCAGTTGAGTAGCTCGTTGACGCGCTCGGCGGCGCTCGCCCTGGCGAGAGCGCGGCGCACGTCCAGCTCATCCAGCAGCGGCCGCCCGAGCGGGCCGCTGCGGCCGGCGGCCCAGTCGTGCACCCGCCGGTGCAGCACGCCGATCCGGCCCGACGGGCCGAGCATCACCCGCTCGTGGTTGAGCTGCTCGGTGATCAGTCGCCAGCCGGCGTTCTCGTCGCCGACCCGCAGGCGCACCGGCACCCGCACATCGGAGTAGTAGGTCGCGTTCACGTGATGGGCGCCGTCATGCGTGATGATCGGCGTCCACGAGTAGCCGGGGTCGGAGGTGTCCACGATCAGGATGGACAGCCCCTTGTGCCGGGGCGCCGCCGGGTCGGTGCGGCACGCCAGCCAGACGTAGTCGGCATCGTGCCCGCCGGTGGTGAAGATCTTCTGTCCGTTGACCACGTAGTCGTCGCCGTCCCGCACCGCCCTGGTGGTGAGCGACGCGAGGTCGGTGCCCGAGCCTGGCTCGGTGTAGCCGATCGCGAAGTGCAGCTCGCCGGCGAGGATCTTCGGCAGGAAGAAGTCCTTCTGCGCTGCGGTGCCGTGCGCCATCATCGTCGGCCCGACGGTCTGCAGCGTGACCGCGGGCAGCGGAACGTCGGCGAGCGCCGCCTCGGTCGCGAAAATCTGCTGCTCGACCTGACCGAGACCGCGGCCGCCGTAACTGACCGGCCAGCCAACGCCCAGCCAGCCGTCCCGGCCCATCCGCCTGACCACCTCGCGGTACACGGTCCCGTGCCGCTCCGTCAGCATCACCTCCCGTTCGGCCGGCGAGATGAGCATCCCGAAGTAGGCTCGCAGCTCGTCCCTGAGGGCGTGCTGGGCGTCGGTGAGGTCAAGGAACATCAGCCATCCGCCCGTCCGGGTGCGACCGGTTCGCGGCGAACCTGCTGCCGCCAGCTCAGCCGGTCGAGCCGGTCGTCCGCACCGCCGATGAGACGCACCAGGTCGGTGACGAGCGCCGAGTACCGCGGCAGCGGGTAGCTGATGTCCATGCCGAGCCCGCCGTGCAGATGGTGGCAGGTCCGCAGCGCGGGCGGACCGTACTCCGCCAGCCAGTACGCTGCCACGTCGATGTCCGGGCCAGCGTCCCGGCCGGTGTCCAGCCGCCAGCACGCCGACACGGTGGCCAGGTGCAGTGTTCGGGCGGCTGCATACACGTCGGCGATCTGCTGCGCCACCGCCTGGAACGTCGCTAGCGGCCGGCCGAACTGCTCCCGGCTGCGGACGTGCGTGGTGGTCAGCTCGAGCGCCGCGGCGACGGCGCCGTCGGCCACGGCGCACACGCCGGCCGCGACAAACTGGTAGAGCGCAGCGGCGTCGCAGCCGTCCAGCACAGCGGCCACCGGCGTCCGGTCCAGCCGCAGCGTGTACTCCGGCAGTCCGGAGGAACTATGGGTGCGCTGGCACGACAGCCCGCCGCTGGGCGACTCGACGACGACGACGATGGTCCCCGCCGGTGTGCTCGCCGGCACCAGGATCCATCGGGCCGCGGCGGCGTACGGTACCCCAGTCTTGACTCCCGATACCGTGCCGCCGGCGGCGGCGGTGACCGGCTTGCGCGGCATGGCATCCGACGGCTCGCGGGTGGCCGCGGTCAGCACGGTCTCCCCGGTCGCGACGCCGGACAGCAGCCG
>JBAUAR010000500.1:0-4806 GCA_049675875.1 Streptosporangiaceae bacterium
CGGCAGGCTCGTCCGCGGCCGGGCCCGTTTCCCGGCTCGCTGGCAACGTCACAGGTGGCGCGGCGAACCGCGGGCCGGCGGGCGCTGCGGACGCGGCCGGCTCGGCGGGGATTCGGGGGTCAGCACCGGACGGCACGCGCGACCTGGGCTCCGGGCCTCGCGGGTCGAGGTCCGCCGTCGCGCTGGTGGGGAGCCGCATCGTGCGCGCGGACGCCGCCGTGGAAGGCACGGCGACAGCGGGCAGCGGCAAGTCAGGGTCCGCACCAGGACCGCGGTCAGGCTCCGCCGGCCTCGCTGGTGCCGAACCCGGCGACGGCGCAGTGAGCGGATCGACCGCCGACCGCCGACCGCTGACCGGGCCGGCAAGCGGATCGCTCCCGGCTCGACCGGGGAGGCGCTCGCCACCTGGCCGCCCGGTCGGCGACGGCGCCGAGCTCGCCACCTCGGTATCGGCCGGCCGACCAAAGTCGGTAAGGGAGTCGAGCCGATGTGCCAGCCTGGTCGGATCGTCGGCCGGGTCGGATCGCTCGGGACCGACGACGGTCGGGTACCGCTCGACTCGGTCGGGTCTGCGGGCCGATACCGGCTCACGCGCCGCTCGATCCACGGCGGCTGCCTCCCGGCCTGGACGCTCCCCTGGGGGAGCTTCGCGGCTGGATCGGTCCGCGGCCGCATCACGGCCAGGCCAATCCGCAGCCGCTGTTTCCCGGCCGGGGCGGTCCCCTGGCGCCGCTTCTCGCGCCGAGCCGTCCCGCTGCGGGGGCTCGTGGCCAGGCCGACCAGCCGGGTCCACCGGATGCAGCACGTGCTCGGTCGGCCGTGGTTCGGCGGAGCGCCTGTCTCGCTCGGCCGGTGCGTCCCGCTCCGGCAGGGCGCCGATAGGCGTACGGAACTCGCGGGTGTCGCCGCCCTGCGGCCCTGGGCCGGGCCCCGCGGCCGGACGCGGCCCGGGCATAGCCGCAGGCCGGTCCCGACGGTCTGCGGGTGTCCCTGGACCGGCCGCGGGCCTACCGGGCTGACCGACGGCGCCGACTGGCTCAAGGGCGCGCTCATCCCGCTGAGCGGAACTCGCGAACACGCCATCACGCCAGATCACGACGCCGACGATCAGCAGCAGCAGGGCCAGGGCAGCCAGCGCGATCGACCCGTACACCAGCGCCAGTTCACCGGCGATGGCTCCGACGACCAGCAGGCCGACAGCCGCCACTACCACCGAGACGATTACGCCGAACCGGATCATCGGGGGACTCCGGTCACCGCGCCGCACCTGCTCCGCTCGCCATTGCGCTGAGGTCGCATTGCGTCACTCAGAATGCTTCGCGCAGCTGCGCGCGTCGCATACCGAGTTAGCGACGGTCGTGCTGACCAGCGTCTGACGGGTGGAAACCGCCGTTGTGCGCGACGGCCTCGGGCATCGGCTGGTAACCGGACGCAGGACTGCCGTTGCGCATGTCCATGCGGCCCATGCCGACGCCCACTGGCGACTGCTGGGGCCCACTGCCGACGGCCGGGAACACGCCGCTGTCCGCGGCGCCTGCCTCCAGGTCCCGCAGCTGTCCCTCCAGATACGCCTTCAGCCTGCTCCGGTACTCGCGCTCGAACGCTCGCAGGTCGTCGACCCGCCGCTCCAGCTCCTCGCGGGACTGGACCAGCGAGCCCATCGCCTGACGGTGGCGCTCCTGCGCGTCCCGCTCGAGGCTTTCCGCCCGGGCACGAGCGTCGCTTGTGACCTGCTCGGCCTGGCGGCGCGCCTTGGTCAGAATGTCGTCGGCCTCGCGGCGAGCACGGCCCAGGGTCTCGTCGGCCTCGCGGCGCGCATCGGCAATCGCCTGGTCGGCCGTCTGCTGGGCCAGCGCAAGCACCCGCGCCGCCGTGTCCATGTTGTCCTCGGCCGGACGAGGCCTGGAGATCATGACGGGCTCGGGCTGGCGCTCGGGCTCATGCCGGATTGGCTCAGACATGATCTCGGGGACCTCGGGCTGCGGGGTCAGCGAGACCGGCGAGCGACCGCGCATCGCATCCGCTAGCTTGGCCCGGAGCTCCTCGTTCTCCTGGATGAGCTCGTCGAGCGCCGCTTCTACTTCATCGAGGAAGGCATCGACTTCCTCTTCGTCGTAGCCCGGCCGAAGCCTGGTAGTGCTGAACTGCTTGTTCCGCACGTCCGCGGGCGTCAGTGGCATCTCTCTTCTCCCTGGAGCATTTGTCCCCTATGGACCTACCTGATGACCCTACGTCAGCTCGAGACTTTCCAGAGCACGTAGACCACCAGGAACAGCAAGATGAAGCTGAGGTCCAGGGCCACACTACCGAGGCGAACCGAGGGAATGTAGCGCCTTAGGAATCTCAGCGGCGGATCAGTGGCGGAATAAACACCCTCAGCTACCACAAGAAGGATGCCAGTAGGACTCCACGTCTTGGCGTAGACCTGAATCCAACTCAAGATCATTCTGCCGATGAGCAGCACCAGGTAGACCGAGAGCACATAAAAGGCGACGTCTTTGAAAATGTTCACGTGCCTGCCTAACGGTCCCTGCAGGTGCTGCCTGCCATGACCGCCAGCCCGGTCGGCTAACGGTCAGCTCTGGTTGAAGAAGCCGCGTTCCGCGATGCGAGCCTTGTCCTCGGCCGCCACCTCAACATTGGCCGGCGACAGCAAGAACACCTTGTTCGTCACCCGCTCGATACTCCCCCGCAGCCCGAAGATGAGGCCTGCGGAGAAGTCGACCAGGCGCTTGGCGTCGCTGTCCACCATCTCCGTGAGATTCATGATCACCGGAGTGCCGTCGCGGAAGTGCTCCCCAATTGTACGAGCCTCATTGTACGTGCGCGGATGCAAGGTCGTGATCCTTGCAAGGTCGGTGGTCTGGACCGGACCACCGGGCCGCCGGTCGCCAGGCCGCAGGTCGGGCGCGTGCAGGTCGTGCCGGTCGTCCTCGGCAACCAGATCGGCGCCGTACTCGTCGTACCCGTCGCCGTAGTCGTCCTGATACTGATCCTCGAACTGGCGATCGTCTTCTACCAGGCCGAGATACACCGCCATCTTGCGCATCGCGCTGGCCATCGTCTGTCCTCCGTCGAGCACGCTACGGCTGCCCAGGTCAGGCTGGGTGCCACGCGTCGGACATTACCTGACGAAGGGCCGCCGGCCGCCGAGCAACGCCGTACCGATTCGCACGTGTGTCGCGCCTTGCTGGATGGCCTCGCCCATATCAGCGCTCATGCCCGCAGACATCACCCGGGCGTCCGGATAAGCGGTCCGCACCGCCTCCGCCAGCTCCCTGAGCCGGGCATAGGCCGGCCCGGCCGGCTGGCCGAGCGGAGCGACGCCCATGACACCGGCGAGCCGCAGGCTCGGCTGTGCGGCGATCACGGCCGCGACCGCGGACACCTCGCCGGGATCGGCCCCGCCCCGGCCATCGGCGCGACCGGGACCGCCCTGGCCGGTACCGCCCTCGCCAGTACCATCAGGGCCGGTACCTGCCGGGCCATCAACGCGACCCGGATCGTCCAGGCTCACCTGCACCAGGCAGCTGATGACCCGCCCGGCGGCGCCAGACCGGCGGCCGAGCGCCTCGGCCAGCCGGATCCGGTCCACCGAATGCACCATGTCCGCGTAGCTGGCCACCCTGGCGGCCTTGTTGACCTGCAGTTGCCCGACGAAGTGCCAGCGCAGCATGATTCCGGCCGCGGCGCACGCGGCCGCCTTGGGCGCGGCCTCAGCGTCCCTGTTCTCGCCGATATCGGTAACGCCGAGCTGACTGAGCAACATGATGTCCGAGACTGGGAACGTCTTGGTGACGGCGATGAGGCTGATCTCCGCCGGGTTGCGGCCGGCCGCCGCACAGGCCGCTGCGATCTGCGACCGGACGGCGGCGAGGTTCGCGCCGAGCTCCGCCAGCCGATCGGTCATGCCGACAGCCAGACCAATCCGGCAAACCGGCCGGTCCGGCCGTCGCGCCGGTAGGAGTACAGGCCGGGCGATTCCCTGGTACACCGCCTGTCGGCGCCGATCCAGCCCACGCCTGCGGCCTCGAGCTGGGCTCGCAGCCCGGCTGCGATGTCCAGCCCGCAGGTGCCCCCCGCGGTCGAGCACCTCGCCGCCGGGGCGATCGCGGCGACCCGGTCCTGCAGCTCCGCCGGGACCTCGTAGCAGCCGCCGCAGATCGCCGGGCCGATGACCGCACGCATCCGGGCCGGGCTCGCACCCGCCCCGGTCATGGCGGCCACGAGCGCCGGGACCACACCAGCCACCAGCCCCTCCCGCCCGGCGTGCGCGGCTCCGACTATCCGCGCGCGCGCATCGGCGAGCAGCACCGGAGCGCAGTCCGCCACGAGCACGCAGAGCGCCTGGCCCGGCTTGTCGGTCAACACCGCGTCGACCGGCCCTGGCGGCGTCGCCGGGCCGGCCGCGGCGTACCAGACGTCGCGGCCGTGGACCTGCCGCATCCAGGTCAGGTCGACGGCGGTCAGACCGCAGGCGGCAGCCAGCGCAGCGCGATTGGCCTGCACCGCGGCGGCGTCGTCACCGATGGACAGGCCAAGGTTCAGCGAGTCGTACGGCGGTCGGCTTGACCCGCCGACCCGGCTGGAGAAGCCGGCCAGCACCCCGTCGCCGAGATCCGCCGCGGGTGTGACCAGGCTCACTTCAAGAAGTCTGGCACGTCGAGCTCGTCGTCTTCCTCGAACACGACCGACTTGCGCCGCGGACTGGCGGCGTCGGCGGGCCGCCCGTTGCCGTTACCGGGCCGCGGTGGCGGGATCCCGTCGATTCTGGCCGCGTCTGCGGTCTCCGGGCCGGCTCCGGCG
>JBAUAR010000501.1:0-20523 GCA_049675875.1 Streptosporangiaceae bacterium
CAGTGACCCTGCGCCGGGCGGCGCCGCCCCGGCTGCCGCGGGCCGCAGCAGCGCGTCGGCACCGTCGTCAGCAGGACCTGCGCGGCCGGTCTGCGGTCGGGCGATTCTGCACTCACCGTACGACTACGGCGGAACGGCAGGCCCATACCGCAGCGGCACCGCCGGGTTGCCGACCTACGGGTCGCCCAGCACCGCGTTCCCTGCTGCCACCGCCGGTATGGTCCTCGCGGCCGGGACACGGAACTACCCCTCTTATGAGCTGCGTGCCGACACGGTCTACTACCTGCTGCCCGGTAGCCATGTCGGCAGCTTCCAGGCCCGGACCAACGATGCGTTCGTCGGCGGCTACCTGCACGGCACGTCATCGATCCTTACCGGGAACTACGCGGCCAGCGAGCCGTGGGCCATCGACTCGAACTACTCCGACGGCGACCAGCCGGGGGTGACGATCGAGTACCTGACAATCGAGAAATTCAGGCCAGGGCCCAACGCGGCGGCGGTCAACCTCGATTCAAACCTGGGCTGGACAATTACCCATAACACCGTCACGCTCAACGTTCCCGGTGCCGGGATTCTGGCGGGCACTGGCAATACGCTCACGGACAATTGCCTTACCCGCAACGGTCAGTACGGGTTCCAGTCGTCCTCGGTCAACCCCTGGGGCAACGACTCGCTCACTGGCGGCCCTTATGACGTCACCGTCGTGGGTAACGAGGTCAGCTACAACGACACGTGTGACTACGAAGGCCTGCTGAACAACTCGGCGATCGGCTGGCGCAACCGGAACCCGGTGCCCCTGCAGTACCGGAACGCGCACTGCGGCACCGTGGTCCCCGACGGCGACGAAGGCGGGTTCAAACTCTGGCGCACCGACGGCGTAACTGTCGCCGGCAACGACGTCCACAACAACTGGGGACCCGGCGCCTGGGTCGATACCGACAACGCCAACACGACCTTTCATGCCAACACGTTCGAGGCCAACGAAGGAGCGGCGATCGTCGAGGAGATCTCCTACAACTTTGCGATCACCGATAATGTCATCGGCGACAATGACTGGGCGGATGGCCTGAACAATGCGGGCTTTCCCCAGCCAGCCATCTACGTCGACGGCAGCGGCAGTCCGGAGTTCTTCGGCGGAGTCGGGCCCTGTCCGGAGGCGGCCTGCGCTCAGCAGCGCTCCTACCCGCGCGAGTCGGTCATCTCCGGCAACACGCTGGTCGACAACGGCGGGAACATCTTCCTGTTCCAGGACTCCGGTCGGACGTGCGCTGCCCGGTATGACGCGGTGTGCACGCTCGTCCACGGCGGGCCGACCGGGCCGTTTACCATCTCGGCGTGCACGGCGCGGCTGCCGTCGGCCGCTGTCAGCATGGCCTCCTACCTGGGTGCCAGCACGGGCTCGCCGAAAGTGAACTGGTGGGATGGCTGTCAGTGGGAGACGGCCAGCGTCCGGGTGACCGGCAATACCATCGATTTCAATCCGGCGGACGTCCCGCACTGCAACCACCAGGACTGGCCGGACTGCGGCGCTGGCGGCATGTTCAGCGAGTACGGGTCGCCGAACAACGGACCCGGCTGGGTGGTGGCAACCGAGGTCACGTTCTTCCGGCAGGACTCCTGGTCGGACAACACCTACAACGGTCCGTCAGCCTTTTTTGCCTGGAACCAGGGCAACGAAGTGAGCTGGCAGCAGTGGACGGGCAGGGTGGCGAGCGGGGACAAATGCAGCACGGCTCAGGACCGCAAGAGCGGGCAGTGCACGGGTCCGTTCGGCCAGGATGCCGGCAGCACCTTCAACCCCAGGCCGACGTCGAAGAACGCGCCCCGCTAGCGAGCGCCCGGCTTGCTCCGGTCGGCTTCCCACGCCGCGCCGATCCCGTCACCTGGCCACCAGTGATCGCGGGGATGCTCCTGGAAGAACAGGTAACGACGGCCGGTCTGCTCGGCCCAGTCAGACAGCGCCCGCGAGTCGTGGGCGTTGTCGGACAGCACGATGGCCCCTGGCCGCAGGTTCGGGGCCACCGCGGCGAGCTCCCGGATCTCGTACTCGTACGTGTGCAGGCTGTCGTGCAAGAACATGTCCACGTCGGCCAGCTTCGGCAGCGCCGCTTCCGAGGAGCCGATGCGGCGGTCGATGACGGTCGACCACGGTGGCCCGATCAGGTACCCGGCGTCAGCGTCGACGTCGATGGTGGTCAGCCGGCCGTGGCCGTTGCGGAGCAAGGCGGCAGCGATGACACACGATCCGAGCCCGAGGTGCGTGCCCGTTTCCACCACGTGATCGGGCTGGGTCGCCCGTACTAGGGCGTACCAGCCGAGCCGGCGAGCCCAGTGCGGCTCGCGGGCGCAGATCCGCCGCCGGGGATTGGCGGCGAGCCGGCGGGTGAGCTGGCCGGCCAGCTCATGGTCGGCCGGCAGCTCCTGTAGCCAGGACCGCACGTCCGCGATGCTGGCGCCGGCGACCGCTGACACGAACCAGGCGAGCTGATCGAGGTTGAGCGGCTCGAGGTCATAGGTGTAGTTGGTCGTCTCCCGGCTGTGCACGAGCCAGTCGAGCGAGCGTCCGATCAGCTGCGCGTCATAACGCGCCACGGCCATCGTCCGCAGCGGCAGCGCCGCCGCGCGGCCGACTGGCGAGCTGGCCAGCCGCCGCCGAAGCTGGGACCGCGCTGCCGCATCGCGGCGGTGGCCTGCCGGGCTAGCGGGACGCAGCGTGCGCTCACTCATGCCAAGGTCTCCGATGGTCGTCGTTGCCTGTCCTGGACAGAGCCGCACCAGGCCGGATTGGCGATCGCGAAGCCGTAGATTTCGACCAGCCGGTCTACGTGGCGGTCAGGATTGAACCGCTGCTCGTAGGAGCTCCGGGCCTGCTCGCCGTAGCCGAGGTACCGAGCCGGGCTGGCCGCGACGTCGGCAAGTATCAGCGCAAGAGCCTCGGCATCTCCGGGCGGGAACAGCACGCCGTCCACGCCAGGCCTGATGAGCTCCACGAACGAGCCGTGCTCGCAGGCGATCGGCGGTGTCCCCGCGGCCATGGCCTCCACCACGACAAGCCCGAACGCCTCCTGCCAGACCGACGGGACGAGGACGGCGCGGGCCCTGGCCATGAGCTCCGCGCATCGCGTGCCGGGCACCTGGCCGAGGACCTCGACGGACTGCTGAGTCGCTGCCCAGCTGGTCACCTCCCGATCGAGGGCTCCGGCCCCGGCGATCAGCAGGCGGAGCCCGGTGCCACCCGCTGCCGCCTGGTAGCGGTCCCAGGCCGACATGAGCAGGCGGACGCCCTTGGCTTCCTCGAGCCGTCCTGCGTACAGCACCATGGGCAGGCCCGGCAGTTGCGGCATACTCTGCCGGGGTATCAGGTTGTGCCGCACAAACACGCGATCCGGGGACAGCCCCAGCACGCTAAGAAGGTCCCGCTGCGCCGCCGAGAGAAACACGTACGCGGACACCAGCGACCGCCACGCCGGGCGGTGGGCGCCGATCGCTAGTGCCGCCGGCACTGTGGCGGCGCGTGACCCGCGGTAGCACCCGTGGATGACCGCCGGAATGGGCGGGCCGCCGGCGCAGTCGTGGCAGATCACGCCGTCGCGGAAGAAGTCGCCCCGGGCGCAGGCGAGCCGGTAATTGTGCACGGTGGCGACGACGGGGACGCGCGCGTCGTGGCAGGCGTACAGGATCGCAGGGCTCAGTAGCGGAAACGTGTTGTGCACGTGCACGACGTCAGGTCTGTCCGTTCGCAGCGTGGCCGCGAGGTCGCGATATGCGGCGCGGCTCCAGATCACTCTGGCCGGCAGCGTGGCTTTCCGTGCCAGTGACCACGTCGCGATGTCGTCGCTGCGCGGTTCGAAGCGCACGACATCGTGGCCCGCGGCCGCCAGCGCCTCGGTTTCCTGATCGACAACGCGATTCTCCCCGCTCGGCGTCCCCGACCGATACCGGTTGTGCGCCACCAGCACTTTCATCTAGGGCGAGCCGTCGGCAAGGCTGGGCACCAGCAGTGACGCGGCGACAGTGAGCTCCAGCAGGGCGATGGATGCGTCACTCAGGCCGGTCGCGGTCAGCGATGTGATCAGCAGATAAATAACGAGGAACAGGGCAAGAGCGCGGCGGGAGCGGCTCGGCTGGAAGTAGGCGGCGATGAGCACGAACAGCAGCAGCGTGGCGGACAGCACTACTCCGACGACGCCAAGATCCAGGTATGCACCGATCCAGTTGCTGTCAACCGGGAAGCCGTTGAACGACTTATTGGACAAGCCGAATCCGAACACGACCTGGAACGAATCTCGCGGCGCGTTGGCAACCATGCTCCAGACCGAGGTCCGGCCGGTAAGGTCGGTCAGCTCGCGAGCGCTCTCCCCGCGGATCAGCCACCTTGTCAACGCGCCGGCGAAGGCCGTGACCGCTAGCAACGCGATCACCGTCGCGGCGGCAAACAGCCAGCGAACGCGGGCTCTGGCCAGGAACATGCTGAGCCCCGCTACCAGCAGTCCGGCCAGCATCGCGACGAGAGCGGCCCGGCTGTGGGTCAGCAGCAGTATTCCACCGCCGACGACCGCAACCACGAGGGCGACGCGTCCCGCCACGAGGCCGCACAGCCAGAGCACCACGACCAGGCCCACCAGCACGGCGGCCAGGTCTGCCACCTCGGTTGGGGGCAGCGGCCAGAATTCGCCAGATAGCCTGCCCTGAGCCAGCGCACGACCCGGCGCGAGAAGCAAGCCGAGCAGGACGGACGCGAGCACGACGGCAAGCGCCCAGAGCTGGCATCGGAGCAGGAGCAGGTCGCGCCGGCCCCACCAGGGCGAGAGCAACCAGAGAGCCGCGACGAAACCGCACAGCCGGGCGGTGCGGTACAAGGTGCCGACGAGGTGACCGTCGGGGTGGACCGCCGACACGATGGCGGCGAGGGCCAGCAGCGTCACTAGGACCAGGAACACGTTTGGCCGGATGACCAGCCGGCGGTTCAGGGTCAGCGCCACGACCAGGGCCGCGGGCAGCGCTCCCTGCGTGATGATCTTGCCAATGACCGAGGGGATGGGCACGATCAGGGGTTCCTGATTCCACGTGCCAGCGGCGAACGTCAGCACGTTGAGGAAGAGCAGCGCCCAGACCAGGCCCACCCTGCGCCGTACCCAGCGCTCGCGAGTCGGCGCGGTCGCGGGCAAGGTCGCGCTAAAGCGCGCGGGGAATGCCACCACCGACGAACTCATAGACCGCTGAACCCCTAGCACTCAACCCGGACAGCCACGTGGTCAATGGACCGGTCACGCCGCAGCGCGCTCCGTCGTGCATCTGAGCACTGAGCCTGCGGTCCTGATACGGCGCGCCGGGCACGATCTGCAGGCCAGCCCGGCCGTTATGTATCAGGGCAGGTCAGCTCGAGATCGGTAGAGGAGCGACAGCTTTGCGATTCCGCCCGTCGGCCATTCCCTTGACCCAGGAGACCTGATGCCGTTGCACCTGCCAGCTGACTGCCGCGCGATGCCAGCCACTGCTCGTGCGCTGCCGCCGGCCGCACCACGCGACGGCGTCCGCCGATGACGGCGCGGCCTCGGCTGACCGTCGGGCTCCCGGTCTACAACGGCGAGCGGTACCTCTCGGAGTCGCTCGACGCGCTGCTCGGCCAGACCTACACGGACTTCGAGCTGCTGATCTCTGACAACGCCTCGACCGACGGCACGGCCGGCCTCTGCAGGCGCTATGCCAGCCAGGATTCCCGAATTCGCTATTTCCGCCAGCCACGCAACGTCGGGCTGTCGCCCAATCACAACTTTGTGGCTGAGCAGGCGAGGGGCGAACTGTTCAAGTGGGCCGCGAATGACGACCTTTATGCTCGCGACTTGCTCGAGCGGTGCGTCGCCGCCCTCGACGAGTACCCGGACGTGGTACTCGCCCACGCGTGGACGGCGCGCATTAACGCGTCGGGAGCCCTGACCGAGGCGATAGCGTATTCGCTCGCCACGTCCTCCTGGCATGCGCCGGAGCGGTTCCGGAGCATCTTGTTCGACAGCGGCGGCGACGACGACTACGGCGTCATGCGGCTCGATGTCCTCCGGAAGACGGCGATGAAGGAGAGTTATCACCACGCCGATCACACCATCATCGCCGAGCTCGGCCTGCAGGGCGCCTTTTACCAGGTGCCGGACTGGCTCTACTTCCGGCGAGATCACGACGACCGGGCGGAACGAGCCTGCCCGACCATGCGCAGCCGGTGCGCGAACATGGACCCGCGCCGGGCTAGCCGGTGGCGGCATCCTGCGGCCCGCTTGTACGGCGAATACGTCTGGGCATATGTCCGGGCGATCCAGCGCGCGCCCCTGACGCCAGCCGACCGGCGGGAGTGCTACCGCTACCTCGGCCAGTGGTTCGCGAGCCGCGCCCGCCAGGGCGGCACCAGGCCTGCCGAGCCCGCTGCCACGATCGCGGCTGAGGTGTCGGTCGAGTCGGTGGTGGCTGGTCAGGGACTGCAGGCCGGCTGACCGCTGATCAGCGGCCGCGGCCGGCCTGGCGTTGCGCACGGAGAGGCGAGCCATGAACGACACGGCGAGCGACGCGAGCGTGCTGCCCGGCGAGGATGCTGGCCGGGCCGCGCGGTACTACAAGCGCGAGTTCTGGATCGAGGAGAACCGCAAGCACATCCCGGCGCACTACCGGCTTCGAAAGCTCACCCGAATTATCAGCAAGGTGGCGGCCGGAAAGACGACTGATCTGCTCGACGTCGGCTGCGGTCCCGCCACGCTGAGGCAGCTCCTGCCGGACAACGTGAGCTATTACGGTATCGACATCGCGATCCATGAGCCAGCGCCTAACCTGCTGGAGGCCGACATTGTCGAGACTCCGATCAGATTCGGCAACATGCGGTTCCGGATAGTTGTGGCTCAGGGACTGTTTGAATACCTTGGGCACGCACAAGCGAGGAAGTTTGCCGAGGTCGCCCGCATCCTCAGTCGCCGTGGCGTGTTCATCGTGACCTTTACTAACTTCGGTCATAGCAGGGCACATATCTACGAGCCGTTTAACAACATTCAGTCAGTCGAGGAGTTCAGAACCAGCCTGATGCAATACTTCCGTGTTGACAGATCCTTCCCGATTTCACACAACTGGTTCGGCGGCCAGCCCAGGCGGGAGCTGATGAAGGCCGTGAACATGCGCATTAACTGGAATATCCCATTTCTTAGTCCAAGATTGGCAGTGGAGTATGTCTTCATCTGCTCGCCGCGCAGGCGCTAGCGGACTCCCGGCCATGGTCAGCTCACGGCTCGGCGGGGGGCGGGCGGGGTGTTGCTGAGGCGGGAGTCGTTAGCTCGCTGGCGGGGGTCGGGTGCGGGCCAGGCTGTGAGCCGGCGGCGGATGTTCCGCAGCGCTGTCGGGATGGCCGCGGTCGGAGCGGCGGCGGGTTCGGTGCTGGCGGAGCGGGTCTCGCCGGCGCTGGCTGCGGCGCAGTCGACCACTGTTGAGCCGGGTGCGGTGGCGCCCGCGGTGGTGATGCTGGCGGATGCGGCGACGATCGTCGTGGACGCGTCGGCGGGCAATGACTTCCGGGTGACCATCGGCGGAGACCGCACCATGGCCGACCCCACGAACCCCGCAGACGGGCAGAAGCTGTTGCTGGAAGTTACCCAGGGCCCCGGAGCTCCGTTCACGCTGAGCTGGGGCAGCGGCTACGAGTTCGCTGCGGGCCTGCCGCAGCCGGCCCTGAGCGCCGCCGCCGGGCAGACCGACCTGCTCGGCTTCGTTTACAACGCGGCCAGGGGTACCTGGCTGCTGGCGGCGTTCGTGAGCGGTTTCAGTCCGCCTACGACCGCCCCGCCGCCGACGGGCGCCTACCGGCTGTTCCCGTCGATGGAGGGGCCGGCGGCTGCGGCGTCGTATGCCGGGCCGTTCATTGCGGGCGTGGTGTTCTCGGTGTCGGCCGGCGGGACCTGGTTCGACGGGTACTGGTGGTGGGTGTGCGGCACCGGGCAGTCAGCGTCGCCGCAGAAGTTCGGGCTGTGGCAGGTCTATGACGACGCCACCGGGAGCCTGATTGGCGGCGCGACGGTGACCTCTGGCCCGCTGGCTGCCGGGCAGTGGAACTATGTTCCGCTGCCGGCGCCGGTCCCGCTGGCGATCGGCGCTACCTATGTCGCGGCGACCGGGTTCAGTGACGGGTTCCCTGCCACCAGCAATGCGTTCGGGGCCGGCGGGCCCTACAGCGCGGGGATCGTCAGCGGTCCGCTGACCGGCTACTCCGACCAGGGCGGGTCGCTGCCGGCGCCGTTCTCGGTGAACCAGGGCGCGTTCAGCGTCGCGAGTTCCGATCCGACCGCGGTGATGCCCGCCTACGGTTACGACTCGGACAACTTCTGGCTCGACATCCAGGTAGCCGACGCCGGCCCGGCCGGCACCTCCTACCGGCTCTGGCCCAGCTACCCGGTACCTCCGAACGCCGTCAGCATCGACACCGGAGAGCAGACCAGCGGCACGGAGTTTGTGCTGTCGGAGCCCTGCACGCTGGACAACATCTGGTGGTACAGCCCGCCGGGCGTGTCGGTGCTGCCGTCCCGGTGCGCGATCTGGTCCGTGGCCACCCGCGCCGTCGTCGCCGGGACCGACACCACCTCGTCCGCGTGGTCGGGCGCCCCCGGCAGCGGCTGGGTCGCCTGCGCCTGCACCGGCATCACCCTGCCCGCCGGCGACTACAAGGTATCGGCCTTCTACGGCGGCGGTCAGGAGTTCTACACCGAGGATGTCTACTACTACAGCACCGGCGCTGGCGCAGGCGGCATCACCTCAGGCCCGCTGACGACGCCGAACGTGGCGAACGCGACCCCGCCCGGCAACTCCACCTATCAGGACGGGCCGTTCGCCTATCCCGACACCTTTGACACCAAGGACCACGGCGAGAACCGCTGGGTGGACGTCGAAGTGACCTCGACCGGCGGAGTATCGCCCACACCGAGCCCGACGCCGACACCGAGCCCGACTCCGACCCAGCCGCCTGCCGCAAGCCCGGGTGCATTTCTGGCCTTCTTCCCTTAGCGGGAGCGAGGACGGAGTGCAGCCGGGGCGCCAGCTTACCGAGGCGCGAGCTGTATCACCTGCGGTGCTCACTGCTCCTGTGGTCGTGGCCAGTGCACTGCAAAGTCGCTGGTCGCGCTGATCTCGCTGAACCCGGAACTCTCGCTGCGTGCTGCTGCCGTGTGGTCGTCGTGGCACGCCAGTGGATGCAGCACGCAGTGGGGAGCGGCTGTGCTGGAACGTGCGGCGACGGCCGCGCCGAAGAAGCGCATTCGCGGAGTTGCGCTTCGGCTTGGCTGGGGACTGGCTGACCAGGCTGTGTCCAGCCTGACCAACTTTGCGATGACGATCTATGTCGCCCGCGTCCTTGGCGCCGTGTCGTTCGGTGCATTCAGCCTGGCCTATGTCACCTACTCGTTCGCGCTGAACGCGTCCAGGGGAATCGCCACTGACCCACTCATGGTCAGGTTCAGTGGTCCGCGAACGCCAGCATGGCGGCTGGCGGTCGCGAGCAGTTCAGCAACGGCCATGACAACGGGGCTGGCCAGCGGATCTGTAGTTCTTGCCACCGCCGCGCTGCTGGGCGGTACTACCAGGGCCGCCTTCCTTGCGCTCGGGCTGGTCTTGCCTGGCCTGCTGCTCCAGGACAGCTGGCGGTATGCCTTTTTCGCGGTCGGGCGCGGCGGTCAAGCCTTCTTGAACGACTCGACGTGGGCCGTCGCGATGGTGCCGGGCCTGATCTACCTTCGGCTGGCAGGGCACGCGAGCGTATCCGCCTTCATCCTGGTGTGGGGCGCGGCGGCCACCGTCGCGGCGGCCGTGGGGCCGCTGCAGGCTCGCGTCCTGCCCAGCCCGGCGGGCATCCCGCGATGGCTGTCCGGCAATCGTGACCTCGGTCCGCGTTATCTCGCGGAGAACACGTGTAACAGCGGCTCGTCCCAGCTGCGCAGCTACGGCGTGGGCATCATGGTTGGGCTCGCGGCTGTCGGATACGTGCAGGCCGTCTCGACGCTGATGGGCCCGTTCCTGGTCGTGTTCATGGGCATGTCCCTGGTGACGATTCCGGAGGCCAATCGCGTCCTGCGGCGATCGCCGAAGCGGTTGCCGATGTTCTGCATGCTGGTGGGCGCTGGGCTCGCGCTCGGTGCTATTGCCTGGGGCGGTTTCCTGCTGGTGGCGCTGCCGAGGGGACTGGGCGAGCTGCTCCTTGGCGGGATCTGGCGGCCCACCTATGAGCTCGTGCTGCCCATGACGGTGGCCGTTATGGGTGGCTGTGTAATCGCCGGCGCTACCGCTGGCCTGCACGCCCTCGGCAAGGCACGGCGGAGCTTGCGGGCCATGATCCTCAGCGCCAGCGTCTACCTGGCCTGCGGCCTTGTCGGGGCAGCCGCGGGTGGCGCGCTCGGTGCTATCTGCGGAGCGGCCGTGGCTACCTGGATCGGCTCGGTCCTGTGGTGGTGGCAGCTGCGGGCGGGCTTGCACGAGGCCGCGATTCCGCCGGCTGGGTACCGGGGCATGCACCGCATGAGCAGCCCGCTGCAGTCCGGCCGCCAGGACGCGGACAACCGTGCGTTAGCGCACGCCCGTGATCACGATGCGCCCGACTGCGCGGACACCGTCCGTGACAGGTTCAGAAAGGAACTCAGCACATGACGATGACCAGGCGTGCGGCCCCGCGGGTCGGTTTGTTCGGCCTTGTCGGGTCCGGTAACACCGGCAACGACGTGTCCATGGAGTCCATCGTGGCCTATCTCAGGCGCGCCCATCCGGACGCGGTCATCGACGCGATGTGCGGCGGGCCAGAAGTGATCGAGGCGCGGTACGGCATTCCCGCGATCCCGGTGCTCTGGTATGCACGGCACCAGCACCGCGCGTCCGGTGTCGTCGCCAGCTTCCTCAAAGCACTGGGCAAAGCAGTCGACGCCGTCCGGACGGCGGCCTGGGTTCGACGCCACGATGTCGTGATCGTGCCAGGCGCGGGAGCCCTCGAGGCAACGCTGCCGGTGAAGCCATTCGGCTTCCCGTACGCGCTGTTCTTGCTGTGCGCATCCGGCAGGCTCTTCCGGACCAAGGTCGCGCTGGTCAGCGTGGGCGCTAACATGATCAGCCAGCCATTGACGCGCTGGTTCCTCGATGCCGCTGCCCGGCTGGCGTACTACCGGTCCTATCGCGACGTTCTGTCACGCGACGCCATGCGGCGACGCGGACTCGACGTGGCGAACGATCGCGTGTATCCGGATCTGGCGTTCGCCGCCCCTGCGCCCGCGGTGGCTGCCGGTGACCTGCGCATGGTCGGGGTGGGCGTGATGGCCTATTACGGCGGAAACCACGAGCGCCGAAACGCCGCCAGCCTTCATGCCTGCTACGTGGCGACGATGAAAGGCTTCACCGAGTGGCTGCTCGAAACTGGTCACCGAGTCCGACTGTTCGGCGGGGACAATAAGTTCGATGACATCATCGCGCGCGACATCCTGGCTCACGTGACAAGCCGTCACCCCGATCTCGAAATAGGCCGGATAAGCGTTGCGTCGGCTGCATCGTTTGCGGACCTGATGCGCGAGATCACAGCCGTCGGCATGGTCGTCGCCACGCGCTATCACAACGTGCTCTGCGCGCTCAGGTTGTGCAAACCCACGATTGCGCTCGGCTACTCGGACAAGTTCGGCGCGCTCATGTCGAGCATGGCTGTATCCGAGTTCTGCCAGTGCGCGAGCGAACTGGACATCAACCGACTCATCAGCCAGTTCACCGACCTGGAGAACCGGGCCGGTGAGGTCCGCCAGAGGCTGGCCGGGCGCAGTGCGCTGACAGCCCTTCTTACTGAGGAGCAGTTCGCTGCGCTGTCCGGACTGCTGTTCCCTGCCGCGCAGCCGGCATCTTCACACTCGAGCGCTGCCGTCTAGCCCTGGCGCCGCCAGCAGCAGCATCCGCGTCGGCGTCGGTAAAGACGAGCATCGCGTCGGCGGGTGGTGCGCCGAAGATGCCGGCCACGATCTGCTCGTCGAATGCGCCGCCGTCACTGATCTTGCGGAAGTCCCTGATGGCGGTTCCCGTGCAGGATGCGTCCGGTACCGGCGCGCCCCGGCCCGCCACCAGATCCCTGGCGTCGACGGTCCGGAAATCCACGCTGTACCGGGCCAGGCCGGAGGTGTTGGGGATCGACGTGTGCAGCTGCGCGCCCGCGAACAGCAGCACCGAGCCGGGCGCCGGCAGGACGATGAGCTCCTGTATCGCCTTGTGGTCGATCGCCGCTGGTCTGGACTGTGCCTCGCGGGCCACCTGCCGGGCTGTGCTGAGCCGCTGCGTGTTGTTGCGGTAGTAGTCGAAAGTCGCGGAGGTATTCGGGACGGCCCGCCCGAAGCCCTGTGGGTCGAACGCCATGGAGTTGTCGTCGCGGATGGGGAAGACAGGCAGCCACCAGTTGATCTGCTGAGCGGGCGCGCTGTACCAGGAGTCGCGGTGCCAGCCGAACGCGAAGGCGACCCCGGTGGTGAGGTGGCCGACCGGGAACGAGGTGCGCGGTCTCGGCACGTCATAGTGCGTGAACTCGGCGGGCAGGCCGGCCTGCGTGATGATCTCGCGGACGAGCTGCTGCGGCTGCGCCGAGTGAATCCAGCCCGGCTTCCACGAGCCGAGCAGCTCGGCCATCTGGGCGGGCTTGACGTACTCGTGTGCGTGCTCAGGATCGAACGGGCGGAACAGCTCCCTGAGCTGCTCACGGGTGTAGTCGACAAGGTCGCTCACGGCCGGCAGTCGCGTGAGCACAATCAGGTTGCCGTCATAGGTGGCCTGCCGGAGCGCGCCGTCGTGCAGGCAAGGGTCAACGAGGATCGACATGAGAGGCCCCTTTCTTACCAGTGTGTCTCCGGTGCCCGGCGTTAGCCGCTGAGCACCAACTTCGAGCAGCTGAAGGCCTCGGCATAAGGGGCACGACATTCCATGCCCCGCAGCCGGGCCAGTCCGACGAAGACCTCGTCGTCCCACCAGTCACGACCGCGCTGGGATGGGTAGCACTTGTGCAGAAGCTCCACCTTCCGGTGGGCAAGTTCGGCCGACAGCGGCCAGTAGACCGATGGTCGGCCGCGGCCGAGATCCCCGTCCCACTTAGGAACCTCGTAGGCCAGGTACAGCTGATCGCGGAAGACGGTCGGGATGATCTCCGCGATGGTCCGGTGATCCTGATGTGCGTCGGCCGCCGACGGCGCGATGATCAGGTCGGGTGCGCACGCGCTCGCCACCTCAGTGAGAGCGTCCTTGACCTGCGCCCAGACCGCAGGCAGCCTGCCCTCAGGCAGGTCGTGCAGCGATATCGTCAGCTCCGCGCCGGCAAAGAACGAGCTGGCCGCCTGTCGGGCCTCGAGCTGGCGGTCGGCAGTACCGGTGAGCACCACGTAGTGCACCCGCAGGCCCGGATGGCCGCCGGCCAGTGACAGCGCGAGGCCGCCGGCGCCGATCTCGATATCATCCGGGTGGGCGCCGACGGCGAGCACGCTGAGGTCTTCGCGCTTCAGCGGCGCCAGGCGCGCTGGCAGCATCGCTGCCTCACCCGAGCGCGACGGCAGGCCCGGCTGCCGCCATCGCGCCGATCGCGGCATCATCCAGGGCGGTGCCGTGCGGCGCCGCCGCGGCCGACCGGTCCGGGTCCCAGACCATCCAGGGGCAGGGGCCGCGGTGGTACATCTCCTCCAGCTGCGCGCGCTCCTTTACGGTGTCGGCGGGCGACCAGTAGCCCTTGTAGGGATAGGCGATGACCCGGCGCTGCGGAACGAGGCGGCGCATTATCGCGTCCTCGACAAGATCCTCGCCCTCCTGCAGGTAGTCGAAGATCTCCGGGCGGAGCACGAAGTAGCCGCCGTTCTCCCACTGGCGCAGGTCGCGCATCGGGGTGACGAGGTTGATGAGGCCGTCGTCGCCGATCTCCACGACGTGGTGCGATGACTGGGGCGGGACGGCCAGCAGGCTGGCAGTCGCGGTGCTGGCCGCAAAGC
The DNA here is from genome assembly GCA_049675875.1 of Streptosporangiaceae bacterium. Lineage (GTDB taxonomy): Bacteria > Actinomycetota > Actinomycetes > Streptosporangiales > Streptosporangiaceae > JAJYUU01. The sequence goes on from JBAUAR010000501.1 coordinate 13,992, forward strand.
GCGCGATGAGATCCGGCAGCGGCGCGTTCGTCAGCACGTCGGCATAGTTCGCAAGGAACATTGCCTCGCCGTCAACGAAACGCCGGACCCGCCGCAGGCGCTCGCCGATCGGCGAGTTAAGGCCGGTGTCCACGAACGTGATCCGCCAGTCGGAGATATCGGTCCGGAACAGGCTGACGTCCCTGGCGCCATTTTCCAGCACGAAATCGTTGGACGTGGTCTCGTCGTAGTGCAAGAAGAAGTCCTTAACATACGACGCCCCGTAGCCGAGGCACAGCACGAAATCGGCGTGACCGAAGTGCGCGTAATAACGCATTACATGCCAGAGCAGTGGGCGGTCGCCGACCATCGCCATCGGCTTCGGAGCGTTGGTCACGCCATCGCGCATTCGCATGCCCAGCCCGCCGCAGAACAGGACCACCTTCATTGCGGCACCCCTCTCAGGCAAATTCAAGCTCAGGAATCGGAAAAACGAGTCGGGCGCCCCATTGCCGCACGTAGCTAAGCTGGTCGGTAATCTCGGCCTTGAGGTTCCACGGCAGCACCAGGATGTAGTCGGGCTTGGTGTCGGCTAGGTGGTCAGGCGGGAAGATCGGAATGTGCGTGCCGGGGAGGAATTTGCCCTGCTTCACCAGGCTCCGGTCGACCGTGTACGCGAGCAGGTCCGAGCGGATGCCGCAGTGGTTGAGCAGCGTGTTGCCCTTGCCCGGAGCGCCGTAGCCGGCCACGGTCTGGCCGGCTGCGGCGGCGCTGAGCAGGAACCCGAGCAGGTCGGCCTTGATCTTCAGGACCTGCCGGGCAAACCCGCCGTGGCCCGCCACCGTGTGCAGGCCGGCTGCCTGCTCGGCATCGAGCACGGCCTTGACGTTGCTGGTCGGCTCGCCAGCGGATTCAGCCGGTCGGGCGTACACCCGAAGTGAACCGCCGTGCGTCGTGAGCTCGTCGACGTCCACCACCCGCAGCCCGGCGACCGACAGCGCGCGCGAGGACGTGAGCAGGGACAAGTAGGAGAAGTGCTCGTGATAGATCGTGTCGTACTGGCGCCGCTCGATCAGCCGCAGGAGGTGCGGGAACTCAAGGGTCACCAGGCCGGTGTCCTTGACCAGGGCCCGCAGCCCGAGGGCAAACCCGCGGATGTCGGGGACGTGAGCGAAAACGTTGTTCGCGGCTACCAGGTCAGCCTGACCGTGCCGCCGCGCTAGCTGGCTGCCGGTCGCCGGCCCGAGGAACTCGATCTCGGTGCTGATCCCGCGGGCGCGGGCGGCTGCCGCGACGTTCCCGGCGGGCTCGACCCCGAGGACCGGGATCCCGGCGGCCTGAAAGTGCTGCAGCAGGTAGCCGTCGTTGCTGGCCACCTCGGTTACCAGGCTGCCAGCGCCGAGGCCGAGCTGGCCGATCATCGAGTCGGCGTACTGCTTGGCGTGCGCCACCCACGAGTCGGAATAGGACGAGAAGTACGCGTAATCCGAGAATATGTCCTCGCCAGGTACATAAGCCGGCAGCTGTACCAGCAAGCATGAATCGCAAATCCGGGCATGCAGCGGGTAAAACGCCTCGACCGCGTCCAGCCGTTCCGCTGGAACGTAGCTTTCACACAGCGGAGACATACCCAGGTCCACGAAAGTCGTAGTGATGCTGGCATCACACAATCGGCATTTATACGGTACAGTCACGCCGTCCTCCAACTCGCCGCCCAATGGCGGGCTTGCCAATTATAGTTATGGATCCACGGCATGCTGACTTCACGAAAAACGACACGCTTGTGCCGCCAGGGTGCCTAGCCTCATGCTGTCCAAGGAGGGCGACGGAATGGACGACATAGCATGCCGGGCGTGCCGGAGCCAGCTGGGTGCTGTCGTTCTTGATCTCGGTAACCAGCCTGCGTGCGACTTTTTCCCTGATTGCGGGGATCCTGGCCCCGACCGGGTGTATCCGCTGCAGCTGTGGCTCTGCGCGGCGTGCGGCCTGGCGCAGCTCGCCGCTGACCCGACGGTGCCGGCCGAACCGCGCGGAGCCGAGCCGGCCGCGCTGGTCAGCCAGGCGACCGACGCGGTCGGCCGGGTCCAGGCCGCTGGGCTGCTGCCAGCGGGAGCCACCGTCACCGAGTACGGCAGCCCGCACGGCGGGTCCTGGCTCGGGCTTGCCGCCGACCGCGGCCTCAAGCCCGTGGCCGACGACGAGCGGGCCGACGTCATTATTGACTGCTTCGGCCTGATGCACGCTGCCGACCAGCACGCGGCGCTCGCGGAGCGAGCAGCCAGGCTGGCGCCCGGCGGCGTGCTGCTGCTGCAGTTCCATTCGCTGGAGACGATCATTCGCGATGGCCAGTGGAATGCGCTGCGGCACGGGCACTACGCCTATTACTCCACGACGGCGCTCGCCGCGATGCTCGCCGGTCACGGCCTCGGTCCGCGGACCGGGTGGCTCTTCGACCTCTACGGCGGCACCGTGCTGCTGGCCATCGGCCGGGCTGCCGACGGGCTCGGCGTCCCTGATGCTGCGATCCGGCGGCTGCTGGCGTCCGAGGCCAGGACCGGCGTGCGTAATCCGGTGGAGCTGGCCGGGCTGCAGCATGAGGCCCGGCGGCGCGCCCTGGGCCTGCGTGACTGGCTGGAGAAGGAACGGTCGGCCGGCCGCACGGTGCTCGGCTACGGTGCCGCGTCCAGAGCGGTGGCCCTGCTCTGCCAGGCGGGGGCGTCCAGGGCTCTGCTGCCCGGCATCATCGATGCCTCGCCAGCGAAGCGCGGACTTCGGATGCCAGGTACCGACATACCGGTGCTCGAGACCGCGGCGCTGCTCGCGAGCCGGCCAGACGCCGTCGTGCTGTTCGTCGCAGACCTGCTTGCCGAGGTCAGGACCGCATTTCCCGGTGTGGAAGCCGCGGGCGGGCGCTGGGTGCTCGCCGATGCGATCGGATCCTGACATGGTCAGCCCCTAAGCGGGCTGCAGGATCAGCCGGAGCCGCTCGAGGCATCGGCCCCTGGTCGGGCCGATACTGCCGATCGGCAGGCCGAGCCGGTCCGATATCTCGGTGTAGGAGGCCGGCGGATCGGCCATCAGCAGTTCGAGCAGCAGCTGTGATCGCGTCGGCAACGTCGCCAGCGCCGCCCGTACCGCTTGCGCCCGCTCTTCGGCCAGCAGCCGGTCGTCCAGCTCTGGCTGGTGCGCCACGGTGCCGCTGAACGCTGCATCGTGGTCGTCGACGAGCATGACTCTCTTGCGCGCAGCCAGGTGGCGCAGGCACTCGTGCCGGGCGGTGGTCGCCAGCCAGCTGCCGATCCGCTCCGGGTACTCGATCCTGCCGATGTGCTCAAGCAAGCGCAGCCACGTCGCCTGGACCACGTCCGCCGCGTCTATCTCCTGCAGCTTGAAGTCCCTGGTCATCGCCCAGATCAGCCGCGAGTACTGGTCGACGAGGCGCTCCCACGCTCGCTTGTCCCCGGCCGCGGCGAGCCGGACGAGTACGCCCGGTTCAACGGTTCCGCGACCCTGCGCCGGGATCGATGCCCTGGCAGGTCCGGCGAGCACAGACGGCCTGCCGGCCGGCGCGTCCCGACGGCGCGTTGTCACGATCGGCCCAGTCATTAGTCCCCCTCGTTGTCTGGACACGCCGCTTCCGCACCTCGCCGGGTCCTGATTTCGTTGCGCTGGATCACGTGCTAGGGCGACCCGGTCAATACGCGCCGTCCCCGTGCATCACGGCTGCCCAGGTCTTCCACAAGATCTGCAGATCGAGTACGAACGACCAGTTCTCGACGTACCGGACGTCGAGCCTGACCGCCTCATCCCAGGGCAGGTCGGATCGCCCGCTGACCTGCCAGAGGCCGGTGATGCCCGGCTTGACGGCCAGCCGCCGCCGCACGTGGTGGCCGTAGACATCGGCCTCACTCGGCAGCGCCGGCCGCGGCCCCACCAGCGACATGTCGCCGATCAGGACGTTCATGAGCTGGGGCAGCTCGTCGAGCGACCGGCGACGCAGCCATTCGCCGACCCCGGTGACCCGCGGGTCCCTGCGGATCTTGAAGAGCGCGCCATCGCTCTCGTTCAGCGCCAGCACCTCGGCCAGCCGCTGTTCGGCGTCGACGACCATGGTGCGGAACTTAAAGAGAGTGAAGGGCTTGCCGTCCTTGCCAACCCGGGTCTGCCGGAACAGCACCGGCCCGCTGCCGCCAAGCTTGATCGCGACTGCGACGGCGGCGAAGAGCGGCAGCAGCGCGATACTCGCCGCCAGCGCGGCGGCCCGGTCGAACACCGACTTGAGCAGCCACCGGATACCGGTGAACTCCGGGTGATCCATGTGCAGCAGCGGGAGCCCGGCGATAGGCCGGATGGTGGTGCGCGGGCCCGCCACGTCAAGCAGGGCGGGTGCCACGCACAGGTCGGTGTCCGTCCGCTCGAGCGCCCAGGCAAGATCGCGCAGGCGTGCCCCGCTCATCTCCGGACAGGCCAGCACCGCGACCGTATCGGCGTGCAGGTTCTGCACGACTTCCAGCACGTTGCTGAGTCCGCCGTAGACGGGCAGTCCGCCGATCACCCGCGGCCGGTCCGGGCCGAGGACGCAGGCGGCGACCGCCACGAGCCCGTGATGGGTATCCCGTCGGAGCATGGCGGCAAGTCCCGCTATGACGTCGGCGTGCCCGACGAGCACCGCCCGGCGCATGCAATAACCGAGCGCACGCCGCTTGTGCAGCTGCTTCCTGACCGCGAACCTCGTCAGCAGGTCAAAGATCAGCGCGCTGGGCAGCGCCACGATCACGTAGCCGCGGGCGACATCGGTCTTGGTTGCGTACGCGACGAACGCGACCGCGGCCGTCAGGCAGATGCCCGCGTTCATGACGCGGCGGAACTCGTCCGATCCGACGCCGATGAAGCGCTCGTCGTAGGCCCCGGCCAGCGCGAGCGCGAGCAGCCAGAAGATCGGCAGGCTGATGCCTATCCAGAAATAGGCTGCCGGGCCGTGCCTGGCCCCGAACCGCGCCTCGAAGGCGAGCAGGCCCGCCGCGAGCGCGCAGCAGGCGTCGGCGACCGCCACCTGGCGTAGGTAGGCTCCGGTCCACATGGTCAGCCGGCGCGCCGTCAGCTGGGGCGCGCGGCCCACTTGCAGTGGTTCGGGGACTGTTAGGTACTCCGCCAAACCCGCCCTCCCACACACGTCATGCACGTGCGCTGTCAGCCCCTTGCAGCGCGCTTGCTCCCCCGTGGTGTGTGCACTCAGTAACGTAACTTAGACGCACAGTTACTCAAGGTGGTTGACGGCCCACCGGTTAGCGATTGCCGCCGCTAGGATCGGCAGCGTGAGCGAGGCGGATCCGGAGGCACCGGGACCAGAGGATGCCAAGATCATCACTCTCGCCAGGTCGGTCCGGGCGAGGGTCGCTGCGGCAGAGGGAGCGGCGGTGCGCGACGAGACTGGCCGCACCTACGCCGCGGCTGCCGTGGCGCTGCCGTCGCTGCAGCTGTCGGCGCTGCAGCTAGCCGTTGCGATGGCGGTGTCGAGCGGGGCCCGTGCGCTCGAGGCGGCCGCCCTGGTCAGCGACGGCGCCGCGCCGGACCCGCGAGACCTGGCCGCGGTGCGGGAGCTCGGGCCGGATGCCGTGGTATTCCACGCCGCCCCGGACGGCACGATCCTGGCGATCTTGCGCCCGTGACGACGGGCCGGATCCACCGGGACCCCGGCCCGGCCGGGACCGAGCCAGCTACCGACCGCTTCGGTGTCGTGCTGGCCGAGCCTCCGGGCCGGGCTGTCCCGGCCCGAGCTGGACCGGGCCCGGCCGGGTCCGGTGACTGGAACCGGGCAGCTGGCTGGCGGGCACGCTGGCCACTCCTGGTGGTCATCGCGTGGGTGGCGCTGGCGGTCGCCGACGTCGGGCTGTTCGGTCTGGCCACGAGCTCACCGCAGGCCGCGTCCGTCCGGGGTGCACCGACTTTGCACGCTGGCGGACCGGCGGGCGCGAGCCAGCGAGCATCGCCGCGCCCGACGGCAGTGCCACGGGCGTCGCGCCCGACGCCGGTGCCGCTGGTGCTGAGTCCGGTGAGCGCCACGGCCGTCGGCTCAGCCGGCCCGCAGTCGGGCGACAACCCCGCCAGCGCGAGCCTCGCGATCGACGCGAGCGCGGCAACGGCCTGGCACACCGACTGGTACGCCAGCGCGGCATTGGGCAACTTGCAGGCTGGCACTGGGCTGCTGATTGACATGGGCCGACCAGTGACGATCAGCACCGTCCGGCTCGTCCTGGGCAGCGCACCGGGTGCTGACCTGCAGTTGCTCACGGGGGACACACCAGACCGGTCAGCGATGCAGGTGCAGGCGAGCGCCAGTGCCGCGGGCGGCACGCTCGTGCTGCGGGCGGCCGCGCCCGAGCGCGCGCGGTACCTGATCATCTGGTTCACGCTGCTGCCGCCGGACTCAGCGGGAACCTTCCAGGCGAGCGTCTACGACGTCCGGATCGAGGGCGCGCCATAACCGCGCAGCCCGCGGGCCACGCGGTAGCGCCGGCCCGGGACTCGCGCGGCGCACCGCGCGCCGCCGGCC
>JBAUAR010000502.1:0-3296 GCA_049675875.1 Streptosporangiaceae bacterium
GCCGGCGGGGCCGGCGCGTCCGGCGTGTCCGGCGCCGGGGCCGTCGCGGGCACGCCTGGCGGGCAGGATGGCGGACCTGGTGCGCTTAGTGACGACGACCGCCCGGCCCGCCGCACTGTGGCCGACGGAATTGACCCGGCGGCGCAGCCCTCGGTGGCGCATGCCGAAGCCTAACCTGGACCGCCCTGTCGACGGCTGGCCTACGTGACTGCCGAGCGGAGAGCCGGTGACACCGACAGCGGGGATGACCGCCTGATCCAGCTCAGGACCAGCGGCCCGCTGTCGCCATCGGACGCGACTGCGGTGCTGGAGCTCGTCAGCGAGGCTGCCGAGGCCGACGGCGTCAGTCCGCTGTCCGAACATGTCGTGCTGCACCTCAGGTACGGCGGTGACCCGCTGGCCCGCAACGTCTTGCTGTGGTACCGGGGCATCCTGGCCGGCTACGGGCACCTTGATCCCGCCGACCGTCCCGAAGGGCTAGCGGGAGAGATGGTCGTCCGGCCGGCGGACCGTCGCCGCGGGCTCGGCCGGGCGCTCGGCCGCTCCCTGGTCGCCGAGGCCCGCGGAGCGGGCCTGCGGCTGTGGGCGCACGGTGACCTGCCTGCCGCAGCCAGACTGGCGGCATCGGTGGGCTTCCATCGCTCCCGCGCGCTGTGGCAGATGCGGAGGCAACTGGCAGCCGGGCTGCCAGCGCCGCAGCTCCCCGCGGGGATAACGGTTCGCACGTTCAAGGTCGGGCAGGACGAGGACGCCTGGCTCACCGTCAACCGCCGGGCCTTCGCTCAGCACCCGGAACAGGGCAGCTGGACCACGTCCGACCTTGAGCTGCGCGAGCGCGAGCCGTGGTTCGACCCGGCGGGATTCTTCCTCGCCGAGCGCGAGGGCAAGCTGGCGGGCTTCCACTGGACCAAGCCGCACGGCAGCCTTCGGCACGACGCGCCGGTAGCCAACGGCGCCGGCCTGCCCCCATCGGGCGACCGTCAGCGCGACGCGATCGGCGAGGTGTACGTCGTCGGGGTCGACCCGGACGAGCGGGGCACCGGACTCGGCCGCGCGCTCACCGTGATCGGCGTGCGGCACTTGCGCAGCCTGGGGCTGGCCGAGGTGATCCTCTACGTGGACGAGACAAACACCGCGGCGATCGGCCTGTATGCCTCGCTCGGCTTCGAGCACGCCGGCACCGATGTGATGTTCTCCCGCGGGGATCCAGAGCCCGCGCGCGGCGGCTGACCGAGCGGGCTCAGCAGGCGCCAGCCTCCGCGCTGGCGTGCTCGCGGACGCCGAGCACCTCGTCGATCTGCTGGATAGTCAGCGGGCCGTCGGCGGCCGCGACAGCGCTCAGCACCTCGGCGTACAGGTCGATCTCCGCAAGCGCCACCACGTCGGGAAGGCGCAGGTCGACGTCATCGCGCACGTGCGCACCTCCCCGGTGCCGAGCTGGTTCATGGCCCGATCGGGTAACTTCCCCGTGCCGAGCAGGCTAGCGCCCGCCACTAGCCACGCGCATGACTCAAGCGGGCCATTTCCGGTACTACCCGCGATAGCTAACCTGCCGTCGACCAGCTCGCCTCGCGGTGCCGGCCGGCCCGCTGCACGTAGTGGGTCGCGGTGTCGGCGAAGGACTGCCGGTCAGCATCGGTCAGCTCGCGTACCACCCGGCACGGTACGCCGGCGACGAGCACGCCAGCCGGCAGCCGGGTGCCGGGCAGTACCACGCTGCCGGCGGCGACGAGCGAGCCCGCGCCCACGCTGGCCCGTCCTAGCACGATCGCCCCGATACCGACCAGCGCGCCGGACTCGATGTGCGCGCCATGCACGGTCGCGTGGTGGCCGAGGCTGACCCGGTCCTCCAGCACCGCGGGCTCTCCGGCGTCCACGTGCAGGCAGCACAGATCCTGGATATTGCACTCGGCGCCGACGATGATCTCGTCGTCATCGGCGCGCAGGACCGAGCCGTACCAGACGGACGAGGCGCGGCCCAGCGTCACGCGCCCGATGACGACGGCACCTGGTGCCACCCAGGCATCTGGGTGCAGCGACGGCGCGTCGGCGCCGAGCGTCCCGACATGGCGTTCGGAGTGCACGAGTCCGACCACTCTCCCTGTCCGATGCGCACGCTTCCTGCGCGTGCCGATTGTCGCACCAGCCCCCTCGCGCGGTCGCTCGTGGCCGGCATGACCATGATTCGCACGGCAAACGAGATAAATGACCAGAAAACAACGTTTCGGTTGCGGGCCAGGGGCCTTAGGGACAGAGTCGAAGCCCGGTATCTGAGCACGTTGCGGGTGCCCGGACTGCGCCAGCACGGGCGCGCCCAGAGATGTAACTGCAGCAGTCTCCCGTGGCCGACAGCCCCTCGGCGCCTGGCGGCCGCGCCTATGGACGTGACGGGTGAAACATGAGCGAGCACAGCCACCTCTCCGCCGACCTCGGTCATGATGGTCAGTTTGCCCTTGAGCGGCGCGGCTACAGCCGGATGCAGGTTGATGAGACCATCGCGCAGCTCAGACTGGAACTGCGCGGCCTCCAGGACGGCAGGCGAGACCTCGAGGATCGGCTGTCGCAGGCGCTTGACGAGCTCGAGCGACTGAAGCTCGAACTGTCGGCCGCACGGTCCTCAGGTCGGCCGCCCCACGAGGAGATCAGCGAGCGGATCGGGCAGATCCTCAAGCTGGCCGATGACGAGGCGAAGTCTCAGCGCACCAAGGCGGATGACGAGATCGCATCGCTCCGCACCGTGGCGCAGGCGGAGACCACAAAGCTGCGCGCCGACGCGAAGGCCGAGACGGACCGCAGCCGGGCGGAAGCCCAGGAGCAAGCCGAACGGATGCTGAGCGCGGCCCAGGAGCAGGCCGAGACCACCGTCGCCAGCGCGAAGACCGAGGCCGACAACACCCGCAAGAGCGCAGCCGCCGAGGCTCAGCACGTCATCTCGGATGCAACCAAGCAGGCGGAGACGGCCGTCGCCACGGCCAAGAGTCAGGCCAAGCAGCAGCTAGACGAGGCGACCGCCCGCGCGACCGCCATCCACGACGGCGCCGAGCGGCGGCTGAACCTGCTGATGTCGCGCCACACCGAGACGATCCGCCGGCTCACCGAGATCCGTGACGTCGTCACGACGCTGGTAGCAGGCGAGGCCGACCGTGGCTCGCTGGAGGACGAGGTGGCGCGGATCGTGGCGGGCGCCGTCAACGGTGAGGGCCAGGCCGGGCGGCCAGCAGGCAACGGCCGTCCCAGCGCGGCGGCCGAAGGCGGCAGGCACGCGGGCGGCTCCGTCCAGCCAGACGGTCCGCCGT
>JBAUAR010000503.1:0-9955 GCA_049675875.1 Streptosporangiaceae bacterium
GTGCTGGCCGCGCTCCGCAGGGCAGAGCGCGACCCGGCGGGTCTCACCGACGCGCAGGCCCTGGCGCTGCTCGACGCCGACGGCGCCGAACTCGACGCGCTGGCCGCGCTGGCGGACGGACTGCGCCGGGAAGTGTGCGGCGACGACGTCACCTACGTTGTTACTCGCAATATCAACTTCACCAACGTGTGCTACACGGGCTGCCGGTTCTGTGCGTTCGCGCAGCGCCGGACCGACGCCGACGCTTACACCCTGTCACTGGACCAGATCGGCGATCGGGCGGCGGAGGCGTGGCAGGCAGGCGCGACCGAGGTGTGCATGCAGGGCGGGATTCACCCAGACCTGCCCGGCACCGCGTACTTCGACATCGCGGCCGAGGTAAAGCGGCGCTGCCCGGACCTGCACGTACACGCTTTCTCGCCGATGGAGGTCATGAACGGGGCAGCCAGGACCGGCCTGCCGGTACGTGAGTGGCTGGTCCGGGCACGCGAGTCGGGGGTGGACTCGCTGCCCGGCACGGCGGCCGAGATCCTCGACGACGACGTTCGCTGGGTGCTGACCAAGGGCAAGCTGCCCGCAGCGGCCTGGATCGACGTCATCACCACCGCGCACTCGCTGGGCCTGCGCACGACGGCGACAATGATGTACGGGCACGTCGACACGCCGGCGCACTGGGTCGGGCACCTGCGGGTGATCCGGTCCATCCAGGACCGCACGGGTGGCTTCACCGAATTCGTGCTGCTGCCGTTCGTACACGCTAGCTCCCCGATCTATCTCGCCGGGCTGGCGCGGCCGGGTCCCACCGTCCGGGAGAACCGCGCGGTGCACGCGCTGTCGCGGGTCATGCTGCACGGCGCCGTCGACAACATCCAGTGCTCGTGGGTGAAGCTCGGCGCCGACGCTTGCCGCGACGTGCTGAGCGGCGGGGTGAACGACCTCGGCGGCACCTTGATGGAGGAGACCATCAGCCGGATGGCGGGGTCGCAGAACGGCTCCTACAAGACGATCAGCGAGCTCGCCGAGCTGGTGGCACCGACGGGCCGCCCGCTGCGGCAGCGCACGACGCTGTACGGCACGCCGTCGGCGGAGCGGGCCGCTGCAGCCGCGGCCAGCGATGGCGTCTGCGCGTCGGTGCGCGGGCCGCGAGCACCGCTCCCGGTGCTCCAGCCCTAGCTGGCTGCCTCACGCACCGGCCGGGACGACGTCCTGGCTCAGCGTGGTGTCGTCCTTGCGGAACGCCCTGATCTGCGGGATCTGGCGGTCGCGCATTTTCGTCACCCAGTCCGGGTCGCCGATCTGGCTTCGTCCCACCGACACCAGGTCGAAGTCGCCGCGCACGAAGCGCCGGACCAGCTCATCGATGCGACTGGCGCCTGTCGGCCGCGCTTCGTGGCCGGTCAGCGTCGCCATGACGTCGATGTCGAGGCCAATGCTGCCCACGGCGATCACCTTCGCGTCGGTGAACGACTTCACCCAGCCGGCGAGGCCGAGATCCGAGCCCGGCCACTCCGGCGTCCAGAACCGGCGCGTCGAGACGTGAAAGATGTCCACTCCCGCGGCTCGCAGGACCGAGACGAGCTGGCGGAGCTCGTCGGCGCTCTCGACGATCTTCGCCTCGAAGTCCGACTCCTTCCACTGGGATATCCGCATCCCGATGACGAAGTCGGGACCGACCGCCCGCCGCACCGCCGCAACGACCTCCGCGGGAAACGTCGCACGATCGGTGATCACCGGTCCGCCGTACTGGTCGGTCCGCCGGTTGGTCTTTGGCCAGAAGAACTGGTCGAGCAGGAAGCCGTGGCAGCCGTGCAGCTCGACGCCGTCCGCGCCGATCTGCTGCGCGTCGATGGCGCCCTGGACGTAGGCGGTCTTGATGCTGTCCAGGTCGGCCACCGTCGCCGCACGGCCGAAGGGCTCGCCCGGGTTGGCCAGTCCGGACGGGCTTAAGGCCACGAACGCCGGATTACGGTCCGCGTCGCCACCGTAGTTGACGCCCCCTTGATGCCACAGCTGAAGGAACATGCGCCCGCCCGCCTCGTGGACCGCCTCGATGCAGCCCTGCCAGGCTGGCTTGGTCGCGGGCGAGATCTGGGCGAAGGTGGGATCTTTGGTTGCGCTCGGATGGTCGATCGCGCACGACTCGGAGATCACAAGCCCCGTGCCGCCGAAGATGCGGCGCCGGTAGTAGTCGCGCAGCCGATGGTCAGGAGCGCCGTCGACGCACCAGCCGCGCTGCATGCCGGGCATGACGAATCGGCTGCTGAGGTGCAGTTGCCTGATGTCCAGCGGCTGCAGCAGGGGCGTCAAGTCGTAGTCGGCCGCGCCGCTGTCAACTGCCCGATCGACTGTCATGCTCGCTCCGCTCCGCCCGCCCGTCACCAGCTTCGATCATCGCTGCCGACCGGGTGGCGGCCAAGTAGTGCGGGCACAGCTATGAGAGCGCCGCCTCGGTGCCGCGGCACAAGCAGGCGGACCACTGTTCCGATGCTGGCGTGGTCAGTGCGTTCCGATCCTGCCGTGGTCAGCGCGATCGCGACGGCGTCGCGAAGGCGGCCCACACAACCTTGCCCCGGTCGGCGGGTGCAGCGCAGTAGCCCCACCGGTCGCTCAGCGAGGCAACCACCAGCAGCCCGCGGCCCGCTTCGTCCTGCCAGTCCGCGTGCCGGGGGGTGGGCACGTCCGTGCTGGGGTCGGCTACCGCGCAGATGACATACGGGCCGGGATCGGCTAGGCCGAGCCGGATGGGCCAGCTGGACGGCGTTGCAGTGTCGTCGGGCGGCTGCGCGAGCGCGTGTCGCAGCGCGTTTGTCATCAGCTCGGTCACGACGGCGGCGGCGTCTGCGCCGAGCGCCACGACGCCCCACCTCTCCATGGTGCGCATCGTAAACGCCCGGGCCGCTGCGATGGACCGGGTCGCGGGCTTCGGCGTACGCGTCGCAACTCGCGGCATCGTCGTCCACTCACTGCCCCGGTCGTCCGAAGCAGCCGGCTCCGGCGGCGGGCCGCCGCAGGACCGCCACGCCATCTGGACCGCTGCCTCCAGCCATGGCCAATCAGAACCGCTGGCCTGGGCTAACGCCAGGGGCTGCGGTACTGCGCCCTGGGACCGCCCCCCCGATGCCCCCCGCGATTCGGTGTCATGCAGAGGACTCCCCGAAGCCCCCCACGCGGTCATGGCGGTGCTGTGCAGGTGACTGGCCATCACGTCGGGTCGGATCCAGTTGAGTCGGCGGCGGCTAGCTGGGCGAACACGCCCGTCCCTGGTCGGTGCCTGCCAGGACGCCGGCCAAGCGAGCGCGCAATCGCCCAATGGTAATGGTCATATCCTGCCGCATGCACATCACATTCGCAAGGGTCACTTGCACGTGCATTTGCGTTGTTACTCGGGCCCACGCAGGCTAAGCTACGACCGTTCCGTGCAGTTGCACGTGCATTTGCAATCACCGCTAGTCTGTCTTCCCGGATGAGGAGGAAACATGCAGATCACGAATGGTGCCGCCACCGAGCTCGGGCCCGTGAACTGGCGCAAGAGCAGCGCGAGCAACCCCAGCGGCAACTGCGTCGAGGTTGCCGAGCTGCCGGATGGCCAGATCGCGGTGCGCAACTCGCGGCACCCTGAGGGGCCTGCGCTTGTCTACACGCACGCAGAGATTGCGGCGTTCCTGACCGGTGTGCGGAATGGCGAGTTCGACGACCTGGGCTGATGGTCCTCGTGTGAAAAAAGTGACACTGCGGTCACAACGCGCACGATAATCCTTCCGCCTGGTGGTAACGTTCTCTGAGCGCACAGTCCAATGGCTGGTGTGTACTTCGGCATTACACTGGGCCATTGGCTGTGCGGTCGGAACAGCGCAGGGGTGACGGGCACGGCGGGGAGGCTTGCCCCGTCTGCCGCATGGGAGTGGCAGTGAGCGTGGTCCACCAACCTGGTGATGACGCGCAGAACGAGCCTGGCTCGGTCGAGGCCTTCAGCGGCCCGACGGTACTGCGCATGTTGCTGGGTAATCAGTTGCACCGGCTCCGCGAGGCCGCAGGGATAACCCCTGACCGGGCCGGCTATGAAATCCGGGCGTCTCGGTCCAAGATCAGCCGGATGGAGCACGGCCGAGTCGGGTTCAAGGAGCGGGACGTCGCCGATCTGCTCACTCTGTACGGCGTCACCGACGAGATGATGCGCAGCCAGATGCTCGTGCTCGCCGAGCACGCCAACTCTCAGGGCTGGTGGGCGCGGTATGACGACGTGCTGCCGGACTGGTTTGAGACGTATATCGGACTTGAGCAGGCGACCTCGCTGATCCGGACGTATGAGTTGCAGTTCGTGCCGGGGCTGTTCCAGACCGAGGACTACGCTCGCGCCGTGACGCTGCTCGGTCACCGGTCCGCGCCGCCGGACGAGATCGAGCGGCGGGTCAGCTTGCGGGTCAAGCGCCAGGAGATTCTGAACAGGCCGGAGACGGGTCCCAAGGTCTGGGCCGTCATCGACGAGTCAGCGCTTCGCCGGCCGCTCGGCGGCCTGGACGTCATGCGGACCGAGCTGCAGCATCTCATTGAGATGGCCGAGATGCCGCAGGTGACCCTTCAGGTCATGCCGTTCGACCGCGGCGGTCACTCGGCCGCGGGCGGCTCCTTCTCGATCCTCAGGTTCGGCGAGCCCGACCTGCCGGACGTGGTCTACATCGAGCAGCTCACCGGGGCGCTGTACCTGGACAGGCCCGTCGAGGTCGACCACTACCGCGAGGTCATGAACAGCCTGAGCGCGGAAGCACTCACGCCGGCCGACAGTGACAGGCACCTCAAGAAGCTGCTGCAGACGATGTAGCTCTGCGCTACCGGCGCAGGATGACATCGTCCGGATCGCGGGGCGGCCGGTCCGTGGCGGGCGCGGCCGGGTGCCCGATGCCGACGGCACCCATGGGTTCCCAGCCGGCCGGCAGCCCGAGTGCCTGCGCGGTCACCTCGGGGCAGAACAGCGTGCTGGACACCCAGCACGAGCCCAGGCCCTCGATCGCCAGCGCCACCAGGAGATTCTGCACAGCCGCGCCCATCGAGACCACGAACATGGTTCGCTCGGCCGCCGCCCGGCGCGCGTCCGGGTAGGCGTGCGCTGCGTCGGCGACCAGACACGGCACGATGATCAGCGGCGCCTTGCGCAGTGGCTCACCGCGAGTGACCCGCCGGGCGATCTGCTCCGGCGTGAAGCCGTCGGCGGACAGGTCGGCTGTCCAGGCGGCCAGCATGTCGTCGAGCAGCCGGCTCCTGGCCGCCGCCGAGTCGAGCACCGCGAACCGCCACGGCTGGCTGTGATGTGGTGCCGGCGCGGTGATAGCCGCGGCGACGGCCCGGCGGACGGCAGCCGGTGACACCGGCGCGGCGGTGAAATCCCGCACCGTCCGGCGTGCGGTGAGCACGTCGGACGTGCCCAGCCGGAACATGTCCTCGTCCGCCGGCCGGATCAGCGCGGCCGCCCCCGGCCCGGCGGCATCGGTCACCAGCTCGGCGAGGCCACGGACGATGGCCACCGGGACGCCGGTCGTCTTCTGCTTCACCAGGTCCGCGGCCGCCGCGATCTCGTCGGCGACCGCTGCCACGGTCACCTCGAGCACGTTGCCGAAGGTATCGGGCTCGCCGCGGTGATCGCGGAGCGGCGCGATCCCCGCCGCCCCGATGGCCGCGTCGGTCTGGCCGGCTCGCCACGGCCTGCCCATAGTGTCGGTGATGATCACCCCGAGCCGGGTGCGGGCTCGCGCCCCGATCGCCTTCCGCAGGGATTCCGCCGACCGATCCGGATCGAGCGGCAGCAGCACCACCGTGCCCGGCCTGGTGTTGGACGCGTCCACGCCGGCCGCCGCCAGCACAAGGCCGTGCCTGGTCTGGCTGATGGTGGTGGGGCCGCGCCTGGCCACCACGCGCATCGTCTCCGCCCGGATTGCCGACTCGCGGTCGGCGGTGACGACCCGGTCCTCGGCCTTGCTAACGATCTTGGAGGTGATCACCAGGATGTCGCCGTCGGCGAGGCCTGGTCCGGCGAGCGCTGCGTCCGCGATGAGGCCGGCGAGGTCGACGCCTGCCGCGATCTCGGGCAGGCCAGGTACCGGCAGGACCGTCAGGGCGGGGAACGGGGTAGTGAGTGGCGATTGCTGCGTACGGCCGGTCGGCGCCGACGCGCTCTCGCCTGGCCCGCTCACTGTCGTACCTCGCGTGCAAGCTCGATCGCGGCCCTGGCTATCTCGGCTGCGGCCGCAACGCTGGTCATGTACAGCGGACGGCTGCGCACTGCGATTCCGGCTAGCTCGGGCGTGTCCACCGCGTCCTTGTCCTGGTCGTCCACCAGCCAGCCGTCAAGCAGTCCGGCGCCGTAATGCGCGGCGACCGCGCTCGCCGACGTCTGCACGCCGATCGCGGTCAGGCATGCGTCGGCCATACCGCGCACGGGAGCGCCGCCGATGATCGGTGACACGCCGACCACGGTCTGG
Organism: Streptosporangiaceae bacterium; assembly: GCA_049675875.1. Classification (GTDB taxonomy): domain Bacteria; phylum Actinomycetota; class Actinomycetes; order Streptosporangiales; family Streptosporangiaceae; genus JAJYUU01. Next base: position 6,474 of record JBAUAR010000503.1, read on the forward strand.
CTGCGCACCGCGTCGGCGATACCGGGTACCGCCAGGATCACGCCGATGCTCACGACCGGGTTCGACGGCGGCAGCAGCACGAAGTCGGCGGCCGCGATCGCCGCCAGCACGCCAGGTGCGGGACGGGCCGTCGCCGCGCCGACTGCCTCGATCCGGCGGGCCGGCACGGCGGCGTGCAGCCTGACCCACCACTCCTGGAAATGCAGCACCTGCTCCCGGCCGTCCAGCTGCACCGTGACGTGGGTGCGAACGGGGTCGTCTGACATCGGCAGCAGTGTGACTCCCGGCCGCCAGCGCTCGCACAGCCGCTGTGTGACGGCCGACAGCGGCTGCCCGGCCGCGAGCATCTCGGTGCGCAGGATGTGGGTGGCGATGTCTTTGTCGCCCAGGCCGAACCAGCCGGGCCCGGCGCTGTAGGCGGTGAGCTCGGTGAGCACAGCGTGGCTCTCGTTCTCGCGGCCCCAGCCCTGCTCCTCGCTGATACCGCCGCCGAGCGTGTACATCACGGTGTCCAGGTCGGGGCTCACCCGCAGGCCGAATGGCGCGAAATCGTCGCCGGTATTGCCGATCACGGTGATGTCCGCAGCCGGGTCGGCCGCGCGCAGGCCACGCAGAAACCTGGCGGCACCAACGCCGCCAGCCAGAACTGTGATGCGCATGCACCAGAGTCTGTCAACAACCGGCGGATACCCGCAGCCGGGGGACTCCGGCAGCCCTCGGGGCTGCCAGCCCGGCAGCCACCGGGAGCCGACTGACCCCTCCAGACTGCCTGCGTGCGAGCGGCCGCGGCCCGCACGAGCCGCCGTTCCCCAAAAAGGTCAGGTGAATTTTCCCCACAACCCCGGCAACAGGGTGGCCATTATCACCTATCTCCCTTGACGCGACGCAAGACACGCGCGTGTAATTTCAGTCATGTAATTTCTCGTCCGGGGCCGGGGGGCGGGATGACGGGGAACTGATGGCAGGAGGTGCGCAGTGGCAGACGTCATCGTCTCCCTGGTGCACGGCACGGTGGGCATCGGCGAAGATGATGCCGAGGAGTACAGCTGGCAGGACCGGGCGCTCTGCGCGCAGACCGACCCGGAGGCGTTCTTCCCGGAGAAGGGCGGCTCGACCCGCGAGGCTAAGCGGGTCTGCCGCAGCTGCGAGGTACGGGCGGAGTGCCTCGAGTACGCGCTCGGAAACGACGAGCGGTTCGGCATCTGGGGCGGATTGTCGGAGCGGGAGCGGCGGCGGCTGAAGCGCCAGGCTGTGTAACGGCGGGCTTCCTGCCGGTAGCTGGCGGCAAATCTGTCTGACCATCCGGCTGGGTCGGATTCGCGTATTGTTCACGGGTACCCCCGTCAGGGCGGGTCGGCACCAGCAGTGCCGCGGCCGCTAGCGAACCCGGACAGCAAGCGAACTTCTTTGTCGCCAACCGACTCGTACTCCCAGCACGTGGTGACTGCGGTGATCGTTGCCCACGACGGCGCCGCGTGGCTGCCGCGCCTGATGGAGGCGCTGGGCGAGCAGACCAACCAGGTACAGCGGGTGGTCGCGGTCGACACCGGCAGCCGGGACCGCAGCGGCGCGGTGCTTGCCGGGGAGCTCGGCCAGGGCGCGGTGTTCGGCATGGACCGGGCCACCGGCTACGCCGCAGCCGTGCGCCGGGCCGTGCAGCACAAGGCTGCGAACGTTCCCGCTGGCGCCGCCGTCGGGCGCGGCCGCGGCGACCGGTCAGACCAGGTCGAGTGGCTCTGGCTGCTCCACGATGACTGCGAGCCAGCCCCGGACGCGCTGGAGCAGCTGCTGCGCGGCGCCACTGAGACGCCGCAGGCCGTAGTGCTCGGCCCCAAGCTGCGGGACTGGGCCGACCGGGACGTCATCGTCGAGGCAGGGCTGACCATCGACACGGCGGGCCGCCGGGTCACGGGCGTCGAGCCGCGCGAGGTCGACCAGGGCCAGCATGACGGCGACCGGGACGTGCTCGCCGTCTGCAGCGCCGGCCTGCTGGTACGACGTGACGTCTGGGACCGGCTGGGCGGCTTCGACCCCGGAATGGCCCTGTTCGGCGAGGACATCGACTTCTGCTGGCGGGTGCACGAGGCTGGCTACCGGATCAGGGTCATCACTGATGCGGTCGTCTACCACGCCCGGGCGGCGACCAGAGGCCGCCGGGCAATCTCGGTCGGCCGCCGCGGCCGGATGCTGGAACGACGCAACGGCCTGCTGACCTTGCTGGGCAATCTGCCCGGCGGGCCGATGCTGACCTGCATGGCGGGCAACGTCATGCTCTCGCTGCTCCGCACGGTGTACGACCTGGTGGCCAAGCGGCCGGCCGTGGCGCTGGACGAGGCCGCGGCCGTCCTCGGCGTGGTCGGCCACCCGCTGCGGCTGGCTAGGTTCCGGCGGGTCCGGGCCGCAGGACGCCGGTCTGCCTACGGCGCGATCCGGGCCGACCTGCCGCCTGGCCGGTCGGTGCGCCGGGTCGCCGAGCTCGTGGCGACGCTGCTAGCCCGGCCGGGATCCGACGACCTCGCCGGCGCGCATCACGCAACCGACGACCCGACCGACGACGACTCGCTGCTGGTCGACTCCGGGGTCCTGCAGCGCCTGCTGACCCGGCCAGGCGTGTTGCTCGTGCTCGGGCTGATCGTCGTTACGATCGCCGCCGAGCGCCGCGTCATCACGAGCGGCACGCTCGGCGGCGGTGCGCTGCTGCCCGCATGGGCGGGAGCGTCCGGGCTGTGGTCGCAGTTCTTCCAGGCCTATCACCCGGTCGGTATCGGCTCGGCGACCTACGGGCCGCCGTATCTCGGCGTCCTCGCCGTGCTCGCCACGGTGCTGCTGGGCAAGGTGTGGCTGGCGGTCGACGTGCTGCTACTCGGCTGCGTTCCGCTGGCCGGCTTCACGGCGTATCTGTCGCTGCGGCGGGTGACAGCGTCGGTGCCGGTGCGGGTCTGGGCGGCGGCCGCCTACGCGCTGCTGCCGATCGCCTTCGGCGCGATTTCCGCTGGCCGGCTGGGCAGTGCGGTCGTCTTCGTCCTCATCCCGGTGATCGGCATGCTGGCCGGCCGGATGGTGAGCCAGCCGCCCAAGCTGGCGCGACGCGCCGCCTGGGCGACCGGATTCACGGTCACCATCGGCGCCGCCTTCGTGCCGCTGCTGTGGCTGATCGTGGTCGCAGCGGCGGTGCTCGGCGCGCTGGCGCTGCGCCGCTCCGCGGCGGCGCGCACCAACCTTGCCATTGTCGTGCTGACTCCGCTCGCGCTGCTGCTGCCGTGGCTGCTGCCGCAGCTCGAGCACCCGAGCGGCCTGCTGCTGGAGGCAGGAGTCAAGCCATCGGGGCTGGCGATCGCGGACTTGCCGGCCAGGTCGCTGCTGCTGCTGAGCCCGGGCGGCCCCGGGCTGCCGCCGTACTGGACCAGCGCGGCGCTCCTCGTGATCGGGCTCGGCGCGCTCGCCACGTCGCGGCGGCTGACGCTCGTCACAGCCGGCTGGTG
>JBAUAR010000504.1:0-1682 GCA_049675875.1 Streptosporangiaceae bacterium
GGCGACCATCACCGCACCCGGCAGCGCAGTCGCGGCGGCTCCGGCGGCGGCGCGCCAGGCGGCTACGACTCCGGCAACTCCTGACGGCAGGCTAGCGATCATGACGGCCGCGGTCCGGCTGGCCGACGGCGAGGCGATCTGGCGCACGGTGCTGCCGGGCGGGCTGCGGGTGGTCACCGAGAAGCTGCCGGCGATGCGATCCGCGGCGTTCGGGATCTGGGCGGGCGTCGGCTCGCGGGACGAGGACGTCCCGCACGCCGGCGCTACCCACTACCTTGAGCACCTGCTGTTCAAGGGCACCGCGCGGCGTAGCGCGCTGGATATCTCCGCGTCGATGGATGCGGTCGGCGGCGAGCTGAACGCGTTCACGGCCAAGGAGTACACGTGCTATTACGCACGGGTGCTCGACGAGGACCTGCCGCTCGCGATCGACGTGCTGTGCGACATGGTGACGGGCTCGCTGCTCGAGCCCAGGGAGGTCGACGCGGAGCGCGGCGTCATCCTCGAGGAAATCGCGATGAACGAGGACGACCCGGCCGACCTCGTGCACGAAGCGTTCGCCGCGCAGCTGTTCGGTGACACTCCGCTCGGCCGGCCTATTCTCGGCACGGTCCAGTCCATCAACTCGATCAGCAAAGACCGGATCGCCGAGCACTACCGGGCGAGGTACACCCCTGACAATCTCGTGGTGGCCGCCGCGGGCAGCCTCGACCACGAGGACGTGGTCGAGCTGACCCGGGCTGCATTCGGGTCGCTGCTGTCCGGAGACGTGCCGCCCGTACCGCCGCGGCTGTCCGGCCCGGCGGGTGAGTCGGTTTCGGAAGGCACCGGGGTCCGGCTGGTGTCGAGGCCGGTGGAGCAGGCCAATCTCGTGCTTGGCTGCGGCGGGCTGGCGCGCACCGACCGGCGGCGCTTCGCGCTCGGCGTGCTCAACGCCGCGCTCGGCGGCGGCATGTCCTCCCGGCTGTTCCAGGAGATCAGGGAGAAGCGGGGGCTGGCGTACTCGGTGTATAGCTTCAGCTCGCAGCACGCCGACAGCGGCCAGTGGGGTGTCTACGCGGGCTGCCTGCCTGCCAAGACGGAGGAGGTTCTCGCCATCTGCCGTGACGAGATCGGCAAGGTGATCGAGACCGGGCTGACGGACGAGGAACTCGACCGCGGCAAGGGCCAGCTGCGTGGGTCGATCGTGCTCGGCCTGGAGGACCCGTCCTCGCGGATGAGCAGGCTGGGCAAGTCCGAGCTGGTCTACCCGCGGCTGGAACCGGTCGAGGAGATTCTGGCCGAGATCGGCGCGGTGACCCACGACCAGGTGCGCGAGGTAGCGGCGCAGGTGCTGGGCCAGCGGATGGCGCTCGCCGTCGTCGGGCCGTTTGACGACGACGACGCCTTCGCGGCCGTGCTCGCGCCCTAGCCGGCCGGGCCCGCGCGCCGGCCGGCGCAGCAGTCCCGGTACCGATTTCCGCTGCCGCACCAGCACGGCGCGCGGTCTTTTGGCGGAAACCTGACCGGTACGGGCAGTTTCTGCGCCAGCGCGCCGAAGGCGGTCATGGTCGACGGGGCGAGCGGGTCGGCCCGGGACCACTCGAGGAACTGGGCGACCTGGCTGAACTCGGCGGCGACCAGGGAGTGCGGCCGCCCAGGGGGGCTGCCGTCGGCGGCGGGGCCGCCGTCGGCCGCGGCTG
>JBAUAR010000505.1:0-5366 GCA_049675875.1 Streptosporangiaceae bacterium
CGGTTGCCCTCGTCGTGAGCCGGCACCCGACCATCGCGGTGTGGCCGGAGATCGCGCGCGTGCTGGCTCCCGGCGCGACGTACCTGTCGCAGCAGGTCGGCGCCGGGTCGAACCGGGAGCTGACCGACTTCATGATGGGACCGCAGCCGGTCGATCAGGGACGCAGCCCGCGGCGAGCGGTGGCTGAGGCGGCGGCGGCCGGGCTCGCGGTCACCGACCTGCGGGAGCAATTGCTGACCCTGGAGTTCTTCGACGTCGGCGCCGTCGTCTACTTCCTGCGCAAGGTGCTGTGGACCGTGCCGGGGTTCACCGTGGACCGCTACGCCGGGCCGCTCGCGCGGATGCACGCGCACATCGGCGAGCACGGCTCGTTCGGCTGCCACGCGCCGCGGTTCCTGATCGAGGCGCGCAAGCCGGGCTAGCTCCTGGTCGTGGCCGCAGGCCTCGTTCCGGGCGCCCCGGCCGGCGACCGGGCCACCGGGCCGTGGCAGGCTGAGCGCAGGCCCTGGCAGAGGAGGACAGGAATGCCAACCCGCAGAGCGCACACCACCTGGACTGGCGGCCTCGAGGACGGCACCGGCTCGGTGACGCTGGTCAGCTCCGGCATCGGCAGCTACGAGCTGAGCTTCCCTAAGCGCGCGGCCGACGACGCCGGCGGCACCACCAGCCCGGAGGAGCTCATCGCGGCCGCGCACGCCGGATGCTTCGCGATGCAGTTCTCCGCCATGCTCGGGGCGGCCGGCGGCCGCGACCAGTCGCTCGACGTGACCGCGGACGTCACCCTCGGCCCCGATCCGGCCGGCGGCTTCCGGATCAGCGGGATCGTGCTGACGGTCAACGGCTCAGCCCAGGGGGTCAGCCCCGCGGATTTCGCCAAGATCGCGGCCGAGGCCAAGGCCGGCTGCCCGGTCAGCAAGGCGCTCGCGGGAACCACGATTACGCTCGAGGTCACGGGCCGCTGACAGCCGGGACACGACGGGTGGCTCGGCAGCTCGGCGCCAGGCTGGGCGGCCGCGCCCGGCCAGCTCAGCGTGCTCTGGCTTCCTCGATGGTGAGCTCGGCGGCTGGGTCGGCCTCGAGGCGCGCGTCGGGGATGGGCGCGCCACTGCGGACCGAGCGTCCGTAGCTGCCCTCGTCGAGCCGTTTGAGGGCGCGGTCGATAGCGTCCAGCCGGTTCTGGAACGAAGCGGCCATCGCGTCGTCCATACCCTGCGCCGTGAGCGGCTGCGCCGAGTCGGCGTAGTCGCCGGGCTCGTCTTCGACCTCACGGTCCGCCGCAGCTGCCGCCTCGGCGTCCCTGAGCAGCTGTGCGACGTCGGCGCGCTCCGCCGTTAGCCGCTCGCGCGCGACCTTCTCATCCATCTGCCGCCCCCTACCCCTGCTCGAACCGTCGCAACCGGGCATCTGCCACCCTAGCGCTGGCCGGCTCGCGGCCGGTGCGGACCGTGCTGCGATCATCTCGTGGTAGCCAATTCCCCGGAGGGCCTGGTGATATTCGACGTCAAGCCGACCGTCGTCGGCCACCGCGGCTCCGGCTCCGGGACGGCTGCTGACTATCGCGAGAACTCCGTAGCGTCCTTCCTCGCCGCCGCGGCCAGCGGCGTGACGTGGGTCGAGCTTGACGTCCGCCGCAGCAGTGACGGCGAGCTCGTGGTCTGGCACGACCCCCGGTCGCCGGCGGGCCGGCCCGGCACCTGGACCGCGACGAAGACGCCCGTGCGCGGCAGCGCGGCGCACACCATCGAGCTGGCGCACCAGGCCGGGCTCGAGGTGATGACGTGGACGGCCACGCCTTCGCAAGCGGTCCGGGCTGTTGCCGCCGGGATCGATGCGGTCTGCGTCGACGACATTCCGCGGGTGCAGGCAGCGCTCGCCGGGGCCGGGGTGCAGTCCGGCTAGTGTCCTGCCAGGTGGGAGCGCTCGCCAGGTGCCGAGGGAGCGGGATGCCAGGTCCGACCGCAGGAAGCGCCGTACCAGCGGGCCGGGCCCGCACGCTCGCTCAGGTGTACCGGCAGTTCGGTGCGGTCGAGGCAGCCGCAACATCGCCGCTGTACGAGCGCGTCGCCGTCGCCCTGAGTGAGTCCGACGAGGCGCTGCGCGCCATCGAGGCGGCGCCGGCCCGCAACCGGCACCCCACGGTGATTCTCGCCGCGCTGCACGACCTCGCTCTCGCCGGTCGCGCCCCGGCGCTCGCCGCGGCCGATGCGGCCGCGGACGGCGACGCGGCAGCCGACGCGGCGATCGACACGCTGCTGCGAATGACCGATTCGGTCGTGGCCATCGCTGTGCGGCGAAAGACGCGGATCAACGAGACCGGACACGGCGCCATCCTGTATCCGGCCATTGCCGAGGCGGCGCGCCGGGCAGGCGCGAGCGCGGTCGGGCTGATCGACGTGGGCTGTTCGGCGGGGCTCAATCTCACCGTCGATCGCGTTGGCATCACCTACAGCAACGGACAATCGCTGGGCGACCCGTCGTCTCCCGTACAGCTGGCGTGTTCGATCGTGGGCAACCGGCCCATCCCGACGCGCCTGATGCCCGCGGTCGTCGCCCGGGTCGGTGTCGACCGTGATCCGGTCGACGTGACCGACGCGGATGACGCCCGCTGGCTGCGCGCCTGCCTGTGTCCGGATCAGCCGGAGCGGGTCGAGCAGCTCGAAGCGGAGCTGGCGCTGGCGGCGACGGCGCCTCCGCTATTGCTGCCCGGCGACGCCATCGAGGTGCTGCCCGCCGCCTTCGGCCGGGTGCCGGCGGACGCGCTGCCCGTCGTCACCACGACGTGGGCGCTGTCGCGCGTCCCTCTCGACAGCCGCCTGCGCTTCCTGCACCGCCTCGACGAAGCGGCGGCCAGCCGGCCCGTGGCGTGGGTGTCAGCGGAGGGGGTCGGAGTCGCGCCGGCGATACCGACCCTTGGCGATCGCCGCGCCTCTGGCCACAGCATCATCGGCCTGGCGGTGCTGGACCAGTCGGCGCTGCACGCCGAGGCCATCGGCCGGTGCTGGTCGCGGGGACGCATGCTGGCGTGGCTGGCAGACTCCTAATGCTCAGGCCGTGCGGGCCTCGGCGGCGGCGTGCAGGCCGAGCTCGCCGATCGAGGTCTCCCGCATCTTGAATTTCTGCACCTTGCCGGTGACCGTCATGGGGAACTCGTCGGTTACCCGGACGTAGCGGGGAATCTTGTAGTGCGCGATCTTGCCGGTGCAGAACTCCCTGACCTGCTCGGCGCCGAGGGTGCTGCCGGGCCGCAGCTTGACCCAGGCGCACAATTCCTCGCCGTACCGGGCATCCGGTACGCCGATCACCTGCACGTCCTCGATGTCCGGGTGGGTGTACAGGAACTCCTCGACTTCCCGCGGGTAGACGTTCTCGCCGCCGCGGATCACCATGTCCTTGATCCGGCCGACGATGTTGAGGTACCCCGCCTCGTCCATGACCGCGAGATCGCCGGTGTGCATCCAGCGGCCGGCGTCGATCGACTCAGCGGTCTTGTCCGGCTCGTTCCAGTAGCCGAGCATCACCGAGTAGCCGCGGGTGCACAGCTCACCGTGGCTGCCCCGCGGCAGCACCAGGCCGGTTTCCGGGTCGATCACCCTGATCTCGACGTGCGGGTGCACCCGGCCCACCGTGGAGACGCGGCACTCCATGTCGTCGTCGGTGCCAGTCTGAGTGGAGACCGGCGACGTTTCGGTCATTCCGTAGCAGATCTCCACCTCTGGCATGTGCATCTCGGACAGCACACGCTTCATCACCTCGACCGGGCACGGCGAACCGGCCATGATCCCGGTGCGCAGGCTGGATAGGTCGTAGCTGGCGAAGTCGGGCAGCGCGAGTTCGGCGATGAACATGGTCGGCACGCCGTACAGCGAGGTGCACTTCTCGGCCTGGACCGCAACCAGGGTCGCGGCCGGGTCGAAGCCCGGCGCCGGGATCACGATGCAGGCGCCGTGCGTGGTGCAGGCCAGGTTTCCGAGCACCATGCCGAAGCAGTGATAGAACGGCACGGGGATGCAGACCCGGTCCTGTTCGGAATACCGGCAGCCCTCGCCGATGAAGTAGCCGTTGTTGAGGATGTTGTGGTGCGACAGCGTGGCGCCCTTCGGGAAGCCCGTCGTCCCGCTGGTGTACTGGATGTTGATCGGGTCATCGAACGCGAGCGTCGCAGCGCGCGCGGCCAGTGCGTCAGCACTGGCCGCGATGCCCGTGACCAGGAGTCCGTCCCAGTCCACCGTGCCGAGGTAGATGACCTGCGCCAGGTCGGGCAGGTCACCGCGGACCTCGTCGATCATGGCGTGGTAGTCGCTGGTCCGGAAGCGCTCCGCGCTGACCAGCAGCCTGATGCCGGACTGCCGGAGCACGTAGCCGAGCTCGTGGCTGCGGTAGGCCGGGTTGATGTTGACCAGGATCGCGCCGATCTTTGCGGTTGCGTACTGCAGCAGCACCCACTCGGCGCAGTTCGGCGCCCAGATGCCGACCCGGTCGCCCTTGGCGATGCCGAGCGCTAGCAGCCCGGACGCCACGGTGTCGGTGTCGGCGTCCAGCTGCTCGTAGGTCCACCGTCGGCCGGTCGGCACGTCGACGACTGCCTCGCTGGCCGGGTAGCGGGTGGCGATCCGATGCAGGTTGTCGCCGATGGTCTCGCCGAGCAGCGGCTGGGCGGACGCGCCGTGGCTGTACGACGGCTGGCTGGCTGCGGTCATGGCTGGCCTCCCGTCTCCGGTGGTAGGTCCATCCTCCCGGTCCTGGCCGACGGTGTGAAGGCCGGCCGCCGCCGCGGCGAACCTGTCCGCTCTGCGACACGGCATGACGGGTTACGGCCTTGGCCGCGGCGCGCATCGAACCTAGGTTCGTGCGCATGACGATGCCTTACTCTGAGCCGCTCGTACCGCGAGGGCCCGGCGAGCGGGTCATCCCGGAACCACCCCGGCGGGGCGAGCCCGGTGGCGAGCCGTGCGGCATTTGCGGCGGCGCCGCCACCAGCGCGGTCTGGCACGACGACCGGTGGACCCTGCATCCGCCCGTTGGCGGTAGCCTGCCCGGCACGGTCTGGGTGGCGAGCCGGGAGCATTTCGACTCCTTCGCCGACATGCCCGCCGACTACGCCGCCGACTTCGGCCGGCTGGCCGGGCGGGTCGAGCGGGCGATCCTGTCGCTCGGCGGTGTCGCGCGCGTGCATCTGAACCGGTGGGGCGACGGCGGCGCGCACTTCCACGTCTGGTTCATCCCGCGGCCACTCGGCATGCTCGAGGCGCGGGGCATGTACCTGCCCGTCTGGGAGGACGTGCTGCCGACCGTCGAAGACGCCGAGCTCGAGGCGGCCGCCAGGAAAGTCGCGGCCGCGATGACGGGCTAGCCGGACGGGCCACCGA
>JBAUAR010000506.1:0-5443 GCA_049675875.1 Streptosporangiaceae bacterium
CGGCCGGGCCGGGCAGGCCGGGCACCAGCGGTTCCCGGAACGGCAGGTTGAGGTGAACAGGACCGGGATAGCTGCCGGCACTCCCCGCCGCCAGCGACCACGCCCGGCCCGCGAGCGAGCGCCAGTAGCCAGCCTGCCCCGGCCGGTCCTCGGGCACGCCCGCCTCGCAGAACCAGCGGACCGCCGAGCCGTACAGCTTGATCTGGTCGATGGTCTGGTTCGCGCCGGTGCCGCGCAGCTCCGGGGGCCGGTCGGCGGTCAGCACGAGCAGCGGTACGGCGGCCTCGTCGGCCTCGATGACCGCGGCGTGGAAGTGCGCGGCGGCGGTGCCTGACGTGCACACCACGGCGACCGGATGGCCGCTGGCCTTGGCGAGGCCTAGGGCGAGGAACGCGGCCGACCGCTCGTCGATCCGCACGTGCAGTCGCAGGCCTGCCATGCCGTCGGAGCCAGGGCCAGCTTGCGACCGCGCGTGCAGCGCGATCGCCAGCGGCGCGCTGCGCGAGCCCGGCGCGATGACCGCCTCGCGCAGGCCGCACCGGACCAGCTCGTCGACGAGCACGGTGGCGAACGCGGTCGAGGGGTTCACAGCCGGCCGGACAGCAACAGGCGCTCGGGCAGGAACCCGGCGGCCGCCAGCAGGCGATCTCGCCAGCCCGTCGGGTCGACCTCCCAGCGAGACAGCGCGTCCGGGTCGACAACGGCGGCCCGGACCGGCAGCGCGCCGGCTGTCGGTGCCAGCGGGTCGGCGGTCACGTCGCCGGCGAGCAGGCTCATCGTGGCCAGCCCGCAGGCGTAGTCGAGCGAGGGCAGCGCGGCGGCGAGCGCTACCCCGGCCGCCAGGCCGACGGACGTGTCGACCGCGCTGGACACCACCGCGGGCAGGCCGCACTGCTCGGCGATCTCGAGCGCTGCGCGGACGCCACCGAGCGGCTGCGCCTTCAGCACCACGATGTCGGCGGCGCCCGCCGCGCGCACCCTCATCGGGTCGTCGGCCCGGCGGATTGACTCGTCCGCAGCGATGGGTACTGGGACGCGCCGCCGCAGCTCGGCAAGCTCCGCGAGCGTGGCGCACGGCTGTTCGGCGTACTCGAGGCCGAACTCCGCCAGTGCGATCAGCATGCGCTCGGCCGTGCCCACATCCCAGCCGCCGTTGGCGTCGACCCGGACCATCCCGTCCGCGCCGATCGCGTCCCGCACTGCCGCGACCCGGGCCACATCCGCCGACGCTGGCTGACCGGGCTCGGCGACCTTGACCTTCGCCGTCCGGCAGCCGGATCCGGTGACGATCGCGTGTGCCTGTTCCGGCACAACCGCGGGCACCGTCACGTTGACCGGGACGCTGTCTCGGACTGGGGGCGGCCAGCCAGCCGCGGCCGCTTCCAGCGCGCAGGCCAGCCATCGCGCGCACTCCCGCGGACCGTAGTCAGGGAACGGGGAGAACTCCCCCCACCCGGTCGGGCCGTGCAGCAGCGCTCCCTCGCGCAACGTCGTGCCGCGGAACCTGACCGGCATCGGGATCGCGAACGCCCGCACCGTCGGCAGCAGCTGGGCGACCAGCTCGGCAGCCAGCACGGTTCGGGTGGGCTCCGTCACGGGCCTGTCGACCACGTGTCGCCCTCCTGCTGGTGTCCCGATGTGCCCGGTTAACCTTACGACCGTGACGTCCCGGCCCCTGCACGCGGTGCAGTTCCCGCCAGCAGCAGGCCATCAGCTGCTCGGCGTCCTCGCCGCTGCGCTCGACGGATCCGGCCCGGCTATCCTGCCGCTCGACCCCGCCCTGTCGCGAGCTGCCCTTGCTCGCGTGTTCGGGGAGTTCGGGCCCGTCGTGCTGCACACGCCGGAGGGAACGGCGCGACTTGACCTCCCGGCCGCCGGGCCGGGCGTGGCCCGGGGCGGCATTGCGGATGACACCGCGGTCGTCATCGCGACCTCGGGATCGACGGGCCGGCCCAAAGCTGTCGAACTCAGCGCGGCGGCGCTCACCGCCTCGGCGACGGCGTCGCTACGCCGGATGGGCGCGAGCCGGCAGCTGCGCTGGCTGTGCTGCCTGCCGACGTTTCACATCGCTGGCCTGGGCGTGCTGGTCCGCTCCCTGGTGACCGGCACTGAGCCGGTCTTCGCGGCGGCCGTCAGCCCGCAGGTGCTTGCCGCCAGTGACTGCAGCTATGTGTCGCTGGTACCGACCCAGCTGCGACGGCTGCTGGACGCCGACACCGGGCCGGGCCCGATACAGGCCGCGCTACTCGGCGGCGCGGCGCCGGGCGACGCCCTGCTGGCCGATGCCCACCGGGCCGGCTGGCGAGTGATCACCACCTACGGCATGAGCGAGACGTGTGGCGGCTGCGTGTACGACTCCGTTCCGCTCGATGGCGTGCAGGTACGCCTCGCCGACGGATTGGTGGAGATCGCCGGCCCGACGCTGTTCACCCGGTACCTCGGTCAGCCGGAGCTGACGGCCGCGGCGCGCGCCGACGGGTGGTTCCGGACCGCCGACCTTGGTTGCTGGCTGCCCGGCGGCAGGCTAGCCATCCGTGGCCGGGCGGACGACGTCATCAACACCGGCGCGGAGAAGGTCGTCGCCGGCGAGGTAGAGGCGGTGCTGGGAACCGCGCCCGGCGTCGCAGACGTTGTGGTGGTGGGGCTGCCGGATCCAGAGTGGGGCGAGGCGGTGACCGCGATCGTAATTCCGGCAAATCCGACGGATCCGCCTGATCTGACCGCGCTCAGGTCTCATGTCCGGTTGGCCATGTCTGCGTATGCAGCGCCAAGGAGGGTAGTGGTTGTGTCACAATTTCCGCTACTACCCTCGGGTAAACCGGATCGGGTAGCCGTGCGGCAACTGGCTCAGCGCCAGCTAGCGGCGCCGTCAGCGGGCACCGTGTAGCGCGGTGAACCACAATGGCGAGCAGGGCTATTCGCAGGCATACGGGACCGCCGCGGGAACAATTAGCCGCCTCGTGCGTTACAACATAGTGCCCGAGGTGCTCACTGCCAAGTCCGCCGAGGGTCCCCGCACAAGTTGATGAGCGCCTGCGGAGCCCGGAGGCGCGGGTGTTAGCGCATGCCCGTTATGCGCCCACGAAGGGAGGTGCCTCATGGCCAGGACAGCGACCGCGACGTCGCCGGTCCGCGCGAGCGAGGAAACCATGACCCACGTGGACGAGCTGATCCAGCGCGGCCGCGGCCAGGGCTACCTGCCTCTGCCTGAGCTCCGTGACGCCTTCGACAAGGCGCGCGTGTCCGCAGGTGAGGCCCGTTCCATCATCCGTGAGCTCACCGAGGCCGGTGTGCAGCTTGGCAACGAGCCGCCAGACCCGGCGGCTGCCGAGGCAGACCTGCGCGGTGACCTCGAGGACCTGGCAGCAGCGGAGCCGGCCGCACCCGGGCTGGCAGACGGCGAGCTCGCCGCTCTGGTCGGTGACCAGGTCGCGGCGGCCGTGCTGGCTGACTCTGACGCAGCAAACGCCCCGGAGACCGACCTGGACGACCAGACGTCGGTCATGGGCGACTCGGTGCACACCTACCTGAAGTCGATCGGCCGCAGGCAGCTGCTGACCGCCGAGGAGGAAGTCAACCTCGCCAAGCGGATCGAGGCCGGCCTGTACGCCGAGCACAAGCTGGAGACCGAGGACAGGCTGTCCAGGCAGTACCGCACCGAACTGGAGGCCGTCGCCGAGGATGGCAGGCGGGCCAAGGCGCACATGCTCGAGGCAAACCTGCGGCTGGTGGTGTCGGTCGCCAAGAAGTACTCCGACCGCGGGCTGTCGCTGCTCGACGTGGTCCAGGAAGGGAACCTGGGCCTCATCCGGGCGGTGGAGAAGTTCGACTACACCAAGGGCTACAAGTTCTCCACGTACGCGATGTGGTGGATCCGGCAGGCCATCCAGCGCGGGTTCGCCGACTCAGCCCGGACGATCCGGCTCCCGGTGCACGTGCTCGAGATGCTGAGCAAGCTCAGCCGCGTTGAGCGGGACATGCACCAGCGGCTCGGCCGCGAGCCGACTCCCGAGGAACTGGCTGTCGAGCTGGACCGGACGCCGGACCAGATCGAGGAACTGCTCCGCACCAGCAGGCAGCCGATCAGCCTGGACTCCACGATCGGCGAGGACGGCGAGACCAGCATCGGCGACCTGATCGAGGACGTGGACGCGCCCGAGGCAGGTGAGCTTGTCGACCGTCAGCTGATGGCCGACCAGCTCCGGCACGCGCTGGACGCGCTGACGCCGCGGGAGGCCATCATCATGTCGATGCGGTTCGGCCTGTATGACGGCAACCCGCACACGCTGGACGAGATCGGCAAGGCGCTAGGGCTGACCCGCGAGCGGATCCGGCAGCTGGAGAAGCAGTCGCTGTCCAAGCTGCGCCACCCGAGCCGTGCTCAGCCGCTGCTCGACTACGCCAGCTAACGGGTCCATTGGCCGCTGCGGCCGGGTCCGGCCTCCCGCCGGACCCGGCCGTCAGCTTGTGGCCATACTGGCTTGGTGCCGACGACTCCCCTGCTCCAGAAGGTCGACGCGGTCACGGTCCCGGTCCCTGACCTGGACGCCGGGCTGCTTTTTTACCGCGACCGCCTCGGACATCAGCTGCGGTGGCGCAACGACGAGATCGGCTCGGCCGGCCTGGCGCTGCCTGGCAGCGACACCGAGATCGTCCTCACCACGCAGCTGGACTACGAGCCGAACTGGCTGGTTGCCTCCGCCGACCAGGCTGCCGCCGCGATTGCGGCGGCGGGCGGCCGGATCATGGTCGAGCCGTTCGACATTCCGGTCGGCCGCGTTGCCGTCGTCGCGGACCCGTTCGGCAACACTCTGGTATTGCTGGATCTGTCCACGGGCCGTTATGCGACAGACGACCAGGGCAACGTGACCGGAGTGGTCCGCTAGTCGGGGGCTCCGGCTGGACCGTCGTCACTGCTCGCGGCTAGCAACCGCTGTCCGAGTCGGCGGGCGGCGTCCCGCACCTCCGGCCCGCCCACGATCCGGTATCTCGCCGGGACCGCCGCCAGCTGCTCGACGTACCACGCCGGGTTGCTCGTGCTACCGACCAGGCGGCTCGCGTCGGCGCCGAGCGGCTCGAGCCGTCCGAGGGTGCGCGGCACGCACCGCGCGATGGCGTCGAAGGCTGCGTTGATCACGACCTCAGTCTGATATTCCCAGCCGACCGCCAGATGCACCTCGAGGGTGGCCACCGGGTCCAGCTCAGCGGGCGGGCTGAAGGACTCGTCGAGGACCTCCACCGCCCGCACGCGGTCGATCCGGTACGCCCGGGTGGCACCGGCGGCCCGGGACCGGCACAGCAGGTACCACCGGCCATGACGCACGACGACTGCCCACGGATCGACGTCCATGACCCACTCGGCGCCAGCCTCGCTGCGGTAGCTGATGCGCACCCGGCGGCTGCTCGAGCAGGCCTGCACGAGCGCGATCGTCGTGCCCGGCTC
>JBAUAR010000507.1:0-2068 GCA_049675875.1 Streptosporangiaceae bacterium
GGCGGGGCCCGCCCGCGGCGTCGCCGTCGTCGGCCGTCTCGGGCGCCGCGCAGGCGGCTGGCTGATGCCGGGCGCTGGTCCGCCGCCAGGACACCTCGAAGAGGGCTCCGCCGAGACCGGAGTCGCCCACGCGCCACTGGCCGTCCGTCGAGCGCACGATCGAGTCGGCGATGGCGAGGCCGAGGCCGGCGCTGCCGCCGTGCTCGGTGGACCGGCGGAACCGATCGAACATCCGCAACCGGAGCTCGTCGGGTACGCCCGGACCGCTGTCCTCGACCGTCAGCGTGACCCGGCCGCCGCGCTGGCCGGCGCAAATCCGCACCGACCCGCCAGGGCCCGCGAACCGGCACGCGTTGTCCATGAGAACCCCGGCCAGCCGGTCGATCCAGTCCGGCGGCGCGCTGATCCAGACCGGCCGCGGCCCGCCGGTCAGCACCTGCACGTCGAACTGTCTGGTGGCACCCAGCGCCCGGAACCGCTCGGCGCACTCGGCCGCGATCGTCGCCAGGTCCAGCGGCTCGTCCTCGGGCTGTGGTGGCGCGGAGTCGAACCGGGCCAGCCAGAGCAGGTCCTCGACGATTTTCTTCAGGCGCGCGCTCTCCCGCTCGATCCGCCCTAGGGTGGCGCGGTACTCGGGGGCCTTGCGCGGGGCGCTCAGCGCTACCGACGTCTCGGCGCTGATGACACTGAGCGGCGTCCGCAGCTCGTGTGACGCGTCCGCGGTGAACTCAAGCTGCCGCCGGCGAGCCTGCTCCACCGGCGAGAGCGCGCGCAGGCCGATGATCAGCGCGCCAGCAAACATCGCGAGGAGGAGGAACGGGGCCGCCAGGGCCTCGCCGACGCGCAGCAGCGCTAGCAGATGGTCCTCACTCTGCACGCTCTCCCCGGCTATCAGCGTCTGGTCGGCCACCGTGCCGGCGGTCACCAGGAACGGTCCGTGTGCGAGCTGGACCGTCGTGGTGTGGCCCACTGCCAGCCGGAACCCGCGGGGCAGCGGGGGGGCGGTCGAGCGGGGCAGGCCCGCGGTTCCGTGCCCGGTCTCGATCCAGAGGTATGCCGGAGCGGCGTCATTGTCGTCTCCGGCGTCGTAGCGCGCCGCGATGCCACTGTGCTGGATGTCGGACAGCCGGTCCGCGAGCCGCGCCTCGACCGAGTGCGTCGTCCGGGCGGTCACGACCCAGTCCAGCACCGTGACGCACGCCCCGTACACGACACCGACCACCGCGCTGGCGACGATCGCGACCTTCGCCGCGTGCAGGATCTCGCGGGGGATACCTGCGCCAGGCCAGCGCCTGCGACGGACCTTTCCGGCTGACATCGTGGTTACCGCCGTTCCCGCTACCGGCCGACGAGGCGATAGCCGACGCCGCGCACCGTCTCGATCCGTATCTGCCCGTCGGCCAGCTTGGCCCGCAGCCGCGCGAGGTGCACGTCGATGGTGTTGGATCCCATCGCGTCCGCCTCGTCAGCCCAGACATTGACGGCGATCGACCGGCGCGGCACGACCGCGGGTGACCTGCGCAGCAGCAGCTCGAGAATGCCGAACTCGATCGCCGTCAGCGCGGCCGGGTGGCCGCCCACCTGCACCTGCCTGGTCGACGGCTCGAACCGCAGATCGCCCACGACGATTTCCGGCTGCTGCACGGCGCACGGGCGGCGCTGCAGTGCCCGCAGCCGGGCCAGCAGCTCGCCGAAGTCGAACGGCTTGACCAGGTAGTCGTCGGCTCCGGCGTCGAGGCCGGTCACGCGGTCGGCGGGGGCGTCCCGGGCGGTCAGCATGAGCACCCGGGTCGGCCGCTGGCCGCGGCGCAGCCAGCGCACCACATCCAGGCCAGACACGCCCGGCATCCGCCAGTCGATCACGGCGAGGTCGTATTCATAGCTGCGCAGGAACCGCAGCGCCTGGTCGCCGTCGGCGACCGAATCCACCACGTAGTCCTGCTCCCGCAAGCCCCTGGCCAGGATGGCGCGAAGCCCCTGGTCGTCTTCCGCGACGAGCACCCGCATGGCCGACTTTCCTAACTGCGCAGCCGGCGCCAGAGCGGCCGCGGCACGAGCCGGATCAGCC
>JBAUAR010000508.1:0-12762 GCA_049675875.1 Streptosporangiaceae bacterium
CCAGGATCCCCGGCACGTTCGGGAAACCGGGGACGCGCCGGCCCTCGCGGTCGTCGGCCGGGAACGGCTCCCGCCAGCGGGCGGTGCGGCGCACCGCCAGCACGCCGACCCCGGCCGGACCGCCCCACTTACGGGCGCTGGCCGTCAGCAGCGACCAGCCCGCTGGCACGGGCAGGCGGCCCGCCGACGCGCCAGCATCGACCAGCAGCGGCACCCGAGCGCGCTCACACTCCGCCGCTGCCTCCGCAACCGGCTGGATGGTGCCGACCTCGTGGTTCGCCGACTGCAGGCAGGCGAGCAGAGTGCGGTCGCGCCGGGCGGTGGCAGCGAACTCGGCAACGTCGGCGCGCCCCACCCGGTCCACGCCGGTGATGCTGACCGCCGCACCGGTGACCCGGTGCAGCCAGTCGGCCGCGTTGAGCACGGCCGAGTGCTCGACCGCGCTGGCGACAAGGTGACCGGGGCCCCGGCTGGCCGACTGCCGGGCCTGGACCGCGCCCAGCACCGCCCGGTGCACGGCCGCCGTGCCGGAACTGGCGAATGACACCTCGTCGGGTCGGCCGCCAAGCTCGGCCGCGACCGACTCCCTGGCCTGGTCGAGCAGCAGCCGGGCGCGCCGGCCCTCGCGGTGCAGCCGCGCTGGATCGGCCCAGCCGTCCTCGAGGGCGGCGAGCAGCGCCTCGCGCGCGCTCGGATGCAGCGGCTCGGCCGAGGCCGCATCGAGGTAGCCGCCGCTAACCGCGGGCACTGGTCCTGCTGCCACGCTCCCGACTCTAGCCAGGCCGCACTGCGGCCGGCGCAGAGCGGGCCACCGCAGGCCGGGGGTACCCCCTACGACGACTCGTCGGCGTTGTACTGTTTTCCACGACAGGCTGTAGGACGTCGAACCCATCCCGCCGCAGGGGCCGGGACTTAGCTGCTGGAAGGCCATCTGTGGGTCCCATTCACCGAGCAGCCGCGGACGGCGCCCCGCCTCCCCGAGCGCGGGCGCGGCTAATCCGGCGCTGGCTGCCGCGCGCCGTCGTGATCGCCGGCCTGGTCACCGTGACGACCGGCTGTGACGCCACCACGGTCGAGCGGCTCGGGCTGCGTAACCCGCTCACCACTCAGGCCAAGCTGATCGTCGACCTGTGGCAGGGCTCCTGGATCGCGGCTCTTGCCGTCGGCTGCGTGGTGTGGGGCGGGATCGTCTGGGCGGTGATCTTCCACCGCAAGCGCGGCGACCATATCCCGCATCAGGTGCGGTACAACCTGCCGATCGAGATCCTCTACACCGTCGTCCCGTTCATCATGATCGGCGTGCTGTTCTACTTCACCGCCCGGGACGAGAACAAGATCGACTCCCTGTCGGCGAAGCCGAACGTGGTCGTGGACGTGACCGGCTTCCAGTGGAGCTGGGAGTTCCAGTACCCCGGGTACCCGGTGAAGAACTCGGCGCACGGCGTGACCGAGGTTGGCGCCATGTGGAACGGTTCGCTCGGCTCGGCCAGCAACGAGAACGAGCTGCCGCTGCTAGAGATCCCGGAGCACGAGACGGTCCGTTTCAACCTCACCTCGAACGACGTGGTGCACTCGTTCTGGGTGCTGCCTTTTGACTTCAAGCGGGACGTACTGCCCGATCACCCGAACCACTTCCAGGTCTACCCGACCGGGACGCTGTACGGCGGTCCCGACTCCATCGGCCGGTGCTCGGAGCTGTGCGGCCTGTACCACAGCCGGATGCTGTTCCGGATCAAGATCGTGACTCCCGCGCAGTTCACCGCGTGGATCACGGCGCAGCAAAAGCTGGAAAACGCATCTGGGGGTGCTCAGTGACCACGTACCAGCGGCCGTACGCGGAGCAGGGGGCGATGACTGCCCGGCCGTACGGGAAGGGCTCGATCCTTGCCGACTGGCTGTCGTCGACCGACCACAAGATCATCGGTCACCTGTACCTGATCACCTCGTTCGTGTTCTTCATGATCGGCGGCGCCATGGCGATGATCATGCGCGCGCAGCTGATGGGGCCGGACAACAGCATCGTGTCCGACCAGCAGTACAACGAGCTGTTCACGATGCACGGCACGATCATGCTGCTGCTGTTCGCCACGCCGCTGTTCGTGGGCTTCGCCAACGAGATCATGCCGCTGCAGATCGGCGCCCCGGACGTAGCGTTCCCGCGGCTGAACCTGCTGAGCTACTACATGTTCACCTTCGGCGGGACCATCCTGGTGCTGAGCTTCCTCACGCCGGGCGGGGCGGCCGCGTTCGGCTGGTACGCCTACTCCCCGCTGACCAGCGCGCAGTACTCGCCGGGAGTCGGCGCCGACATGTGGATTATGGGCCTGGTGCTGTCCGGCCTCGGCACGATCCTCAGCGGGGTGAACTTCATTACCACGATCCTGTGCATGCGCGCGCCAGGCATGACGATGTTCCGGATGCCGATCTTCACCTGGAACATCCTGCTGACCTCGATGCTGGTGATACTGGCCTTCCCGGTGCTCGCGGCGGCGCTGCTGGTGCTCGAGATCGACCGCAAGCTCGGCGCGCAGGTGTTCGCCGCCAACAGCGGTGGGGCGATCTTGTGGCAGCACTTGTTCTGGTTCTTCGGTCATCCCGAGGTCTATATCGTGGCGATCCCGTTCTTCGGCATCGCCACCGAAGTCCTGCCGGTGTTCTCGCGCAAGCCGCTATTCGGCTACAAGGGCCTGGTGGCCGCGACGATCGCGATCGCCGGCCTGTCGCTGACGGTCTGGGCGCACCACATGTTCACCACCGGCGCGGTGCTGCTGCCGTTCTTCTCGTTCATGACGTACCTGATCGCGATACCGACCGGGGTGAAGTTCTTCAACTGGCTCGGCACGATCTGGCGAGGTCAGATCACCTTCGAGCCGGCCATGCTGTTCATCCTCGGCTTCATGATCGTGTTCCTGTTCGGCGGCCTGACCGGGGTGATCCTGGCCTCCCCGCCGCTGGACTTCGCGGTCAGCGACTCCTACTTCGTGGTGGCGCACTTCCACTACGTGCTGTTCGGCACCGTGGTGTTCACGATGTTTGGCGGGTTCTACTTCTGGTGGCCGAAGTGGACCGGCAAGATGCTCGACTACCGGCTCGGCCAGTGGCACTTCTGGAGCGTGTTCATCGGCTTCAACCTGACATTCCTGGTCCAGCACTGGCTGGGCGTCATGGGGATGCCACGCCGGATCGCGAACTACCCGTTCCTGCCGCACCTGGCCACCACGCTGAACGACGTCTCCTCAATCGGGGCGTTCATCCTGGGCGCGTCGAACTTCATCTTCTTCTACAACATCTACGTCACCTGGAAGCGCGGCGAGCAGGTCACCGCCGACGATCCATGGGGCTTCGCCAACTCGCTCGAGTGGGCCACCTCGTGCCCGCCGCCGCGGCACAACTTCACCTCGATTCCGCGCATCAGGTCGGAACGGCCCGCCTTCGACCTGCACTACCCGCACATCAGGTCGGGCCGGGACCACGAGGCCGAGATGGCGCGGCGGCGGTCGATAGGAGCAGGCTCGTGAAAGTAGAGGCGTACCTGTTCCTGGGCTGCGCCGTGTTCTTCGGCGCGTCTGACATCGTCTACTGGTACTTCTCCCATGACCCGACAGGCAGCACGGCGCTGGCGCTAGCCGTCGCCCTGGCCTTCCTGGTGGGCTTCTACGTCCTGTTCACCGGCCGTCGGCTGCCGGAGCGGCCGGAGGACAGCCCGGACGGTGAGGTCGATGAGGGCGTGGGGGAGCTGGGCTTCTTCAGCCCGCACAGCTGGTGGCCGCTGTTCGTCGGCCTGGCCGCGGCGACGGCGGCGATCGGCCTGGCTATCGGCTGGTGGCTGTTCCTCATCGGGATGCTGATGCTGGTCCTGGCCGTCATCGGGTTCGTCTTCGAGTACTACCGCGGCAACTACGCGCACTGACGCCTCACTGGCCCTCCGGCCAGGGGGAGGTCTGCTACCGCGGCGCTGCTTCGGGACGCCCGCGGGCCGGTGCGGACGCCGGTGATGACGCTATGGTGCCGACGATCGCGGCCGTTCCTTGATCCGGTCCGCGAGCGGGCCTACCACCTCGGCAATCCGCGCCGCGCGGAGGTCTGGCCGACGGGTCGTTGCGTCGATGTGACGGAGATAGGCCCGGCGGTAGAACTGCGCCAGCGTGTCGAAGAATGCCCCGGCGGCCGGGCTGGCCGCCAGTGCTGCGGAGATGTCGTCGGCAAGATCACGGGGCTGCGGGCCTTCCGGCGCCAGTTCAACGATCACCTCGGAGCCCGCCCCAATGCCCAGGCCTTGCATCCTCGACGGGTTCAGGGTGAACGCCCAGCCGCTGTCGCCGGGCGCAATCGTCACCCGTACCCGGCAGCCGTTGACCGTGCCGTTCACGTGATGCACCGCTTTAACGCCCCAGACCTCGTCCGGGTCAAACGGAACGGTGATGACGGCGTGACCGCGGGGATCGGTAGTGATCCCGGCGCAGGCTCGATCATGCCGTCGCGCCGATGGCTCTGGCTAGCCACAGCTCTCTGGTGTCCGAGCGGGCGAGATTGCCGTCGAAATCGCCGTTGATCAGCTGGCCGAGGCAGGCAAGCAGGCCGTCACGGGCGGCGGCGTCGAGTCCCTGGATGTTCGAGAAGGTGCGGAGCAGGTCGAGGTAGCTGGCCGTGGAGTAGTGGTTTACCTGCTCGTACAGGCGGTGCTCGATCGCGGCGAAGCTTGGCGAGTCCGCTAGTTCGGGCCGGGTGGCCGGCAGGTCGGCGATGACTGGCGGCACGAAGCCGGGCAGAGCGTCCGGCTCCCAGCGCTCGTAGCAGGACTGGCTGCGCGCGCTGAACGCGTCGCGCTGCGTACCGACGCCCCAGTGAGTGTGGATGATGGCCAGGTGGCCGCCGGCCTTCAGGGCCGCCGCTGCCTTCGTCACCCTGATCGCGGGATCGACCCAGTGGAAGGCCGTGGCCGAGACCACGAGGTCGAACCGTGCCTGCGGCAGCTCATAGTCCTCGAACCTGCGCTCGACGACCCCGGCGTCCGGGTAGGCCGCGAGATTGAGCCGGGCGATCGCGGCGAGATCTGGCCCCGGCTCCAGCGCGGTAACCCGCACGCCAAGCCTGGCCAGCGGAACCGTGACCTGACCCGTACCGCAGCCAATCTCCAGAACCCGGTCGCCGGGCTGAACGCCGGTGAGCGCAACCAGATCGTCAATGACTGCCTGCGGATAGAGCGGCCGCGCCTTTTCGTAGAGCGCCGCGACCTCGTTGAACGAATCCGGGCGACGAGTGGTCACTGGTAGGCCCGGGCCTGGATCCGGTAGAGCTCGGCGTACCGGCCGTCGGCGGCCATCAGTTCGTCGTGGGAGCCCGTCTCGGCCACCCGCGAACCGTCGAGCACGACGATGAAGTCGGCCATCCGCACGGTGCTGAACCGGTGCGACACCAGGATCGTCATGCTCCCGCCCTGCCGGTGCTCGCGAGCGCGGCTGGCGTACCGCTCGAATAGCTGGTGCTCGGTCTCGGCGTCGAGTGCTGCGGTGGGCTCGTCCAGCACCGTCAGCAGCGGCTCATCACGCATGAAGCCGCGCGCCAGGGCGAGCTTCTGCCATTGGCCGTACGACACGTCCACCCCGTCCTGCCAGGTCGGCCCGAGCTGGGTAGCCAGGCCGGACGGCAGCTTTTCGACCACATCCCGCGCGCCTGCCCGGTCTATCGCGGTCAGCAGTGCTGCCTCGACATCGAGCCGGGGCAAGTCGCCGAGGCCGATCGTTTGCCCGGCCCGGAACTCGAAGCGGAAAAAGTCCTGGAAGGCGCCCGCCAGGTGGTCTCGCCAGCGGGCCGGGTCGATGCGGGCCAGGTCGGTGCCGTCGACCAGGATGCGCCCAGCCGCCGGAGCGTAGAGCTTGGCCAGCAGCTTGACCAGCGTGGTCTTGCCCGCGCCGTTCTCCCCGACCACTGCGATGACCGAGCCGACGGGAAGGAACAGGTCAACGTCGTGCAGGGCCGGGCGGTCCGAGCCCGGATAGCTGAAGGTGACGTGATCGAGCCGAATCCCGTCGGCAATGCTGGCCGGCGCGGGCAGATCGGCGTGCTGCGCGGTCGCGCTCGCGTAGTCCTCCAGCCAGGCCAGCCGCTGCGAGCCGTCCATCCAGATGCCGCGCAGGAAGCCGATCTCACTGACCGTGCCGCCGAGGTAGGACGAGAGTCTGGCCCCGGCGGTGAGCACCAGGATCGCTGCGGCGGGGCTCGCGTGCCGGCCGGCCGCCACCAGGACGATCGCGCCGACATAGCCGAGCGCGAACAGCGCCCACCCGGCTGCGTACCAGGCCGAGGACACCGAACGCGCCGCGGCGACCGGGCCATACCAGCGTTCCCAGGAGGCGCGCCGTCGGCTGGCGAGCACCGTGCCGATGCCGAGCACCCGCAGCTCCTTGCCGGACGATGCTGTGGTCGACAGCGCGAACAGGTGCCGGGCATGGCGGTCGGCCTGGGCGCCACGCTCTTGCGCGGCTCGCTCTACCACCGGGCGCCATGACGTGGCGGCGACTGTCGGGACGGCAAAGACGACCAGCAGGATCAGCACCGGGTTGACATGGGCGAGTAGCGCCACCGTCACGGCCAGCCGTAGGATCCAGCCTGCGGTGGAAAACACCGACATGTACATGTGATCCAGGGTGAAGATCTGCTCGCGCAGCACCGAGAGCCGGTCGAGGTACTCGGGTCGCTCTTGATGCGCGATCGTGGAGATGCTGGCCTGCAGGCGGGCGACGTGCGACTCGAGCGCGATCGTGACCTTGTCCCTGAAGCGCCGCTGCAGCCGCGTCGACACGGTCTGCAGCAGCCAGGTCAAGACCACCGAGACTGCCAGCGCGATGACCCCGAACCTGAGCAGTCCAGGCTTGTGCTCGATAAGGCCCTGGCCCAGCAGCGTGAACCAGACTGCCAGCAGCGCATCGGGCAGCGCCGCGAGGAGAGCGAGCACGAACGAGACGCCCATCAAGGCGGGCTCATGGCGGAAGCCGAGCCGGCACAGCCGCCACATGGACGACAGTGGTGGCGGCAGCGTGCCCGGACCGTCGGGAGCTGCCTGAGCTGCGCCGTCGACTCCTGCGGTGGCGCCTTGCGCGTGGTCAGGCGAGGACATCGAAGGTCACCTCTTCCTCGCCTTCTTCCGGCGTGCCCTGCGCGAACCGCTGTGCCTGCAGGGTGAACATCGTCCAGTAGCGGCCGCGCTGGCTCATCAGCTCGTCGTGGCTGCCGAGCTCGACCACCGCGCCGTCTGCCACGACGGCGATCTTGTCAGCCTGTCGCACGGTAGAGAACCGGTGCGAGATCAGGACGGTCGTGCATGATCTGGTGGCGGCGAGAATCCGCTCGAAGATCTCTGCCTCGCCGCGGACGTCAAGCTGAGCGGTCGGCTCGTCGAGCAGGACAAGGCCGGCTCCGAGCCGGACCGCGGTGAGCGCGCGGGCCAGCGCGACGCGCTGCCATTGCCCGCCCGACAGCTCGCTGCCGCCCGCATAGCCCTTGGCCAGCACCGTGTCCAGGCTGGCCAGGCTGCCTGCTCCCGCATCGGCCAGCGCGGCTGACAGCAGCACGTCCAGTGCCGCGCTGGTCCCGTCGGTAGCGGCGAGTGCAGCCTCCGGCGCGACGTTCTCGCGGAGCGTCATCTCGAACCGGACGAAGTCCTGAAAGACGGCCGTGACGCGGCGGCGCCACGACTCCAGGTCGAGTTCTCGCAGGTCGACGCCGTCAACCTCGATCGTGCCTGACTGGGGGTCGTAAAGGCGGCAGAGCAACTTGGCGAGCGTGGTCTTGCCCGCGCCGTTCTGCCCGACGATGGCGATGGAGGTTCCGGCCGGAATCTCGAGGTCGAGACCGCTGAGCACCGGCCGGTCGGGTGCTGCCGGGTAGGCGAAGGTGACATCGCGGATTCTGATCTGATGCGCCGGCATGCGGTCGGCTGGCCGGCTTCCTGGCGCCACCGTCCCAGCCCGGCCCATCGCTGCGCTGAGCCTCGCGACCGCGGCGACCGGCGCGGCTGTGCCATCCAGCGCCCAGTTCAGGCCGCCGAAAGCGATCGCCGAGGTGCCGACCGCGGCCGAGGCATAGACGATAAGCCCGCTCAGCGCGAGCCGGTGGTCGAGCGCAGCGGCGCCGACCATCCACAGCACCAGCACGTTCGCGGCAAGTACCAGGGCGAGGCTGGCCAGTACCGAGCGTTCGCGCATCCTCGTCGCTTCGTACTGGAGCCGGTGCAGCCTCCGGCGGGAAATGGTGAACCGGTCCAGCACCCAGTCCGGAAGGCCGAAGACCCGCAGTTCCTTGGCGGCGGGCGGGTCGACGGCGAGCCGGTAGGCGTAGTCGGCGTCACGCTGCGCCTGCCGCACCTCGTCGGTGTTGCGGTCTTTCCAGACCGCGCTCTCACGCAGCAGCCAGTGCGTCGAGAGCCAGGCCCCGGCTAGCACGAACGGCGCCCACCAGGCGAATCCAAAGAGCACGCAGGCCTGGGCCAGCCCCGCCAGCATGTTCACCAGCCCGCCCGCGATGAAGTCCATCGACGTCGACAGTGGCGGCGCAGTCATCCCGCGGTCGAAGTCGCGGGCTACTTGCAGATCGGTGGCCAGGTCAGGGTCTTCGAGGTGACCGATACCGGGTACCGACACGCATGCCACGGTGAGCTGGTCGTACAGCCAGGCCGCCGTCCGGTCGCCGAGGTTTGCGCTGACCGCTGTGTGCAGCGGGCCGAGGACTTGGAGCAGGACGAACAGGACGCCTACGACCGCCAGCGGCACAACGAGGCTGGAGCGGTGCTGGATGACGCCGACGAGCACTCCGGTGGCGATGGAGAACCCTGCTGGCAGCAGCCCGCGGAGCGTCAGCAGTGCCCACCATCTCGCGGCCAGCTGCCGGTCGGCCTTCCCGAGCGCAGCAGCGAGCTGCAGTTCCTGGCGAGCCCGAATTCGCCGCATGACGGACGGCGCGGCTCCTGCTGTTCCGGTCACTAGTCCACCCTGCCAAGCATTCGGCTGCCGTGATTGGACTTATCGGCATCCGGCCGCCCTCTGAGCGCTCGCCGGTGACTGGCGGCCCAGCTGCGGGCGCGGCTGCGCCCATAGCGCACGATGCTGGGGTGGCACATCCACGCCCGCAGTGGCACCGGCGGCTGTCAGCCGGGTGGCGTCGGCTGTCAGCCGGGTGGCGTCGGCTGCGGACGACGGCAGCGGACCGCCGGGAGTACTGGCAGCAGTCGGCCCTGGCACGCCGTCTCCAGTCGGCGGAGGTGATCAACCGGGGCATGTTGTTCGCTGCTGTGCTGCTTTTGTGTTTCGTCCCGTTCCTCCTCGTCCTCCAGTCGCTGGCAGGCCGGAGTCACGCTTCCGGCTTCATCAGGCGATTCGGCCTGACCGGGCAAGCTGCCTACGCCGTACGGCAGGCGTTCACATCGCCCACGGCGACGTCAGCGGCAGTGAACGACCTGAGCTGGGTTTTCCTTATCGTCGGCGGGATCGCTGCCGCTGCGGCGATTCAGGAGCTCTACGAGCGGGTCTTTGAGGCGAAGGGCCGCGGGTTCAGCAACATGCCGCAACGTGCCGGGTGGCTGGCGGCTGCGATCGGTGCGACCTTCATAGAGGCGTGGGTATACCCCGGGCTGAGCAGCGTCGGCGGGCCCGCTCTGGTCGCGATCGTGTCGGCGATCGGAGCGACGGCGTTCTGGTGGTTCTCTATGTGGCTGCTGCTGGCCGGCCGGCTGGCCTGGCGGCAGCTGTTTCCATCGGCGCTGGCAACAGGCATCTGCTGGCTCGGGATGGCGCTCATCTTCCGGCTGACGATCTCGAGCTCGATTACCTCGGACTACCGCAAATACGGTTCGATCGGCGTGGTGTTCGCGATCATGTCCTTGCTGATCGCGATAGGAGTGGTGATCATGCTGGGTGCGCTCGCGGGGGTGGCCTGGCGCGAGCGAGGTACCACCCGATCGCGGCGGACTGGGTCATTAGCGCTCGCGGCTGGCGCCATCCGTGTCCTGGTCCCAGCGGCCCTTAGCCATGAAGGCAGCACGGGCGTCATGAGGGCAGCACGGGCGTCATGAGGGCAGCACGGGCGGCCCGCCGTGCCGCCTTAGTGGCTATCGTCGCCGCGCTGGGGCTCGCCCGATGAGGTTGCGGTACCCGCGGCGTTCGCGGCCTCGTCGCCGTGGCCGCCCAGCTCACCGGCCCCGAGCTGGCCGTCGCCGTGGCCGTTGCCGTGCCCGTTCCCATGAGCCCCGTTGGGCATGGGGGCGCTCTCGGTGACGACGCTGTAGAGTCGCTCGCGCACCCGGCCGAGTCCGCCGCGCATGCCGGCCGGTGGCACCTCCGTCTCGGTGGTGTCGGCGGGCGGCAGGGCCGGATGCGCGGCTCGTGACAGCAGCACCGCCAGGCGCTCCTCGTCGACGGGCCTGGTCTCCTCGATGAACTCCCCGCCGGGCAGCTGCCGGATGATCCCGGTCTCGAGGCCGTGCTCGATCAGGTGGTTGTCCTTGCGCTGCAGCCCGATGCAGACGCGCTTGGTGATGATGTAGGCGATAGCCGGGCCCACGAAAATGCCGACCCTCGCGAACCAGGTGGTCCAGTACAACGGGACATCGAGATGGTCGGCGATGATGTCGTTGGCGCCCTCGGCCCACAGGACACCGTAGAAAGTGATCACCCCGATGCCGATCGCGGTCCTCGTGGGCGCGTTCCGCGGTCGGTCGGTGATGTGATGCTCCCGCCTGTCCCCGGTGATCCACTGCTCGAGGAACGGCCAGGCCGCGGCGCCGCCGAAGATCAGCCCAAGCGGCAGCAGCGCGGGTATGAACACGTTGAACGCGAACGTGTGCCCAAATGGCACCCACTGCCAGGCCGGCATGATGCGCAGCGCGCCCTCGAGCGCGCCCATGTAGAAGTCGGGCTGCGAGCCGGCCGACATGGCGACGGGGTTGAACGGCCCGTACAGCCAGATCGGGTTGATCTGCGTGAAGGTCGCGGCCAGCGTTGTCGCCGCGAAGGTGAAGAAGAAGAACGCCCCGGTCTTGGCCATGAAGTACGGGTACGTCGGCGCGCCGACGACGTTCTCGTTGGTCCGGCCCTTGCCCGGCATCTGGGTGTGCTTCTGGTGGAACATCAGGAACAGGTGCACAGTGACCAGCGCCAGGATCAAGGCGGGGATGAGGAGCACGTGCAGGATGTACAGCCGGGGGATGATCTGGTTGCCCGGGAACGGCCCGCCGAACAGGAAGAACGCGAGGTACGTGCCGACGATCGGAATCGACTGCGTGACGCCCTCGAGAATCCGCAGGCCGGCGCCGGACAGCAGGTCGTCCGGCAGCGAGTAGCCGAACAGGCCCTCGAGCAGGCCGAGCGTCAGCAGCACGATGCCGATGAGCCAGTTGATCTCGCGGGGCTTGCGGTAGGCGCCGGTGAAGAAGATTCGGATCATGTGGGCGAAGATCCCAGCCATGAACAAGTCGGCGGCCCAGTGGTGGATCTGCCGCATCAGCAGGCCGCCGCGGACGTCGAAGCTAATCTTCAGGGTCGACGCGTACGCCTCGCTCATCCGGACGCCGCGTAGCGGGATGTAGGAGCCGTGATAGATGACGTCGGTCATGCTGGGCTGGAACCAGAACGTCAGGAAGGTGCCGGTCAGCAGCAGGATGATGAACGAGTAGAGGACGATCTCGCCGAGCAGGAATGACCAGTGGTCGGGAAAGACCTTCCGCAGCAGCACCCGCACGCCACGGGCTCCGTGCAGCCGGTCGTCCAGCCAGTTCCCCGTGCCCTCTAGCGCCCGCTCGACGCTCATGACCGCTCCCAGAAGCTCGGGCCAACCGGCTCGTTGAAGGGGCCGGTCGCGATGAGGAAGCCCTCCGAGTCCACCCCGATCGGCAGCTGCGGCAGCGCCCTGGTGGCCGGGCCGAAGATCACCCTAGCGCCCTGGGTGGCGTCGAACGTCGACTGATGGCACGGGCACAGAATGTGGTGCGTCGTCTGCTCGTACAGCGCCGCCGGGCAGCCGACGTGCGTGCAGATCTTGGAGTAGGCGACGATGTTATTGACCGTCCAGTTCGGGACCACCTTGTTCGGCGTCGAGGGGGCCCCCGGCCGGGCCGGCGGCCCGAACACGAGCTGGCCGGGCCGGAACTTGATGATGATGACGGCGGCCTTGGCCATCGCGTCGTCATTGCCCAGGTAGCCCTCGGGCCCGACGCTGATGAGCGAGCCGGGCGAGCTGAACTCCGCCGCGGTGATCGGCCGCCCGGTGCCGTAGGCGAGCAGCCGCAGGCCCTTGCGCCAGACGGTGGTGTCCAGGCTCGTACCCGGCAGCGGGCCCAGATCGCGCAGCAGGAAGATCGGCGCTATCGCCAGCGGCAGCGTCGCGGCAATAAGGGTGCGGCGGACCAGCGGCCGCTTCACGAACTGGCTCGCGGCCGCGCCTTCCTCGAAGGTCTCCTTGAACGCCGCCCGCTCGGCTTCGGTCGACCGCATCGGGTGCCGCTGCTCGGTGATCTCGACGTTGGGCATCAGGTGCCGGACCCAGATCACTGCGCCGGCGCCGAGTAGCAGGAACACCAGCGACAGGCAGCTGCCAAGAGCCAGGTTGGAGTGCGTCACGTCGGTGATGGAGCCCACGCCGATGAGCGCGTAGGCCACCAGGAAGCCGAAGCCGGCCAGCATCGCCAGGATGAAGCAGGTGGCGACGATGCGCTCGGCTATGCGCGCCCGGCCAGGGTCGCCGGGGTCGGGCGGCAGCTCTGGCTGCCTCGGC
>JBAUAR010000509.1:0-1972 GCA_049675875.1 Streptosporangiaceae bacterium
TCGTCGATGTTCCGCCGGACGAGCTGGCGCCGGCGCTGGCCGACGCCTACCTGGCCCTTAAGGCGGCGGGCCGGCTGTAGCCGGTCAGCCCCGGACGGGTGCGTGCTGCGGGGCGTCGGCGATATCCGCGGTGCGGCCGCGGCGCTCGGCCCGCCGGCCCGCCACGATCACGTAGCTCAGGAAAGCGGTCTCGGCGACGGCCCCGATGCCGATCCGCGCCCAGGACGGCAGCCCGGATGGCGTTACGAACGCCTCGATCACTCCCGATACGGCTAGCACCACGACGAGGCCGAGGACGATCGTCACGGTCGCCCTGCCTTCCTCGGCCAGCGCCTGCCGCCGCCGGCGTGGCCCCGGGTCGATGATCGCCCAGCCCATTCGCAGCCCGCCCGCGGCAGCCAGGAAGACCGCCGACAGCTCGAGCATCCCGTGCGGCAGTATGAGCGTGAAGAACTCGCCCGCCTTGCCGTACCCGATCATCAGGCCACCGTCCACGCCGAGGTTCAGCGCGTTGACCAGCAGCACGTACACGGTCCCGACGCCGAGGAACGCGCCGAGGACCAGAGATTCAGCGGCCGCCCAGACATTGTTGGTCCACACCTTGAGCGCGAACGCGGACGCGGTGTCCTGCGAGTAGTACGCGCGGAACTGATGGTTCACCAGGCTCGCGACCTGCGAGTGCGGCAGCAGGCTCGCCTGCACCGACGGCGAGGCGGCGATCCACCGGCCGGCCGCGAGCGCGACCAGCAGCGTTCCGGCGGCGGTGGCGAGCCACCACCAGCGGGCTCGATAGGCCATCGCGGGGAACGACACCGCGGCGAACTCGCCGATGGCGCGCCACGCTGGATTGTGAGCACCCGTCACGGCTGCGTGGGCGCGGCCGAGCAGGCCGGACAACCGGGCGGTCAGCGCCGGGTCGAGCCCGTCGCTCCGCAGCGCGGACAGATGCGTGGCCGTCCGCTGGTAACAGGCGATCAGCTCGTCCACCTCGTCCTCGGTCAGCCGCCGACGGCGGCGAACGAGCGCCGCGAGCCGGTCCCACTCCGGCTGGTGCGCGGCCGCGAAAGCATCGACGTCCACGACGGCACAGTAACGCCCGGCCCGGTAGTCTTTCCCCGGTTCTGTGGGCCAGCGAGGAGCGGTCATGGCCGAGATCGTCACCGGCGAGGCGGTCGCCCTGGAGCTGCCGGCTGCGCGGTTCCCGAGCCGCATCGCAGCGCTGCTCATCGACGTGCTCGTGCAGGGCGCGGTGCTACTGGCGGCGACGGTGGCACTGCTAGGCCTGACGGCACCCCACAGCGGCGACTATGCCGCCGCCGCGACGCTGACCATCGCTGTCCTCGTGATCGTCGGGTACCCGACCGTGCTCGAGACGCTGAGCCGGGGCAAAACGCTCGGCAAGCTCGCGCTCGGCCTGCGGGTCGTCGGCGACGACGGCAGTCCCGTTCGGTTCCGGCAGGCACTCGTGCGCGGCCTGACCGGGGCGATCGAGATCTGGGCGCTGGCCCCAGTAGCGCTGATCTGTTCCATCGTCAGCGATCGCGGCAAGCGCGTCGGCGACTGCTTCGCCGGCACCTACGTCGTGCAGGAACGGACCCCGGCCCGGCAGGCGCTCCCGGCGTACCTCGCCGAAGTACCGCCGCCGCTAGTGACCTGGGCGCAGTCGCTGCAGGTCTCCGGGCTGTCGGTACAGACCGCCGAGGCGGCGGGCAGCTACCTGCGCAGGTTCAGCGAGCTTCAGCCGGGCGCCAGGGATGCGCTCGGCGTACAGCTGGCCACCGCGGTGGCCGCCGAGGTTAGCCCGCCGCCGCCACCAGGCACGCCACCCGCTGCGTACCTCGCCGCCGTCCTCGCGGTACGACGGCAGCACGAGCAGGCAAGCCACGCTGCGTGGACCGCCAGGGCTGCGGCGGGCGAGGCGCCGCGAACACCAGCGTCGGCGTTCCCCGCTAGTTCGGGCATATCGCAGCCG
>JBAUAR010000510.1:0-9418 GCA_049675875.1 Streptosporangiaceae bacterium
CCGCTGCACTGGCTGTCCGCTGCGCCGGCCCGCCCGCTGCACTGGTCACCCGAAGTCGCCCGGCCCCCCAAAGTCGTCTTTGCCGCTTCTTGTCGGTGTTTGCTGATGCTCGTGGGGACTGTGATGGCCCTGTGCTCGCCGGGTATGCCGGATGGTCCCTGGGTATGGCGACAGCGGGGGTGATCGACCATGACGGGTTCGACGACTGCGGTCATCGTGTTGCCCATCGTCATCGCGCTGGCGCTCATTACCTGGCTCTCACTGGTTTTCTACGCGAACGCGCATCCGAGCCGGGGACGCTTTAGCACCGACCTCCGCACCGAGGTTCGCGGCGGAAGCTTCCAGGCGGTCGAGGGCGGACGACAGCTCATGCCGATCCCAGAGCACCGGCCGGCCGTGCCCGGTCAGCGCCCGGCCGGCGCCTCGGAAACCTATCGGGTGCCCGCGGGCGGCGCCACCGCGACAGCGACGGCAACGTCGGCCGACGCTGAGCTGCGGTCCGCCGAGGAAGATACGCGTCCCATGGCGCTACGCCCGCCGCGCTGACCGCCCGGCGGGCAGCCAGGTGAGCCGCTCGCCCCGCGGGTTCAGTGCCGGGCTCGCCAGCACGGCCGATACCCCCAGCTTGTGCATATCCATGTGGATACTTGGTGGACAAGAGACCGCCTCGGGGGATAACGGACGATTTCTTGTGGAGGAGAAAAAGAATCTTGAAAGGGTTCTCAGAACCCCTTGCGTGATGGGCAGCCGAGGCAGTAGAAAATGACTCACCACCTAACGGCGGGCCACCTCAGAGGTAACTCGGAGGGTAGCTGCGAGGTCCGGGCGACCGGTCCTTACACGGGCTAGCAGGTTGGGAGGCCGGCTTAGCCGGGGAAGGCGCCAGTCGAGCAATCGGCAGGTCAGAGCCACGGTTGGGCCACGTGAGGCCCCTGCATCTCATACATGTGGGGGCCTCACGGCTGTCCGGGACAAACTCGTCTCCGCCCCGCTGCAAGGAATCGTTCGGGCCGGTCCGTGCCGAATCGTTAAGATCTCGCCAGAATTGTCGTCGGCCGGTCACCTCAGCCACTCAAAGAAAATCTTGAAATGTTCTGCGGAAACGCTTGCGCGGGCCGGGCAGTTGGCAGTACAAATTCTCCACGGTCATGACGGATTCCGCCCCGGAGCAATCCGCGGACGGCATAGCCGGGTAACCGCGACTTGCCACCGGATTCCGCTGTGCCCCCAAGTCGCGCCGCGCGGCGTCGCCGAGTCATCGGCGACTAAGCGGGGTGCGGCAGGCCGGGCCCCTCCAACTCATACTTGGAGGGGCCCGGTTCTATTGCAGGACGTTCTCGTGCTTGTCCGCACCGGACCGAGCGCCGCGATATGGCTTTCCGCGCCCGATCGGGCGATCCTGGTGGCAGCCTTCCTCCCGGACAAGATCAGCGTCGTGCTCGGCCGCGGAGGTGAGCATGCCGTCCGGGCGGAGGAGGGAGGGACGTGGCAAGGGTTCCGTACTTAGCTGCGGGCGATATGGAGGCTGCCGACAGGCAGTTGCTCGACCGCCCGATTAACCTGTTCCGTGCGCTTGCGCACAACCCGGGTGCCCTGCGGCAGTTGTCGGACTTCGGCACCTGGATCCGATATCACGGCTGCGCCGATCCGCGGCTTCGGGAGCTGGCCATTCTCGCGGTAGGCCTGTCGGCCGAGGCGCCGTACGAGGTCAGCCACCACGCAAAGATCGGGCTCGAGTTCGGCGTGACGCCGGCCGACCTGCGCGGCATCGCGCAGGTGCTCCGTGAGCAGGGCACGGAGCACTTCACCGAGCTTGAGGTAGCGGTACTCACCGCAGCCCGCGAACTAACGCTGCGCGGCGAGCTCGCCGACGCCGACTGGCAGCTGCTGAGCCGCGAGTTAGGCCTGCCGGCCGCCGTCGAGCTCATCGTCGTCATCTCTTTTTACAACATGGTGGTGCGGCTGCTGGCCGCGCTGGCGGTCGACACCGAGGCAGCCTACGAGCAGTACCTGACCTTCTTCCCGGGCTGGCCTGCTGCGCCGGACAAGCAGCCAGGAAGCAGCTCCGACCGGACGGAGTCCCCGTGACGGCCGAGTCCGGCGAGGTCGCCGACTACCCAGCGACCGGCCTCGCTCGCCTGCACGGCAAGGTGGCCATCGTGACCGGGGCTGGGTCACGCGCCGACGGATTCGGCACCGGCCGGGCCACTGCCGTGTTGTTTGCCCGACACGGCGCGCGTGTGCTCGTCGTGGACCGGGATCCGGCCGCCGCTGAGCAGACAGTCGCCCTCATCGAGGGCGAGGGTGGCATTGCGGAGGCGCACGTGGCCGACATCACCGCCCCGGACAGCTGTCGTGAGATGACCGCTCACGCCACGAGCACCTGGGGCCGCCTCGACATCCTCGACAACAACGTCGGCGTCGAGGGTGCCGGGACGATTCTCGGGGCGGACTGGCAGCAATGGGATGTAGTCATGACCGTCAACGTCAAGACGATCGCCCTCGCCAGCGCCGCCGCGCTGCCGTACCTCTCGCACGCCGGCGGGGCGATCATCAACACTTCCTCGATCTCGGCGTTCCGGCCCCGCGGGCTGACACCGTACAGCACTGCCAAAGGCGCCGTCATCGCGCTGACTCGGGCAATGGCGGTGGACCACGCGGGCGCCGGGGTCCGCGTCAACTGCATCGCACCGGGTCCGATCTACACCCCGATGGTGTACTCCGCGGGCATGAGCCCCGAGCTGCGCGAACGGCGCCGGAAGGCATCGCTGCTCGGCATCGAGGGCACGGCGTGGGACGTCGCGAACGCGGCGGTCTTTCTCGCCTCGGACGAGGCCCGGTACATAACCGGCGTCGTGCTGCCTGTCGATGGCGGTGTCTCCCTGCGAAGTCCGGAGCGATGACATGGGTCGTCTTGATGGCAAGGTCGCTATCGTCGCTGGCGCGGGCCAGACGCCTGGCCAGACCATAGGCAATGGCCGCGCCACAGCGATCCTGTTCGGTCGCGAGGGCGCGCACGTGGTCGCCGTCGACCGTCATCTCGACGCGGCCCGCGCCACAGTGAGTGCCATCACGGCGGAAGGCGGCAGCGCGCTGGCGCTGGCAGCCGACATCACCGTGGAACAGGACATCGAGCGATTCATCGCCGAGACCGTTGGCCGACTAGGCCGCATCGACATTCTGCACAACAACGTGGGAGTCAGCCTCGCTGCCGGCGACAGTCCCGTCGCGGATATCACCAGCGACGCGTTCGATCTCATCACCGCGATCAACCTGCGCGGCATGGTGCTGACGTGCAAGCACGCGCTCACGGTCATGCAGGCCCAGAAGTCAGGCGTGATCGTCAACATTTCATCGATCGCTGCGGTGCTCGACTACCCGAACATTGCCTACAAGACCTCGAAGGCAGGCGTCATCGCGCTAACGGAAAACCTGGCTAGCACGTACGCCCCGGACGGCATCCGCGTGAACTGCATTCTGCCGGGCCTGATGAACACTCCCATGGCAATCGAGTCCCGGGTAGGCAGGGACGGGATGAGCCGAGACCAGGTGATCGCACAACGGGACTCCAGGGTTCCGCTCGGCAAGATGGGAACGGGCTGGGACGTGGCAGAAGCCGCGCTTTTCCTGGCATCCCCGCAGGCCGGATTCATCACCGGGGTGGCGCTGACCGTGGACGGCGGCCAGCGTCTCAGGACCGGCTAGCGCCGCGCGATCCACAGGCGGCCAGCGAGCTGCGGAGGGTGGCGCCGCGGGGCCGCACGTACAGTTTCACCGTGCACGCCACTGATGATCCCGACGACGCGCGGGCGCGCACCGCGCGGCTGCTGCGGCTGCAGGCGGCCGCGTGCCGGGACCTGGGCAGCGTGCTCTACGGTGACCTGCTGCTGCAAACCGCCGACGACCTGCAGTCCGGCGGCGTGACGGCTCGCGTTCTCGACGGCTACCTCGACGACCGGCTCGCCAGCGGTCTGGCGCTTCGCTTGCTCGGCGGGGTGCACGCGCAAGTTCTGTCCGGCGGCGCGCCAGGACTGGCTGCTCTCTATCCCAGCGCCGGCGGCACCCCCGAAGGGGCGCCG
The DNA here is from genome assembly GCA_049675875.1 of Streptosporangiaceae bacterium. GTDB lineage: Bacteria > Actinomycetota > Actinomycetes > Streptosporangiales > Streptosporangiaceae > JAJYUU01. The sequence goes on from JBAUAR010000510.1 coordinate 4,080, forward strand.
GGCAGCCCCCGCGCGTGGGCAGCGTTCCAGCAGGTGCTCGCCGAACACCACGCCGAGGTCCGGTCGTGGCTCGGCCACCCGCCGCAGACCAACGAGGTGGGCAGGGCCGCGGCGCTGCTCGGTGGGCTCCGGCACATCGCGGCCGAGGCCGGGCTGCCGATCCGGCTGGTGGAGGTCGGCACGAGCGCCGGGCTGAACCTGCGGGCCGACTGGTTCTGCGTGCCTGGTCCGGCGGGCAGCTACGGCGATGCGCAGTCCCCGGTGGTACTGGCCGGCGGCTGGCAGGGCAGCGCGCCACCGGTCAGCCAGATCGAGGTGGTGGAGCGGATCGGCGGGGACATTGCGCCGGTTGACCCGCTGACGGAGGACGGCAGGCTGCGGCTCACGGCCTACGTCTGGCCAGATCAGCACGAGCGGCTCGAGCGGCTGCGGGGGGCGCTTCGGATCGCCTCGCAGGTCGCTGCCGACTTGCGGGCCGAGCGCGCGTCGGCAACGCTGGCGCAGACCCGGCTGGTGGCTGGCACCTGGACCGTCGTGTGGCACTCGATCTTCCGGCAGTATTTGACCCAGGCCGAGCGGGCCGAGCTCGTGGCTGGGATCGCCGAACTCGGCGCTGCGGCGACGCCGCAGGCACGTTTCGCCTGGCTATTCTTCGAGCAGTCGGCCGCGGGCGGCTGCCGGGTGACGCTGACGACCTGGCCCGGTCAGGAACGCCGCGTGCTGGGGTCGGCGCCTGCGCACGGGCTGCCGGTCCGCTGGCGGGTGTCTGGCTAAGCCGGCCACAGCCGTGGACCAGGCCAAGCCGGGCGGGCCTGGTCAGCCCTGCGGGTCCGCGTCGATGTCTGGCCAGACGCCGATGTGATCGGGCTCCGCCTCCAGCCGGACTCGCTCCCGGATATGCAGCCCGTCGAGCATGTCCCGTGGCAGCTGTATCCGGCCCGCGCGGTCCACCAGCGCGTACTCGACCGCGAGCGCGGGGGCGTCGGCCGTGTCCGCGTCGTGCCTGCGCAGGGTCTCGCTGCTGGTGCGGCCGTCTCTGATGGCAACGGTCCGGCGCACCTGGCCGGACAGCATCGGGTCGTGCGTCACCACCAGGATGGTGACGCCGAGCTCGGTGTTCGCGGTGCGCAGGGCGTCGACCACGGTACGTGTCGTTTCGCTGTCGAGTTCGCCGGTCGGCTCATCCGCGAGCAGCACGGCCGGCTCGTTCGCCATCGCGGTCGCGATGGCGACCCGCTGCTGTTCCCCGCCCGACATCATGGCGGGGGTACGATCCGCGCAGTAGGCCACCCCGAACAGATCCAGCAGCTCACCGGCCCGCCGGCCGCGGATCCTCCTTGGCACCGCGCTGAACTGCATCGGCATCAGCACGTTCTGCGCCGCCGTCAGGTACGGCAGTAGATTGCGCTCGGCCTGCTGCCAGACGAACCCTACGGCGCTGCGCCGGTACTGGGTCCGTTCTCGCGGGGTCAGCGCCGTCAGGTCGTGGCCAGCCACCCGAACCGATCCCGCGGTCGGTACGTCGAGCGCGGCCAGGATATTCATCAGCGTGGACTTGCCGCTGCCGGAGGCCCCCACGATGGCCGTCAGTTCGCCCTCGGCGACCAGCAGGTCGAGTCCCTGCAGCGCCTGGACCTCGATGCCGTCGGTGGCGAAGATGCGGACGAGCCGGTCGCACGCGATCATCGCATCGGCGTCACGCGGAACGCCAGCAGCAGCTTCCCGGCCAAGTTCGGCGATACCGGCCGCCGCGGCCGGCGCTGGGGGCGCCGACGTTCGGGCCGCGGCCCCCGGCTCGCGATCGGCGCTTGGCAGCTGACTGGCCATAACCGGCTCCTCCCCGCGGATCACTGGCTGACCCGCAATGCCTCGCTGACCGCACGCCGCCGCGCGGCGGCGGCCTGTCCGAGCATGGTCATCGCCGCAAGCACGACGAGTCCGGCGATCGTCAGTAGCGGAGTCAGGATGCCCGACTGGAGCTGCGCCGGCTGTGTGCTGGCGGTCAAGCCCGACAGGTCGAGCACCGGGTCGAGCAACGCGGCGAGTACCGCCGTGGCGATGGTCCCGCCGACGGCGGCGGCTAGCACGAACGGACTCAGCTCGAGCGCGCTGGCCTGGTGCGCCTGCGAGCCGGACAGCCCCATGCTGACCAGGCGCGCGTCGGAGAGTTGTCTGCTCCTCGCGTCCAGGATCAGTGAGATCAGCACGATCAGCACGCACAACAGGGCTGCGGCAGCGGCTCCGGCCGTATAAATCTGCACGGTCGCGCGCGGCAGCGGAGCGGCGCGCAGCGCGGCGAACTCGGTCGACCGCACGGTGACTGCGGCTCCCGGTGCACTCCGGGCCACGATGGCGCTCAGCTGCCGCTGGCTGATGCCGCGCCCGGCGAGCAGCAGCAAGGTGGGCGGTGGCAGGCTGGGTCCGGCCGCCCAGCGCGGGAGCACCACGAATGGGGTGTCAGCCGGAGCGGCCGCCGTGCTGGCGAGCTGGCCGACGATCCGTACCCGAACCGTCCGGGTGCCGATCGTCAGGACGCCCGCTGACCCGCGCAGTGCCGCTGCCGCCGCGGGACTTGCCAGCACCGGCAGCGGTCCAGCACCGGATCCGGTGCTGGCCAGCGTGCCAGCGGGGAAGGCCGGATTCGGCGTGTCGGCCAGCACCGCGGCGTACTGACGCGGGCTTACCACCGCGACGCTCAGGGACAGGCCGCTCGTGCCGTATTGACCGGTCTGCGCTTGCTCCTCGATGACCGGCGCAATCGCCCGCACGCCGGGAGCCGCGGCGACGGCTCGCTGCGCCGAGGAGAGTAGCGCGGTCGTGCTCGCCGGCGAGCCCACGGCGGCGTCGGCTCCGGTCAGCTGCCACGCCGCGGCGCTCTCGCCCTGACCGATACTGCGGACCACGGCACCGCCGAAGGCCACCACGGCGAGCGCGAGGACGAGCGCGAATACCGGCAGCAGCGCGCGGCGCGCCATCTCGGCCGCGCGCGCGAGGCCGAGGAAAGCGATCAGACCACGCCCAGCGCTGGCCAGCCGCCGGAATGCGCGCAAGACCGGTGGGCAGAGCCGGATCACTACGATGGCGACGGGCGCCGCCACCAGCACGGGCGCGGCGCTGGTGAGCACGTCGACGTGTCCGTCCGTGGCCAGCCCCTGCTGCCGGAGCACGACCAGGCCAGTCACGGCGCACGCGGTCAGCGTCAGCTCAGCAATGAGCCGGCGACCGGCAAGCAGCCGCCGCCGGTCACGTCTTGCCGGGCGCACGCCGCCGCGGTTCGCAGCGCGGCGGGTCACCAGCAGCGCGGGAGCGGCGAGGGCAGATCCTGTGGTCAGCCCAGCGAGCCACCAAGCCTGCGTTGTCCCGCCCGCTGGCGTGACCGCTACCGCGAGCCCGGCGGCGATCGCGGCGGCGGGCAGGACGACGAGAGCCTGTCCGCGGAGCACGAGCCAGCCGAGCTGCCTGCCGGTAGCGCCGCGAGCCGCCATCGTGGCGAACTCATCGCGACGCCGGTCCGCAACCAGTTGCGTACCCATGAGCAGCACAACCAGGCCGACCACGGCGAGGCTGACGAACAGCAGCGACGCGATGACGTCAACGGTTGCCTGACCTGCCACGAACGACGTGAGCGTCGGCGTAAGGCCAGAGCTGACGGTGAAGCTTGCGCCACTGCTGCCCGGGCCGGTCAGCTGGGCCGCGCCCTGGCTAGCCGCTGCGGTTAGCGTGCTCAGCACGCTCGCCGCCTGGGCGGCCGTGGCGTGTCGCAGGTCGACCGGGTAGGACCAACTCACCTGCGACGCGGCGAAATTCACCATCGCGGCCGCGAGTAGCTCCTGCGGTCCGACGAAGGCCCCGCCGATCCAGTAACTGGTCTGGTTGGTGCTGATCAGGACGGGCGTCGCTGCGCTGCCGAACTGTGACCAGAAAGCCGAACCGGGGTCGACCGGGGTGATGATGCCGGTAACCGCGAGGACTCTGCCTGGCCCGGGACTGAGCTGAGAACCCACGTGCAGCGCAAACAGTCTCGCGCTGGCCGGCGTCAGCGCGACCTGGAAGGTCGTCACGCCGGCCCGGATGGTGTCGTCGCCGGGCCAGTGGCCCGAGGTCAGCCGCGCGTGCCGCATCAGCTCGTCGCTGTACTCAAGTTGCAGCTGCAGCGGCTCAGTTCCGATGGCCGATCCCGGTCCGGCTCCGGTCATGATGATCGCGCCTGAGTTCAGCTCTGACCAGGCGGTCGTGGGTCGCACCGGGATGCCCTGACCGGTGAGGAATTCGGCCAGCTGCTGCCTGGTGTGAGTCAGCTGCTGGCTCAGGCTCCCGCCCGTGGGGCCGGTGAGATAGTCCCCGAGGTCGACGCCCGCCATCACGGCAGCGGCGCTGGCGGGCAGCTCGCTCAGCGTCTGGCGCAGCGCGGCTGTCTGCAGGCTCTCGCTGGCCCTGGGCAGCACGACAGCGATGAACACGGTGACAAGGACGAGCAGCCCGAGCGCGGCGCTGACGCCCGTTCCCGTCCCGGTCAGCATCCGCCAGCCCGGTGTCGGCCTGGAGCGATGGGCGCGCGGCGCGCCGGTCATGCTGTCTCCGTCGCGCGTAGCTCGGCGGCCGGATCGGGCCTGCTGAGCACCGTCACCGCGGCGGCCACCACCGGGATGACGGCAACCACAGCTGCCAGCGCGAGCGCGCGGCCTACGGGCAGGTACACAAGCGCTGGCGGAGTCGGTCGAGCTGCGGTCGCGGTGAGCGTCACGGCCGGGATCAGCAGTCGCGCGATCGCCGCGCCCGCCAGCAGCCCGACCGCCGCGGCCGGGGTGGCCAGCATGACCTGCTCCAGGCACAGCTGGCGCGCTCGGGTCAGCCGGGAGACGCCGAGGGCCGCTAGCAGCGCGTTGCTCGCTCGCCGCTCGGTCAGGCTCGCCGCGACGCTGACGGCGAATCCGAGCGTCGCCAGCAGCGCCACCGCTACCGCGATGGTGAGCGCGACCTGCTGCGGGGCCGCGCCGACCGGGTTGTCCAGCATGCGGGCGGTGACCTGTCCGAGGCTGGTAGCGCCGGTCGGCAGACCTGCAGGCGGTCCGCCGGCCGAGGTGGCCAGCCACCAGCTGGTCAGTGTCAGCGGCGGGGCTGAGACACCTGCGAGCAGTGCCTGCGCGGCTTGCTGGTCGATGATCAGCGCACTGCCGGTGCCCACCGTCGGAAATGACGAGACCTCGGCCACCACGTGCACCGGTACGTGGTAAGAACCGACCGCCACCACAACGTTGCTACCGATGCCGGCGCTGTTGGCACTGGCGAACGAACTGGTGACGATGCCGGGGATGACGCGCAGGCCGGGTGACGCTGCC
>JBAUAR010000511.1:0-18042 GCA_049675875.1 Streptosporangiaceae bacterium
GAGGTCGCGGCCGGCACGCGCGGTCACCCCGATCGAGCCGGGCGACCGGGTGGTGATCACTGGCGCGGCGGGCTTCATCGGCTCGGCCGTCACCCGGGCCGTGCACGCCAAGGGTGCCCGCGTCGTCGCGCTGGTAGAGCCCGGCGCCGACGCTCGGAACCTGGCGGGCCTGACCGACGTCGAGCGCGTGACCGTGGATATCCGGGATGCCGCGGCCGTCCGGGCCGCGTTCCAGGGCGCCCGGTACGCCTTTCATCTCGCCGCCGTGTACCGGTTCTGGGCCCGTGACCGGCGTGTGTTCAGTGACGTCAACGTCGGCGGCACCCGCAACGTCATCGACGCGGCGCTGGCGGCCGGGTGTGCGCGGCTGGTCTACACCTCGACCGTGGGCGTGCTCGGACTGGACGGCACCGAGCACGGCGTGGCCGCGGATGAGACGAGCCGCGCCGACCTCGGGCACCTGTTCGGCGACTACAAGCGGACCAAGTTCGCGGCCGAGCATGAGGTGCTGCGCGCTGCCGCCGAGGGCCTCGACGTCAGCCTGGCGCTGCCCACCTTCCCGCTCGGGCCCGGCGACACCGCGCCCACGCCCACCGGCAAGGTGGTGCAGGACTTCCTCAACGGCCGGATGCCAGCCGTCGTTGACACCGCCCTCAACGTCTGCCACGTCGACGACCTCGCGCTCGGCCACGTGGCTGCGCTCGAGTACGGCCTGCCCGGACGCAGCTACATCCTGGGCGGCGAGAACATGTCGATGCGGGAGATTCTGCAGGCGCTGGCCGACTGCTCGGGTTTGCCGATGCCCCGGCTGGCGTTGCCGCGTCCGCTGATTCTCGCGGCCGGTGTCGCGTCGAGCCTGATCGAGGGCCGGCTGCTCGGGCGCGAGCCGCACGTGCCACTCGAAGGCGCCCGGATGTCGACCACAAAGATGATCTTCAACGACGACCGGGCCCGCGCCGAGATTGGCCACAAGTCCCGGCCGGCCCGGCTGGCGATCGAGGACTCGGCCCGGTGGTTCGCGGAGAACGGGTATGTGACGCCCCGCCGGCTCGCGGCTATCCACTGGCAGCGCTAGCGCCCGCTACTCATTCGAATCGCACCTCGTCGGGCACGGTGACGCGACTGAGCAGCGGCAACGTGGCCAGAAGCACCGCGAGCGACGCCGCCAGAGCGCTGCCGAGCGTCAGGAAGTAGACCGGGCCAGGCAGCGGCACCGATCCGACACTGAGCTCGAGCGTTCGCAGGACGGAGGCAGCAGTGCCCAACCCGGCCGCGGCGGCCACGACCGCGGTGAGGGTCATGGGCAGGACCGATTCCAAGAGCACGACCCGGTGCAGGACCCGCAGTTGCACGCCCGTCACGCGCAGCAGCGTGAATGGCCGCTTGCGCTCCATGAGTCCGCCGCCTACCGCTACCGCAAGGCTGCATCCCGCGACAACCAGGGTCACGGCGACCACTGCCAAGGCGATCGTTTCGATCTCGGAATAGACGGCTGCCCTGCTGCGTGCTACTTCGCCGAACGTCTGCGGCACGCTGGAGGATCCGGCCGCTGCCGTATAGGCACCCATGATGGTGCGGATTTTTTCCAGCGTGGCTGGATTGCTCGTTCTGACAAGGACTTCGCCCAAAGGCAGGCGGCCAACGCTCCCACCAGCTCGGGCGGGGATGGGGAACGTTCCGAGCGGCAGGCTCGCAGACAGAAGATTGTTGGTAACGAGGAAGAGCCCGAATTGCACCTGCACCGCTGCCACGTGTAGCGGGCACCGCACGATAAACTGAAAAGATCCGCCAATGTCACGACACTTCACGATGCCGATTATCGGCGCGCAATCATAGCTGCCTTCGCAGGCACCATATCCATCTTGCGAGCCGCTGAGATATACGGGCAGAGCTGATGTTCCGGGGTATGACCGCACCCTGTCCAGCATCTGCGCAGCAGGTTGCGGGCCAAGCCCCTTGCCTGGTATCGAGCCGCTGCCCACGCTCGGCGAGTTGAAGGAGACTCGCAGCACGTCGTTCAGTTTCCCGCCGTTGGTCAGCTGCATTCCTGAATTGAACGCGGGCACGATGCCGGCGATGGCCGTGCCGACGAACAGCGCGACCACCAGGCCGCCGACGGACCGGAACGCCGCCTTCGGGCTGTCAGCCAGCCGTCTCGCTGCCAGCAGGCCAGATGCCCCCTTCGCTGTCCTCGCGACGAGGCGCGCCGCCTGCATGGTCAGCCAGGACCCGCTCAGGTACAGCCCCAACATGGTCAGCAGCTCACCTAGCAGCAGGACCGGCAGCAGGCGCGGGTTCAGCCCGAGCCGCGACCCGCCGAGCGGACCGCCCGACTGCTGATGGCTGGCCAGCAGGAACGGCGCCATGATGAATACCGCTAGGCCCAGGACAAGCGGGACGATCCGGAGCGCGCTCGGCGGAGACGGTGTGGTCCTCCGGCTGGCGCCCAGCGGCGATATCCGCACCCGTTGCAATGACCACACCGCTGCGCACATGGCCCCGATGGGTACGCCGAGCAGGACAGCGACGTACTCCGCGCTGGTCGGAACGACTGTCGAAGGGAAATAGCGGAACCCGGTGACCGCGACTCGCGCGACGAAGGGCTGCAGCGGCTGGAAAAGGCCGATGCCGGCGAGGCCGCCGATCGCCGCTCCCGCGAACGCTTCTACCGAGGCGATCACGCTCACCTGCCGCGGCGTCGCTCCCACGAGGCGGAATGCCGCGAAGCGCTCCTCCCGGCGGGCCGCCGCTAGCCGCGTTGCTGTCCCGATGAGAGTCAGCAACGGAAAGACCAGGCCAACGGCGACCATGCCGAATCCGTACTGGTAGAGCGTCGCCGAGCTATCGATGCGGGGCGTGCTCGCGATGGCGCCGACTCGCTCCGTGGCCGGCATGCGTGCCAGCTCGGCAGCCGGCCGGCCGATGATGATCACCAAGTCGTCCGGCCCGGAAAGGGCAGCCGGACCGACCAGTCCGGCGAGAGAACCCGGGAACCGCGCTCCCAGTTCATCGCGCGGCACCGATCTCAGCAGCCTGACCAGCGCGGGTGACGCGTAGTAGCTGCCCGCACCGGGGATCCGCAGGATCCCCGGCACGACCGGCGCGTGCGGTCCCAGCGCCGCCACCTCGAGCTTCTTGATGGGCTGGCCCTCGAAAAAGTCTTCGCTGTAGTTCCAGAGTTCCGCGCTCGCGGCTCGCTTGATCGATCCGCTGGTCAGATAGGCACCGGTGGTGCACTCCCAGCACCGCTTGCTGTTGGCACTCTGAAAGCCGTGGAAATCAGCCAGGACCACCAGCAGCAAAGCCACGCCGATCGCGACGGCGCACGCGATCACGACGAGCCTGGCGAGTGACTCCCTGCCGGTGCGCAACACGAGGCGCAGACCGACCAGGAACATCATTGGCCTACCTCCGCCGCCCGGGGGTCGAACACCTGGCCGTCGCGCACCAGGATCTCGCGGTCCGCGCAGGCCGCTACCCGAGCGTCGTGAGTCACCAGGACGACCGTAGCTCCCTCTTCCCGTGCGAGGCCGACGATCAGGTCCATGACCATCTCGCCGGTGAGAGAGTCCAGCGAGCCGGTCGGCTCGTCCGCGAACAGTATCTGGGGACGGGTCACCAGTGCCCGGGCGACTGCGACCCGCTGCGCCTGGCCACCGGACAACTCGCCGGTGCGCCGTCCGCCGAGTCCGCTGAGCTCCAGCCGATCCAGCCACGCAGCGGCTTTGTCGTAGGCAACCTTGCGCTTTACGCGGTTCAGCAGCAGGGGCAACGCGATGTTGTCCGCGATAGTCAGCTCCGGCACCAATTGGCCGAACTGGAAAACGAAGCCGAAAGCCGTCCGGCGGAGCTTGGTCCGGTCCGATTCACTGAGCGTGTCCAGTCGGCGCCCGTCGAACCAGAGCTCACCACGATCCGGCGTGAGGATCCCCGCGAGGCAATGCAGCAGCGTGGACTTGCCAGAGCCGCTCGGCCCCATCACAGCCAGAACTTCACCGTGAGCTACGGCAACGGAGGCGCCCCGCAGCGCGGGCGTCTGCCCGAACGATCGGTGAACTCGCCGCGCTTCAACGACCGCGCCGCTTCCGGCATGCAGCGCAGGACCGTCAGGATTCTCCACAAGCTCTCACCGTCAGTACTCTCGACATCTATACACTGAGTATCTACTTGACGTTAGCACACAGTCGGCGCCGCCGTAAGACTCGATGCGCGGCGCGCCAAGCCCAGCCGGACTGGCTTTGCGCTGGCGTACCGCTGGACAGCTCTGGCGGCGATATCCCGAGATCACGTCGAGTGCCGACCGCGTTTCATCCCAGGCGCACCATGTCGGCCAGAGCGTTCAGCCGGGCCGAGGTGATGTCGATCCAGCGCAGATCAGCCTCAAGATGGAACATTCCGTGATCGGCCAGCAGCGCGTCCACCAACGGTCCGGTGCGCTTGATCTCCCTCAGTTCGCGCATGCGCCTTAGGTGCTCGGCACGCTGGCGGTCGAGATACCGTTCCGCGTCACGTCCCAGCATGAGCGTCAGTACCACCTTGGTGAACAGCACCGTCTGCAGGTACGGCTCGGCTGGCACCGGCTCCGCCAGCCATGGCTCGAGCTCCTCTCGCCCGGCCGCCGTGATGGCGTAGCGCCTGCGGTCTGGACCTGCGCCGGGCTCGCTGTCGCCCGCGGCCACCTTGCCGTCGCGCGACAGCCTGGCGAGTGTCGCGTACACCTGCCCGAAGGGCAGCGGCCTGGTCCGGCCGAAGAACGTGTCGTAACTGCGTTTCAGGTCATACCCGTGGCTGGGCTGGCGCTCGAGGAGGCCCAGCAGCGTCAGCGGAACACTCATGGCGCCGACTATATGCGAGAAGTATGCTCTGCGGGTATAGATCACCCTCCCGGCACCGGCTGCTCGCTGTCATCCGCTGCCAGCGCCAGCGGCCAGCTGCGAGGATGGCGCTGTGAGCACGCCAGACCCGTTCGACCTCGCCCGCTTCGTCGCCGCTCAGGACGCCGACGGTAGTTACCAGCAGGCAGTCGCGGAGCTGCGGAACGGCCGCAAGGTCAGTCACTGGATGTGGTACGTCTTCCCCCAGATCGCGGGCCTGGGCCAGAGTCCCACGTCGAAGCTGTATGCCATTAGCTCGGTGGCGGAGGCCAGCGCCTACCTGACGCACCCGGTGCTCGGGCCGCGGCTGCGGGAATGCGCCGAGATCCTCGCGGGGTCCTCCGGCCGGACGGCGGAGCAGATCTTCGGCGGCATCGACGCCATGAAACTCCGTTCCGCCATGACGCTCTTCCGGCACGCCTCGCGGGGCGAGCCGCTGTTCCGCGAGGTGCTGGAGCAGTACTTCGCCGGCGAGCCGGACCCGGTGACCGAGCGCCTGCTCAGCCAGCCAGCCGGACCGGACCGTTAGTCGAACGTCGGCTTGCGGTCGCGGGTGCGCTTGAGCTCGAAGAAGCCGTCCGCCTCCGCCACCAGCGCCAGGCCGTCCCACAGTCGCCCCGCCGCCTCGCCCTTGGGCGCGGGCGTGATGACGGGCCCGAATAGCGCGTGGCCGTGGATACGCACGACCGGCGTTCCTACGTCCAGCCCGACCTCGTCGAACGCCTCGTGATGCGAGGCCTTGATGACCTCGTCGAACTCCGTGCTCGTGGCGGCGCCGACGATCGACGCGGGCAGCCCGGCCTCAGCGACCGCCTCGGGCAGCACCGCTGGGTCCTCGCGCCGGCCCTGCACGTGGAAGCGGGTGCCGAGGGCGGTGTAGAGCGGGCCGAGTACGCCCGGTCCGCTGTGCTGCGCCGCCGCGGCGCACACTCGCACCGGTCCCCAGGCCCGGCCCATTCGCTCGAGGTACTCGGGACTCAGGTCCTTGCCCTCGTGCTGGCTGAGGTTCAGGTAGGCCAGCGACATGATCCGCCAGTCAGGGCGGATCGGCCGTACCTTCTCGACCTCCAGTATCCAGCGGGAGGTGATCCAGGCCCACGGGCACACGGGATCGAACCAGAATTGCACGTCCTCAAGGGTGTCGGCGGTCGTCATGGGCAAACGACTCCTTCGCGGGTCGGCACGTCTGCTGTCGACAAGATCGGCCGGGCTCCTCGTATTCCCGGCCCCCTGAAGCAGATAGCGGTAACAACCGCGGCTAGGCAGGTCTTCGCTTGCCCGAATGCAGGGATGCGGATCCGGCTAGTACAAGCCGAGGCACGAACGGCCGGCGGTCGGGAGTGAACTGAACGCGCAGGCCGCGAGGGAGCCCTCGCCGCAGTGACCGCGGACCGGCACTGCGGAAACACGTCGTCGCGCAGCGTGGGTGCTGCGCGTGTGACCGTCATGGCCCGGCGGGAGACGCCGGCCCTGATCCGGGAAGACCCTACCGCCCGCGCCCGGCGCTGGCCGCCTTGGCGGCTGCCCGCCCGAACGCTTCTCCCGCCGCAGGGCGACGATAGCCGTCACGCATATCAGCAGAAGGCCCACGTAGACGAGCCCGCCGAGCAAGATCAGCGGGGGTGTCGTGGGGTTGTCCCCCGCGTGCGGGGAGAGCAGCAACACATACCCCCAGATCCCGCTATACGCCGCGGTTGCCGCCGCGAGGACCGGGCCAGGCCGCACCACTGGCTGCTCACCCGGCGCCGGCGAGGGCGGACGTGCTGTCCTCAGCCCGGCGGGGATGTCGGAGACTACGGCGGCCAGTTCTGCGTAGGTCCGCGACGCGAACGTCCGGCCCACCCGCAGATCGAAGTCATCCTTATCGAGCATGCCCCGCACGAACGCGACTTTAAGGGTATAAATAACCTGCTCGCGGTCGGCGTGCGATGCTCGCAGGTGGCCGCGGCCGCCCGCTCCTGCTGCTAGCTCGTCACCCGGTCCAGCCATCACCAGCCCTCCCCGCGTGTACAGGGACAAGTTTAGCTTGGGCAAAGCCACGCATCACGAGTGCGCGCCTGGCCGAACAGGGAGGCCGGTCGGCCTCGGTGACGAGCAGCGGCGCAGCGCCGGGCGCCGCCTTAGTCGGCTTCGGCGGCGATCGGCTCGAGAAATTCGAGCCGGTTGCCGTGCGGGTCATGGGCGTAGAAGCGCCGCATACCGGGGAAGTCGTCGTCGGGGCTGACCGGGTAACCAGCGGCGGTGAGCCTGGCCGCCCAGCCGTCCAGGCCGGTCACCAGCAGCGCCGGGTGCGCCTTGCGGGCCGGCCGGAAGTCTGCCTCGACGCCCAGATGCAGTTCGATGCCGTGCCCGCGAAACCAGCAGCCGCCCCGGCCGGCGAGCGCTGGCGGCTTGTCGATCTCGGGCAGCCCGAGCACGCCGGAGTAGAACGCCCGCGACCCGTCCTCGGACCCGGCCGGGCAGGCCAGCTGCACATGGTGAATCACGTCCGCACCTCCGGATCTTGTCTTGATATCAAGATACATGAGGGAACGGGCTTCGCTCCGGCCGTCCCGGCCTCGCCGGTCCACGGCAACCGGCGCCGGTCCCGCCGGGCGACAGAGCTGGTCAGCCCTGGTCAGCCTGGCCAGACGAGCGGGAACAGCGGATGGTCAAGCTCGGCGCCTGCCGGCAGCTCGCGGTCGAGCGCCTCGAACGCCGGCGAGGTCGCCCAGCGGCGCGGCGCGTGCCGCGCGTCCGCGGCCAGATAGCGCAGCGACAGCACCCGGCGCCGGGAGTCGAACGGGAATCCGGGCGCCCCGTGCACGGTCAGGAAGTCGAAGAAGATCGCGTCACCCGGCGCGAGCTCGAACCTGCGGATGTCGTGGGCATGCCGGTCCGCCTCGATGTCGGGCAGCTCGGCCAGGCTGCCCTCCGGGAACCAGCGCGCCTGGTGGGTCAGGAAGGTGCGGGGCATCAGCCACGGGCCGCGGTGTGAGCCCGCCACCAGCTCGAGGCAGCCGGCCTCGGGCACGGGATCGACGGGAATCCACGCGCTCACCCCGTGCCCGTCCACGTTGTAGTACGGCTGATCCTGGTGCCACGGCGTGCGCTGGCGCGTCCGGCCCTCCTTGACCAGCACATGGTCGTGGTAGAAGCGGACCCGCGGGGTCGCCATCAGCGTGGCCGCGATCGCGGGCAGCCGGGAGTGCCGCGCCAGCCGCTCGATCTCCGGGATCTCCTGCCAGCGGGAGAAGTCTTCGGTGAACATGCCGGGGTCGTCGGAGCCGCTCGCGACCTGGGACAGCGGGCCCGGGTTTGCCAGCACCTTCTCGACCGCGCTCGCCGCGTCGGCGATCTCGCTGGCGTCGAGCGCCGCACGCACGCAGACGACACCATCCCGGCTGAAGAGTGCGGCGAGGTCCGCGGATTCGGGTTCGCCCGGCATACCCGGAACTCTAGCCGCGCCGGTCGCCAGCATTGCCGATCTGTCCTGCTGCTGTGATCGGATGGGGACATGAAGGTACGCATCGGCATCAGCCTGGGCCCGTATGCCACGCCCGAGGGGCTCGCCGCCGCGATCGACCCGCTGGAGGAAGCGGGCGTCGACTCGCTGTGGCTCAGCGAGGTCGTGTACGGCGACCTGGTCGAGCCCCTGATCGGCATGACGCACGTGCTGGCCCGGACGAGCCAGCTGAAGGTCGGCACCGGCGTCGCGGTGCTGCCGGGCCGGCATCCCGTGCTCGTGGCGAAGGAGCTGGCCTCGCTCGCGGCCCTCGCGCCGCGCCGCGTTCTGCCCGTGTTCGGACTGCGTCCGGCGCGCGGGCCAGAAATAGCGGCGTTTCCCGTCCCCGGCAGCCGGGCGGCCGTGTTCGACGAGTCACTGGAACTGCTGCGGCTGTTGCTTGCACAGCAGAACGTGTCGTTCGCGGGCCGGTTCTTTACCGTGACGGAGGCGAGCGTGGGGCCGCGGCCAGTCAAGCCGCTGGACATCTGGCTCGGCGGCAGCGCGCCCGCGGGCCTGCGCCGGGTGGGCCGGTTCGGCGACGGCTGGCTCGGCAGCTTCCTGACTCCGGCCGAGGCGGGCGCGGCCCGGCAGCAGATCGAGGATGCGGCGGCCGCCGCGGGCCGGGAAATCGAGGCCGACCACTACGGCATCAGCCTCGCGCTCGGCGAGGTCACCCCCGAGTTTGTGCGGTCGGTGGAGCGGCGCCGTCCCGGCGTCGATCCGGCGAGCCTGCTGCCACGAACGTGGGCCGAGCTTCGCGGGCGGATCGAGGCCTATATCGACGCCGGACTCAGCAAGTTCGTGGTGCGGCCAGCGACGTCGGCCGTGGACGGGAGCCTGGAGCGGTTCATCGACGAGTTCGTGACGGAGCTGCTGCCGCTGCAGAATTGACCGTCCGGGCGACGGCCGTGCCAGGCGGGCGGCGAATCTCCTCGACACCGTTCCGGATCGTAGACCGCGACGTATCGTGATGCCGTGGAACAGGCTACGCGGGACGACATCGCTGCGGCTGCAGCGGCACATCGCGAACTTGGCCGCGACTATGACAGCGCGGTCGCAGAGGGCCTCGTCGATCGGATTGGATCGGAGATCGACAAGCGGATCGACGCCCGACTCGGCTCTCCTCAGTCACACTCCCGTTCGCCGGTGCAGGTCTGGCGGTCGGGTAGGACGCAGGCGATGTGGATTGGCGCTGGGGCCGGCGCTGGGATGACTGGCATTGTGGCGATCATCGCCAACGCCGGCAACACGGGTTCCAACAGCGGCGCTGTCCGTACGGCGGTTATCTGGCTCTGGGTCATCCTGACAATCGCTGCTGTCGGCGCGGCTGTCGTGCGCAGACACCGCAGTCGGTAGGCGAGCTGGCGCTCCACCACGTCAGCTGACTTGTGGTCCGGATGGCCTCCGTGACGACAGCCGACACCGGTGATCCTGAGCCATCCGGAGTCATGATCGCGGCACCCGGTCGGCGCGCCAGCAATGCGATCGCATCGGCACCTCGATCTCGGTCGCATCGGGGAACTGCCCGGCGAGCGCGGCGGTGGCGCGCGCCCGGCCTGCGGCCTTCACCTCGTCCCTGGCGGTGATGACGCGGCTGTAGGTCGTCAGCCATTCGACCAGGTCAGGGATGGACATGCGGCGAGTGAACCGGAACGTG
This sequence comes from Streptosporangiaceae bacterium, assembly GCA_049675875.1. Classification (GTDB taxonomy): domain Bacteria; phylum Actinomycetota; class Actinomycetes; order Streptosporangiales; family Streptosporangiaceae; genus JAJYUU01. Next base: position 10,019 of record JBAUAR010000511.1, read on the forward strand.
TGCGTCTCGATATTGCCGAACTGGGCAGGCTCCGGCAGCGTAATCTGCCTGCTTGTCGACGTCGCCACGGCGGCCCGCCGGCTGCTGTCGTCAGGGTCATCGGTGCCGAACCACTCGCTGGCACGCAGCCACGACGTCCGCTCCCGGCCGGTCCCGATGACCCCGAACCGGCCGTTATCCCGCAGCACCCTCGCGATCTCCGGCACCGCCAGTTCCGGGTCCATCCAGTGCCAGGCCGACGACACCACGACGGCGTCGGCACTGGCGTCCGGCAGCGGGATCGCCTCGCCGCGGCCCGCTAGTGCCTCGACACCGGGAGAGCGCGCCGCAAGCACGGCGCGCATCCGGTCATCTGGCTCTACCGCGATGACGTGGCCTGCCGCGGCGGCGACGGCGCGGCTCAGTAGTCCGGTTCCGGCGCCGAGGTCGACAACGACCTCGGCGTGGGCGGGCAGCAGCCAGTCCACCGCGTCGGGAGCCGGACCCGGCCGGAGCCGGTCATAATCGCCGGCGACCGCGCCGAAGGACAGGGAGCGCTCTGCACGGCTGGCCACGTCCGTGACGCTATCCGGCTGGTGCCGCACTCCCGCGACCGGGACCCGCGCATCAGTTCGGGGGCTGCGTCTGCCGATGGGGCTTCTCCGTGATAGTCACTGAGCACGTGCTTCACTCTCTGCCGGAGGAGCCGATGCCCAGCAGCCTGAACGACGCGCTCAGTGCCGGGCCGATGATTCTCGCGCCGGGCGCGTACGACGCCCTCACCGCGCGGCTGGTGGCACAGCACGGATTCCCGGCCGTGTACATGACGGGCGCAGGCACCTCGGTCGCCCACGGCTACCCCGACTACGGGCTGCTGACCATGACCGAGATGGCCGGCACCGCCGCGCGGATGGCTGAGGCGGTCGACGTCCCGGTGATTGCCGATGCGGACACGGGCTACGGTAACGAACTCAACGTGGTCCGCACGGTGCGCGCCTACGCCCGAGCCGGGGTCGCCGCGATCCACATCGAGGATCAGACATTCCCGAAGCGGTGCGGGCACCTGGCCGGCCAGGAGATCGTCGACCGGGATGTCTGGCTGGGCAAGATCCGCGCCGCAGTCGAGTCCCGGCCCGACGCCGGCTTGCTGATCATCGCCCGGACAGACGCGCGCGCCGTGGCGGGCCTGGACGAGGCGATCGGGCGGGCCAGGGCAGCGCTGGCGCTCGGCGCGGACGTCGCTTTCGTGGAAGCGCCGCAGACCGCCGCGGAGATCGCCGCGATACCAGCGGCTATCGACGGGCCCTGCCTGTTCAATGTCGTGCCGGGCGGCCGGTCGCCCGAGGTGAGCCTCGCGGACCTGCAGAGCTGGGGCTACCGGATCGCGATCTTCCCGAGCCTGCTGATCACGCCGGCGGTAGCCGCCTGCGAGCAGGCACTGTCGGCGCTAGCGCCGAACCTCGGTGCCCGGCCGGCAGCCGAGCCGGCCGACCTTAGCGGCGGCCCCGCTGCGTTGTTCCAGCGGGTCGGCGCGGCCGAGTGGGACCGGCTGCGCGATCGCTACGAGATCTAACATCTACTCATGGAAGCCGGCACTGACCTGCGCGAAGCTCGGGAGCAGCTCGCCCGGTACGCCGGCCGGCTGGTGGCGGACGGGCTGGCTGTCGGTGCCGCCGGCAACCTGAGCGTGCGGGTCGGCGACCTGATCGCCATCACTCCGTCCGGCATCGGCTATGACGAGCTGACCCCGGCGGATATCTGCGTGGTGACGCTGGGGGGCGACGAGTTCGAGGCGGCGGAAACGCCGTCGAGCGAGCTGCCCATGCACCTGGCCGTGTACGCCGCCACCGACGCGCGCGCGGTCGTACACACCCACTCGGCCGAGGTGGTGGCGCTGTCTGCCACCTGTACCGAGCTGCCCGCCGTGCACTACGCCATCACGAGCCTTGGCGGTCCGGTGCGCGTCGCGAGCTACGTCCGGTTCGGATCCGCGGGGCTGGCCGGTGCTGCCGTCGCGGCGCTCGCCGGTCGACATGCGGCGATCCTGCAGAACCACGGCGCCATCTGTTATGGAGCGACGCTCCCGGCCGCCTACGACCGGGCGGTGCTGCTGGAGTGGCTGGCCAGGGTGTACCGGCTCGCCCGTGGCCACGGCGACCCCCGCATCCTGTCGCGGGCTGAGCTCGACGAGGTGTCTGCCGAGGCACGGCGGCGCCGGTACGGGGAGCGACGGAACCAGTGACCGGCGTTTACTCGGCGCTAGCCCGGGCCGGTCAGCCGCGGGGCTGATCCGCGAGCGCCGCACGGAGGACGGCGTCCAGCGGACGGGGCACGCTGCTGAGGTCGAGCGCCTCGACGAGCGCCCGTGCGTACTGACTCTTGCGGCCAGAGCGGGTGCCCATGAAGCGGTGCAGCTGCTGTTCGGTGCTGACGCCGTGATGCGCCGGCTGCTTCTGGAAGGTACGGAACGGTCGCAGCTCGCCCTGCGCCGTGATCACCTGCTCGACCGCGGCGGGGCCGAGCGCGCGGATCAGCTCGTCTTCGAGGTCGGCGACGCACCGGTACCAGCCAGCCGTCTCGAGTGCCGCCCCCGGCCAGCGCGGGCAGAGGCCGGCCCGGGTCAGCGCACGCCGGACGTGGTCTTCCTCGGCCGCGTCGCACAGGCCTGTCACCCGCAGCCGCGGGACCAGTGGCCGCAGCGAGGCGAGGAAGTGCCCGATGTTGGTGGCGCCGCCCATCGCGATGATGGCGACATCGCTGCCGGTCACCAGGCCGCGCCTGACCGCCAGCGCTTCGAGCGCCGCCTGGTCGCTGCGGCCTTCCACCAGGACGATGGCTGCCAGCCGCGACGCCCCAGCCACGTCCACCCTCATGTGCAGGGAGTATCCACGGCGGCGCGCGCGGACGCGAGCGAATTGCGCCCGCTGCGCTGCTGGCACATCCTGCCACCCGGCCGTCCAGGCTGGCCCGGACTATTGTTGGGCCGGTGCGGATCGCTACCTGGAACGTCAACTCCGTCAAGCAGCGCGTGCCGCGGCTGCTGCCCTGGCTAGACGAGCGCCAGCCGGATGTGCTCTGCCTGCAGGAAACCAAGCTGTCCGACGACGCCTTCATCGACGTGCTGGGCAAGGATCTGGACAGCCGTGGCTACCAGGCGGCGGTGCACGGCGAGCCGCGCTGGAACGGCGTGGCGATCCTGTCCCGGGCAGGCCTGGAGGAGGTCACGCCCGGCCTCGCCGGGGCACCGGGCTTCCCTGACCCAGAGGCCCGGGCGATCGCGGCGACCTGCGCCGGAATCCGGGTGGTATCGGTCTATGTGCCAAACGGCCGCGAACCCGGCTCCGATCATTACCGCTACAAGCTGGACTGGCTCGCCGCGCTCGAGCAGTCGGTCCGGGCGGCGCCCGGCGCGACGGTCGTCTGCGGCGACATGAACATCGCGCCGACCGACGCCGACGTCTTCGACCCGGCGGCTTACGTTGGCCAGACGCACGTCACCGAGCCCGAGCGCGCGGCCCTCGCCAGCCTCCAGTCAGCAGGCCTGCACGACGTGGTCCGCGATCACTGGCCGGACCGGCGCGTGTTCACCTACTGGGACTATCGCGCCGGCATGTTTCACCAGGACCTCGGCATGCGCATCGACCTGGTCCTCGCAACTGGGGCCGTGGCAGGCCGGGTGCAGGCCGCGTGGGTGGATCGGCAGGCTCGGAAGGGCACCGGGCCGAGCGATCACGCGCCCGTGATTATCGACCTGGACGAAGCGCCGGATGGTGACATCGGGCCGGTCGTGCCACCGCCGTCCGCGCAGGGGGCCAAGAAGAGCTCCTTCCGGCTGCCGCAGTCGCGCTGACCGATATCGTCTGCTCGTGACGACTGCTGCGGTCGAAGGGCCAGCCGAGCCACCGATGCCCGACCCGGAACCGCCGGCGTTCCGGCAGCGCCGGTTCGAGCCACCACCCGGTGCGACTGACCTGCTGCTGGTCCGGCACGGGCAGTCCGCCGCTTACGAGGGAACCCTGTTTGCGCTCGTCGATGGTCAGGGCGACCCGCCGCTGTCCGCCGACGGCGAGGCACAGGCGCAGTTGCTCGCCGGGCGGCTCGCCACCGCCGGGATCGCCGCCATCTATGTGTCCACCATGCGCCGCACCACGCAGACCGCGGCCCCGCTCGCGGACCGGCTCGCCCTTGAGCCCGTCGTGGAGGCGCGGCTCCGCGAGGTGCACCTCGGCGACTGGGAGGGCGGCGTGTTCAGGAAGAACGTCGCGGAGGGTCATCCGGTCGCCCTGCGGATGACGGCCGCGGAGCGCTGGGACGTCATCCCCGGTGCCGAATCCGCCGCCGCATTCGCGGGCCGGGTGCGCGCCGCCATCGAGCGGATCGCTGCCACCCACCCCGGCCAGCGCGTCGCGGCTTTTACCCACGGCGGCGTGATCGGGCAGGCGCTCGCGCTCGCCGCCGCCTCTCGGCCGTTCGCCTTCACCGGCGCCGACAACGCCTCCATCTCCCGGCTGGTGATCACCCCCGACCGGTGGATTGTGCGCGGCTACAACGACACCGCGCACCTGGACGGCGCGGCATAGCGCAACCAGCCGGGAACGCGGCCGCCGCCGCTCGCGGCCCTTCGTCGGGTCGCTGCGCCCACGGGGCAGACACGGCGACCGCCGCCGGGAGAGCATGGGGGAATCTTGCCCTGCTGCCGAAGGGACTGGTCATGATCGAGCCCTACCAAGCCGTCGGGTTGGTGCCCACGATGCGCGGCATCCGCCGCCGCGACGAGATCGGCGTGAACCTCGAGCACATCTCGCACCTGATCAAGGCCGCGTCGTGGCTGTCCAGCCTGGACCTGCCGGTCCGGCTCATCGCGATCCCGGAGGGCAGCCTCCAGGGTTTCAACGACGAGGTGCTCGACCTCGACCACGAGGACTTCGCCCGCGAGTGCGCGATCGACATCCCCGGCCCGGAGACGGACTACCTGGGCGCGCTGGCCCGTAAGTGGGAGGCCTTCGTGATGGCGCAGGCCAAGGCCCGGCATCCGGAGTTCCCCGGCCGGTTTTTCAACGTCGGCTTCGTATTGGATCCGGACGGTGAGCTCATTCTCCGCCATCACAAGGTCGTCCCGCTGCTGCCAGTCGAGCACTCGGTCACGCCGCACAATGTGTGGGACAAGTGGATCGAGCTGTACGGACGGACACTGGACGCCTTCTATCCGGTCGCTGACACGGCGATCGGCCGGCTCGGCTTTCTCATGGCCAACGAGGGCTCCTACCCGGAGAACGCGCGCGGCCTCGCGATGAACGGCGCCGAGGTCGTGTACCGGGGCCCTTACCCGCACCCGCACGTCGGCAACGGACTGTTCGAGATCCAGAACCGGGCGCGCGCCCTGGACAACAATTTCTACCTGATCGCCTGCAATGTGGGCACCTACTACCTCGACGCGGACTCCGACATCCCTATCGATACCTTCGGCGGCGGGTCGGCGGTCTTCGACTACCGCGGCCAGATCGTCGGCCGGCACGACTACAGTGGCGGCTCCGGCTGGGTGGCCGGGACCATTGACGTCGAGGCGCTGCGCCGGTTCCGCGCGAGCGCGCAGTGGGACAACTGGCTGAAGGACCTCACCACCGAGCAGTACCAGGTCATCTACGCCGAGCCGGTCTATCCGAAGAACCTGTACCTGGACCGCGCGCCCTACGGGCATGCGGACTACCGGCGCGAGGTGATCGACAAGCAGATCCGGCTCATGCACGAGCGGGATATCTGGGCACCGCCCAGCTGACAGCCGACCGCCGGCTACCGCTGGGGCCGCAGCTGTGCAATGACGGCGATGACGAATGTCGGCAGGGAGAAGCGCCTGGCGCAGGCCCGGCCGTGTACTCGCTGACAGGACCTGCTACCCGGCCACGAAGCTGACGCGGTTCACGGCTATCCGGCACGACCGCCGGGTTTGATGTCAGGGGCGCAGGTCCGCAATGATCGAGATCACGTCGGTCAGCGTGGCGCTCAGCATGCGGTACCGGGACAGCGACAGCAGCCGGTCCGCCAGCGGCACGGTGCGGTCGATCAGCGCATAAGTGTTCGCGCACTGCGGCGAGGTGTCGTGCACCCAGTAGAGGATCACGCCGAGGGAGTACAGCCAGAGCAGCTCTGGCAGCTGGGCTCGCAAGTCGCGGTTCACCCGGAGGGTCGAACCCGCCACCACCTCCCCGTACAGCGCGGTGGCGGCCGCGCGGACGGGGCTGGACTCCGGGCTGAACGGGCTCAGTGGGTTGCTCGGCTCGGCCGCGTGCTTGAAGAACCTGGCCGCGAACTCGTGGTAGGGCGCGAGTACGTCGATCTGCGCGCGCAGCGTCCCGCGCAACCGAGTCGCGAAGTCCGTCTCTGCCGCCAGCACCGCGCGACACGCGGCGGCGTGGTCGGCCTGGCTACGTACGTAGAACTCTCGGATCAGCTCTTCCTTGGAGCCGAAGTAGTAATACGCGTTGCCCGTCGAGACGCCGGCCTCGGCCGCGACCGCGCGCATAGTGGTGGCGTCGTAGCCGTTCTCCCGGAACAGCCGGAGCGCAGCGGTGACGATAGCGGACCTGGTTTGCTCGGCCCGCTCGGTCAGCTCGTGCTCGGTCACGGCACCCGGCTGCCAGCGTCGGCCCGCTCGCGCGGGGCAGCCCACGGGGGAGCGGCACCCGATCGGCTGGTCGGCGGCCGCTGGCGGCGCCGGAGCCGCGCGAAGGCCAGCAGGCTCGCCAGGTGCAGGCTGCCGAGCACCAGCAGCTCCTCGCCGAGCTTGACTGACAGAACCCCGAGCGCCTGCCGGGAGCTCGTCACGTGGTCAGACGCGCCCAGCGTGAGCGCGACGTATCCAAAGTTCAGCAGATAGAGCGTCACGACGAGGAGCCGGCTCACCGCGTCGGCCTGTCGTTCGTCGCCGAGCAGACCCGTCATGACCACACGGCCGCTGCGCCCGAGCGCTGCGCCGACGGCGATGGTCACGCCGGTGCAGGCGACGAGGTAGCCCAGATAGAACGCGATGACCATGGCGGCCACCTCCTGATTACTTGAACATGTTCAAATATGCCGCGCTCGGCGGTCCGTGTCCACACCTGGCGCCGGCCTTTTTGAACTTGTTCAAGTATTTCCGTGCGGGTGTACGCCGATGGCCGCTCTACCCCTGGTAAGAGACGCGGTTCTACCTGCAGGCCGACGCGCTAGTCGCTGCCCACGGAAACGATGGATGCTGGCATCACTCGACAGTCAGAAGAGGTGCGTGCAATGAAGGACACGCTAACGATGCGGGCTTCAGAGCTGAGTGCAGCCGGTGTAGCAGGACTGACGACCGAACGATCGCTAGCTGAGGGAGCGGGCAGGGGTGGGGGACTGGTCGCCGGGCCCGGCTGCGCCGCGGGACGGCTTGCGGGCGCGAGTGAAGGCGGCGCCGTGGCTGGCGGTGATGCAGCCGTCGGCCTGCAACTGCTCCAGGGCCGCGAACAGCCTGGTGCGGAACTCGGCGGCCAGTTGCGTGCCGAGGGAGTACACGTGGCCGCGGAACCCGTGTGACATCACGAAGTCCCAGTAATGCTGCGGGTCGCGGAAGTCGAAGGAGCGCTGGACCGTGCGCTGCTCAACGTCGGTGAAGCCGACCGCCGCGCAGATCTCCGGCAGCGCGCGCGGCGGATCGGTGGACAGCTCCGGGGCGGTCTCCTCACTGGAGCGTCGTTTTCTCTCCTCGCTGGCTCGCTCGTCAACGTCCCGTACCAGTTCGTCGAAGTCCCAGCGGCTATCCGGCTTCCCCGGTCCCGGCGTGGAGAACGCCAGCAGGCCGCCAGGGCGGAGCACCCGGTGGGCCTCGGCGATGGCCCGCTCGGGGTAGTGCATGATGTGGAACGCGAACCCGCACGTCACCACGTCGAAGGAGGCATCGGGGAAGGCGAGGCGGTGCGCGTCCATGCCGCAGATCTTGATCTGCGGCAGATCTCCGCGGTCGCGGGCCAGGGCGGCGCGCATGTTCGGCGCGTTGTCGACGGCGACGACCAGCCCCCGCGGCCCCACCG
>JBAUAR010000512.1:0-20004 GCA_049675875.1 Streptosporangiaceae bacterium
GGCGCGCACTGACTCGCGCCAGCTCAGCTCCTCGGCCAGCGCCAGCGTGCTGGTGCCCACGGCGAGGATCGCCAGCAGAGCCGGCCCAGCCTGCCGCACCGGGCGCCGGCTGAGCTGCCATGCGGCGAGCGCAGTCGTCAGCCTGGTGCCGTGGGCGGCGAGCCGGTCAGCCAGCCGTGCTGCTGCTGGCATCAGCCGCAGCGGGATCAGCGCCACGCCTGCCAGGATCAGCGCGGGTGCCACGGCGAGCACCGGGTCTACGCCGAGTACGCCCGACGCGCCGTGCGCGACCGCCGAATACTGCCGGAGCTGCCACGCGGTAAGGGCAGCCAGCACGATGATGGCCACGTCAAAGCTGGCCCGGCTGACGGTAGCAAGGGCGGCTGGCCGGCCCCGGCGAGCGCCGTGTCCGGCCGCGGTAGCCGAGCTGGCGGCCGGCCACCCGAGCACAACCGTGGCGAGCAGGACGACGACGATCGCAGGCCACCAGCCGGCTCGCAGGCCCGCCTGGCTGAGCGCTGCCGCCGCCGGCCGGATGCCGTGCAGACTGCCGCTCGCGGCGGCTAGCACCCTCGCGAGCACCCCGCCGAGCACCACACCGACTGCAGCGGCCACGATCGCGGCCGTGGTCGCCTCGGTGAGGGCGAGCAGCCCGATCTGCCGACGGGTCAGGCCGCGCGCAGTCAGCAGCGCTGATTCCGTCTCCCGGCCGCTAGCCAGCAGGCGGGCCGTCAGCGCCAGTGCGGCGCTGGCGACAAGGAGCAGCTCTAGACCGCCAATCACGAGCAGCGCGCGCGCGACCTCATAGCTGGCCACGGTGCCGGTCAGCAGCTGCGGCATGCTGCTGCTCGCGACGATGCCGCCGTAGCCCTGTGACTGGCCGAGCCGGACAACGGCTTGCCGGATGCGCCCGGCCAGTGCTCCCATGCTGCCCGGCGGGATCGCGGCGACTGTGGGCGTGGCCAGCCAGGACCGCTGCCCAACCGGGAGACGGCCTGGCGCGAAGCTAGCGGGCGCGGTCAGCAGCGGCCCGTAGGTGCGGAATCCGGCCTGCACGCTCACGCCCGAAATCGGGATCAGGTCCAGTCCCCAGTAACGGGCAGCCGGATCCTCGATCTGGTAGACGCCGCTGATCTGCACGTCTACCTGGCCGCCGGTGTCGCCGTCGGTGAGCGTCAGTGCCTGGCCCGGACGCAGCCCGAGCTCGCTCGCGTCCCCGGCCGGCACCACTACGGGGTACGGCTGGCCGGGCCGGCTCGATCGAGGCCAGGTACCAGCGAGCAGCCGAACGTGCCTGCCGATCCCGCCGAGCGCGGCGACCTCGGCGATCGGCTGCGAGCCGGCCACCGCGGGCGACCCGAGATTGAGCGGATCCGACCACAGCGCCGACTGCAGTGCCAGCCCTCGGGGGCCGAAAGCTGATCGCAGTGAGCTGGCGACGAATCTGCTCGCGGGGCCGGCCTGCGCTGCGCTGGCCGTCGAGTTGACCTGCACGGCGAGCTCGCCCGACGATGCGACCTGCTGCGTTGCCGCCTGGCTCAGGAATACCGCGGAGAAGTCCCCGAGCGCGGCCAGCAGTGTCGAGGCGACCAGCGTCATGAGCAGCACGCAGCCGATCACCAGCCGGCTGGCGCGCATCCGGCGCAGCAGGAACGCTGCCCGCACGCTCTGCGAACGGCTCATCCGGTCTTTCCCCGACGGCGGGACGGGTCGATGGGCCGGAGCCGCGACCCGGTCAGCAATCGCCAGCCTGTCCCATTTCGGTCACTCTAAGCCGGATGTCAGGCCTGCTGCGGCGTGAGCTCCGGATAGTTATCGAGGCGCAATCGGGTCGTATCGGCGAGCGGTCGGTCCGGCCGTGCCGCAGCCCTGGCCGAGCGGCTCGCCAGGCTGCCCGCGCGCGGACTGCTCGAGGTGACTGATCCGGATGATGTCGCCAATCACCTGTTCGCACTGACTCTGGGGCAGGTCAACAACCGGTCCATGTACGGCGTGATGCTGCCGCCAGACGACGAGATCGTCCTGATGGCCACCAGCGGCGCGCCTTCCTGCGTGCCTACCGGCCGGGCGCGTTCTCCGGCTGAGTCACGACCGGCAGGATCAGCGCTGACGGGTAGTGCACGCTGTGCTGGATCTGGTGCGTCACTGGCGCGGTGCGGGTGCCGAGCAGCGGATCGCCGTCGGTGCCGAGATTTCTCGCGAACCGCGGGTGGGCACCGCCAGTGACCTGTAGCCGGATCCGGTGCCCGGCTCGGAACACATGAGAGACGTCGGTCAGCGCGAGGCTGATCCGGCGGACCGCGCGGGGACTCACCCCGGCGGGTGAGCACCGCAGGATCTGGTCAGTCAGGTTGCGTGACCGGCCCCGTTCGTCCACGTCGCACAGCCGGATGAACACGTCGCAGTACGGATTGTCCGAGCTTATATACAGCTCGGCCACCGGCACCCCGGCCACCTCGACCGGGTCGGTGAGCGGCGCGGTGCTGAAGGTCAGCACGTCGGCGCGCGCTTCGACGACGGCGTTGTCCTGGCTGCCGCAGTTCCGCACCGACATCATCCGGCCGCCGACCGATGGCGCTGGATCGGCCGGGTCGTACCGGAGGGTCGACGAGCCTGCCGCGCTGCCGGGTGCTGCGCCGTCGGCGGCCGGGACATCGGCCAGAACGCGGCCTGCCTGCAGGTACCAGGTCAGCGGCGCCGAGCCCGCGGGCGGCCAGTCCCGCAGGCTCAGCCACCGGTCCCGGCCCGAGGTCCAGACCCGCACGGGCTCCGGCTGCGGCGGCAGCTCGGCCGCGGAACCGGAGGCGTACGCGTCGAGCCAAGTGATCGTCTCGCGCATGGCCACCCCGAGGTCGAGCGTCAGGTGTGACCACGGACCGATGATCAGCCGAGTCGGCACGTCGCGCGACCGCAGCGCCTGGTACTGCCGCACGGTCTGCTCGATGAAGAAGTCATGGAAGCCAGTGACCAGCGTCGGCACAGTGCCGCGGTCGAGCGCCGCCGCCGCGCTGAAGGCGTCCCAGTACGGATCGGCACGGTCCGGGTGTGCGAGCCAGTCCCGGTACCAGGGCGCGCCACCATCGAGGTCAGCGCCGGTGGCAGCGACCGGGAGCCTGTTCATGGCGGCTGCGAGTCGCCGCTCGGCCGTCATCGTCCGCCATAGCATCCGGACGGTGCCGATCCGCTCCTGGCTGGCCATCAGGTCACTCCAGCTCAGCAGGTTGAAGAGCTCGAATGGGCCGTGCCCGAACCCGGCCGCCGCGAGGTCGTGGGGGCCGATGTAGAGGGCCATCGCGGCGAGTTCCGGTGGCGGGTCGGCGGCCACCGCCCAGGCCGTGAATGCGAGGTAGCTCACGCCGACCAGCGCCAGCCTGCCGCTGAACCAGGCCTGGGCGCGTAGCCATGCCACGGTGTCCTGGCCGTCGGCCGCCTCGTCTACGGCGGGCGTGAACCGGCCGCCCGAGCCGAACGTGCCGCGTGTGCTCTGCAGCAGCACGTGATAGCCCCGCTCGGCGAGCGGCCAGGCGCTGACCGCGTACTGCGGGCCGCGGCCGTAGGGGCCGCGCATGAGCACCGCCGGACGTGGCTCGCGAGTGACCGGCGCGTAGTGATCGGCGAGCAGGATCGTGCCGTCGCGCATCGGCACCGGGATCGCGCGGTCGATGGTGATCGGGTATCGCCTCGGCCCGAGCTTGAGACCCCGGCTCATCGTCGCGGTCAGCAGATCCGCTGGCCTGCGGGACGGCAACGGTCCGCTGCTCATCTCTGCTCTGCCCTCCTCGCCTGCCTAGGACCTTTACCGTAACCAGGACCTGGCCTGCGCCGGTGTTTCCGGTAGCCCAGAATGGCCTGGTGACTCGGCTGGCAGACGGCATGACCGCGGTGGTATTCGACTTCTACGGCACGCTGACGCCGGTCAGCCCGGATGAGGCCTGGGCGGCCAACGCCATTGCCCTCGCGGCGGTGTTCGGCGTGCCGTCGGCTGCGCTGGTGGCGGCGCTGGATGAGTCGTATCCCGAGCGCATCACCGGCGCGCTCGGCACCGTGCCGCAGACCATGCGGACGCTGGCGGACCGGCTCGGCGTCGCGCTCACCGAAGAACAGCTTGCCGAGGCGAGCAGGATCCGCCGGGAGCGTCAGGAGGCCATGTTCGCGCTCCGGCCGGAGGCACTGCCGGTCATCGGCCAACTGCGCGAGGACGGCCTGCGGATCGGCCTGCTGTCGGACTGCACCTCCGAGCTGTCGGACGCGTGGGCCCGGCTGCCGCTGTCGCGCGTCGTTGACGCCGCGGTGTTCTCCTGTGTCGAAGGGATGCGTAAGCCCGACGCGAGATTGTTTCTTGCGGTGGCGGCGCGGCTGTCCGCCGATCCGGCACGGTGCCTCTATGTCGGCGATGGCGGCGGCGGGGAACTCACCGGCTCCAGCGCTGTCGGCATGCGCGCCGTGCTGCTGGCTGGCCCGGACTGGCGGCCGACTCGGACGGGCCGCCAGGAAGCCGGGTGGACCGGTCCGCGCATCGCCTCGCTGACCGAGCTGTGCAGCTGACGGCTCAAGGGGCACTATTGCCACAGCCACGCCAGTAGTTAGGGATGGTTGTGGCAATTGCACCCCTTGCGGTCGACAAGGCCGGGCTAGCCAACCGCCGATCTTTGCGGACAATGGCAGCATGGACGATCTCGACCGGATTGGTGCGGCATACCTCGGCCACCTCACCGATGCTGACCTGCAGGCGCTGGTGCACGCCGACGAGATCTCTGCGGCGGAGGCCGACGTCCGGATGCGGGCCCTGCGCCGGGCCCCCGTGCTGCTCCTTGACGTACTGGACCGGCCGGCCGTCTCGGCGGGCCTGCTGAACCTGACTTCGGCCGGGGACCCGCAGCGGTACACGCTCATCTCGCCGTTCCTGGTCTTCGCTGCCGCGATCCACCGGATCGCGGCGGACCTGAGTGACACCGGGTACGTGCCGGAGCGCACCACGCCGCGGCTGCGGGTGCCGGTGTTCGATGGCCCGCAGCTCGCCGCCTATCTCGCCGAGCCGGTGCACCGGCTCTTCCTGGCCGAACTGCTGGCCTCGTTCGCGCGATCCTCCAGCGGGGTCGTCATCACCCGGACCCCGGCCGGGCTCCGTCGCCGACGCTGGAACGACCTTGACCTCAGCAGGCTGGCGGGTCTCCTCGACGCCCTGCCCGAGCAGGACCGCCCGCCAGTCTGGCGTCGCCTGGGCGACCTAGCGCTGTTCCTTGCCGGCGTGTTTCCCGCCGCGCTTGAGCGGGCTCTGGCGGGCCGGCTGGACCCGGCCCGGCTGGCGAGAACCACTGGCCTCGCGGCTCCGCCTGCCGTCGGCCTCAGCCCGGCGGAGCTGTTCGAGTGGTTCGGCGCCAGCTGGTACCGGCTCGCGGCGCGCCGCGCGGCCGCGGCCAGGGAGACGGCCGCCGCGCTCCGAGATAACGCCGAGCACATCCACGAGGCCCGAAGAGTACTCAACGCCGCAACCGATCGCTACCTGATGCCGGTCAGCATCGACTGGCTCGCCCCGCCCGCCTGACTCCGCCTCCGGGCCGCTGCCCCTCGATTCTGCTCGTGCCGTTATCAGCTTGACCGAGCACGCTCGCTCGGTCGTAGCCTTTCAGGCGATGCCCGCGCTCCCTCGTGCACTGCTTCACCGCGATTACGGCCTGCTCTGGGGCGGGCAGACGGTTTCGGTGGTCGGCGACGGCATCTACACCATCGCCATTGCGCTGGAGACGCTGCGCGTCAGCGACCACGCCAGCACCCTCGCCTACGTCCAGGCCGCTCGGGTAGCGCCGAACGCGCTGCTCCTACTGTTCGCAGGAGCGCTCGTGGACCGGCTCCCGCGGCGCCTTGTCGTGCTCAGCGCTGACGCCATGCGGGCTGGCGCTGTCGCGCTGCTGGCAGCGCTCGTCGCATCTCATGCGATGAGCATCAGCGGGCTCGTCGTACTCTCCGCTGTCGTCGGCATCGGAGATGCCTTCTTCTATCCGGCGTACCGGGCGATCATGCCCGAGCTGCTGCCGCCTGACCTGCTCACCCAGGGCAACGCTTTCAACACCGCGAGCCAGACGGTCGGGCTGTCGTTCCTCGGGCCGGCAGCCGGCGGTGTCCTTGTCGCCGCCGGGGGAACGGGCACGGCGTTCGCCATCGACGCGGGCACGTTCGTCATCAGCGCTTTCTGCCTGCTGATGATGCGGCATGTGCCCGCGCCGGCCCCGTCGGGCAGGTCCCTGGTGGCCGACGCGCGCCAGGGCATCCGCTGGACGATGCGGCAGCGGTGGCTCTGGTACGGCACCATCGCTGCCGGGCTGGCCAATTTCGCCGCGTTCTCGCCGACAGCCGTTACCTGGCCGCTCCTCGTGCGCGACGTCCTGCACCAGGGGCCGGCCGCCTACGGTGCGACGTTCGCCGCGGCCGGGGCCGCCGGCCTGCTGGCGGCCGCGGTGGCCGGGCGCCTCGGTTCACCGAGACGGCGACAGCCCGGTCGGGCTCAGCGATTCAGCTGAGGCGCGGGAGCGGCTCAGCCGGCGGCTCACGATGGGTCGTAGGCGAGGTTCGGCCGCAGCCAGTACTCGGCCTCGGCGACCGGGACGCCCTTGCGCGCTGCATAGTCCTCAACCTGGTCCCGGCCGATCTTGCCGACGGCGAAATAACGGGCGGCGGGGTGCGCGAACAGCAGGCCGCTGACGCTTGCGGCCGGCGTCATGGCGTACGACTCGGTCAGCGCGACGCCGATGCGCGCCGCGTCGAGCAGGTCGAACAGCGTGCGCTTCTCCGAGTGATCCGGGCAGGCCGGGTACCCGAAGGCCGGCCGGATACCGCGGAACCGCTCCGCGTGCAGCTCTTCGATCGTCGACTCCGCGCCCCGCTCGTACCAGGACCGGCGCGCCTGCAGGTGCACGTACTCCGCGCTCGCCTCGGCGAGCCGGTCGGCCAGTGCTTTGACTGAGATGCTGCGGTAGTCGTCCTGGTCGGCTTCGTACCGGCGGGCCAGCTCGTCCGCGCCGGCAATGCAGACAGCGAATCCGCCGATGTGATCGCCGACCGGGGCCACGAAGTCGGCCAGGCAGCGGTTCGGCCGGGTGTCGGTGCGCGACACCTGCTGACGCAGCATAGGGAACTGCCGTGGCAGCGATCCCGGCTCGCCGTCCACGATGATGTCGTCGCCGCCGGAGTGTGCGGGCCAGAACCCGTACACGCCGCGGGCCTGTAGCTGCTCGCCGTCGATGATCTCGTCGAGCAGGGTGTTCGCGTCCTCGAACAGCTCTCGTGCCGCCGGCTGCGCCAGGATGGCCGGGTACTTGCCCTTGAGCTCCCAGGCAAGGAAGAAGAACTGCCAGTCGATGAGCTCGCGGAGCCTGCGCAGGTCCGGCTCGACCAGCCGCGTTCCGGTGAACGATGGCACCGCCAGGTCGTCGAAGCTGACCCGCTCCCGGTTGGACTGCGCCTGCCACAGCGGCAGCATGGGCCGCCGCTGCTTGCTGGCATGCTCGGCCCGCAGCCGTTCCTGGTCTGCCTGGTTGGTGCGGGCCAGTTCGACCGACCGGACCGGGTCGAGCAGGTCTGACACGACGCCGACCACCCGGGACGCGTCGAGCACGTGCACGGTTGGGTGCTCGTACGCTGGGGCGATCCGGACCGCGGTGTGCTGCCTGGACGTGGTCGCGCCGCCGATCAGCAACGGCAGCTTCAGGCCGCGGCGCTGCATCTCCTCGGCCACCCCGACCATGTGGTCGAGCGAGGGCGTGATCAGCCCGGACAGGCCCACGGCGCTCGCGCCCTCGGCTACGGCCGTATCCAGGATCGTGGCCGCGGGCACCATGACGCCGAGGTCGATCACGTCGTAGTTGTTGCAGCCGAGCACGACGCCGACGATGTTCTTGCCGATGTCGTGCACGTCGCCCTTGACGGTCGCGAGCACGACCCTGCCCTGCGTCCGGTCGGAGTCACGGCCGCCACCGGCAACCCCGTTCCGCTCCTGCTCGTCTTTCTCTGCTTGCATGAACGGCTCGAGGTAGCCGACCGATCGCTTCATTGCGCGGGCGCTCTTGACTACTTGCGGCAGGAACATCTTCCCCGAGCCGAACAGGTCGCCGACGATCTTCATGCCGTCCATCAGCGGGCCCTCGATCACGTCGAGCGGCCGGTCGGCGGCCAGCCTGGCCTCCTCGGTGTCGGCCTCGATGAAGTCGACGATGCCGTGCACGAGCGCGTGCGCGAGCCGCTTCTCCACCGGGGCCTCGCGCCAGGACAGGTCGACCTCGCGTTTGGTTCCGCTGCCCTTCACGGTGTCGGCGAACGCGACAAGCCGGTCGGTCGCATCCGGCCGCCGGTCGAATATCACGTCCTCGACGAGCTCCAGCAGGTCGGCCGGAATGTCCTGGTACACGACGAGCTGGCCGGCGTTCACAATTCCCATGTCCAGGCCCGCCCCGATGGCGTGGAATAGGAACGCCGAGTGCATCGCCTCCCGGACCACGTCGTTGCCGCGGAAGGCGAACGACAGGTTCGAGATGCCGCCGCTGGTGCGCGCGCCCGGGCAGCGCTCCTTGATGCGCGGAAGGGCCTCGATGAACGCCTTCGCGTAGCCGTTGTGCTCCTCCATGCCGGTGGCGACGGCGAGCACGTTCGGGTCGAAGATGATGTCCTCCGGCGCGAACCCGGCTCGCTGCGTCAGCAGGTCGTAAGCGCGGCCGCAGATTTCCACCTTCCGATCGACGGTGTCGGCCTGGCCGCGTTCGTCGAACGCCATCACGACGGCGCCGGCGCCGTGGCGGCGGATGTGCCGCGCGTGCTGCAGGAACTCTTCCTCGCCCTCCTTGAGGCTGATCGAGTTGACCACGCCCTTGCCCTGGACGCATTTCAGGCCGGCCTCGATCACCGTCCACCGGGAGCTGTCGATCATGACCGGGATGCGCGCGACCTCCGGCTCGGTGGCGATGTAATTCAGGAACGCGGTCATCGCCTGCGCGCCGTCCAGCAGGTCGGCGTCCATGTTCACGTCGAGCAGGTTGGCCCCGCCGCGCACCTGCTCCAGCGCGACGTCCACCGCGGCGGCGTTGTCGCCGGCCTCGATCAGGCGGCGGAAGCGTGCTGAGCCGGCCACGTTGGTCCGCTCGCCGATCATCACGAAGCCCGTGTCCTGGCCGATCTCGAACGGCTCGAGGCCGCTGAACCGGTTGCCCGGCCTGGCGGCCGGCACCTGGCGCGGCGGCAGCCCGGCCACCGCCGCGGCGATCTGCCTGACGTGCGCTGGCGTGGTACCGCAGCAACCGCCGGCGACGTTGACGAGGCCGGCCTCAGCGAAGCCGCGGAGCAAGTCTGCCGTCTCGTGCGGCTGCTGGTCGTAGCCCCCGAAGGCGTTGGGCAGGCCGGCGTTGGGGTGGCTGCTGACGTAGGTGCCGGCCAGCCTGGACAGCTCTTCCACGTGCGGACGCATCTCAGCCGCGCCGAGCGAGCAGTTCACCCCGACAATCAGCGGCTCAGCGTGCTGCACCGACGTCCAGAACGCTTCGATGGTCTGCCCGGACAGCGTCCGGCCGCTGAGGTCCACGATCGTCACCGAGAGCCAGAGCGGCAACTGCGGGGCGACCTCACGGGCGGCGGCAATGGCGGCCTTGCCGTTCAGGGTGTCGAAGATCGTCTCGATCAGCAGCAGGTCGACGCCGCCTTCGGCGAGCGCGCCGATCTGCTCTGCGTATGCGGCGTAGACCTGGTCGAAGCTGACGGTGCGGTATGCCGGGTCGTCGACCCGGGGCGACAACGACAGCGTGACATTCAGCGGGCCGACCGAGCCGGCCACATAGCCGCGACGGCCGCCCGCGGTGTCCAGGGCCGCCTCGTCCACGGCCTGACGGGCGAGCTGCGCGCCGGCCAGGTTCATGTCGCGAACTGCCGCCTCGAGCCCGTAGTCAGCCTGACCGATCCTGGTCGCGGTGAACGTGTTAGTCGTGGTGATGTCGGCGCCCGCCGCCAGGTACTGCCGGTGAAAGTCCAGCACGAGGTCCGGCCGGGTCAGGTTCAGGACGTCCGGGTCGCCGGTGATGTCGCGCGGATGGTCGGCGAACCGGTCGCCCCGGTAGTCCGCAGGGGTCAGGCCAGCGCCTTGCAAGATCGTGCCCCACGCTCCGTCCAGCACAAGAATCTGCTGGTCGAGCGTGCTTGCGATGGCTGCGGCATCCGCCACGTCCCGCCGCCTTCCGGTCGTCTGGCCTAGGAGCGGCGCGGGATCCCGCGTGACTCTTTAGGCGTTTTTGTCCTGGTCGCCAAGCTGTCGTCAAATCACTCCAGGTGCTTGCCAGCCTACCCCGTCCGCGCGTCGACTTTGTGGTGGGATCCCATATTCATGGGGTTAGTTTTGGGATCGGCCACAAGCGCACTCTGATTCGGCTGGGTTCGGCGCGGTGCGACGCGACGCCGCGCTGAAGGCCGCCGCAGCGAGGCTGGCAGAGCGCTACCAGGGAGCCGCCACGACAAGTGCGACCGTTAGCGTGAAAATTACGCCCAATTTGGCCGGTTACGTTCCACCCTAGCGGTCACACTATCTCCGAGCCGCCGCGGGGGTGCGGCGGGCGTGCGAGGCTGTGGTGGGGCGCGAGGTTGCGGCGGATGCGGGCGGCGGGCGCGCGGGCTCCGCTAGCCGGCGAGCTCCGCGCGCAGCGTCTGCGCTGCGCTGGTCATCGAGGCGAGCTTGCCGAACGCCGACTCCCTGGGCAGGTACTTCATGCCACAGTCGGGCGCGAGCACGATCCGGTCGGCGGGGACGTAGCGGAGCGCCTTGCGCACCCGGTCGGCCACGACCTCCGCGGTCTCCACCGCAGGGTCGCTGAGGTCGAGCACGCCGAGAATGATGGTCTTGCCAGTCAGGTCGGCTAGCACCGCGCAGTCCAGGCCGGACTGAGCGGTCTCGATGGAGATCTGGTCCGCGGCAGCGTCGGCGAGCTCCGGCAGGAACGAGTAGCCCGACGGCCGATCGTGGATGATCGCCGCGTAACCGAAGCACAGGTGCACGGCGGTCGTGCCGGTGATGCCGTCCAGCGCCGCATTCAGCACCTTGACGCCGTATTGCCTGGCGGCCTCGGGCCGGGCCTGCAGGTAGGGCTCATCCAGCTGGACGATGTCGGCGCCCGCCGCGAACAGGTCCGCCACCTCTGCATTCACCGCCGCCGCGTACCCGAACGCGGCGCCATCCTTGCTCGGGTAGTGGTCGTTCTGCGCCTGCTCGGCCATGGTGAACGGGCCGGGTACGGTCACCTTGATCGTCCGGTCCGTGTGCGCCCGCAGGAACCGCACGTCGGCCACGTTCACCGGACGGCGCCGCCGGATCGGCCCGGTGATCCGCGGCACCGGATTCGGATGACCGCTGCGGTCGAGCGCGGTGCCGGGGTTGTCGACGTCGACGCCGTCGAGTGCCGTCGCGAAGGCGTTGGAATAGCTCTCCCGGCGGACCTCGCCATCGGTGACGATGTCGAGCCCGGCGTCTTCCTGCGCCCTGATGGCGAGCAGCGCCGCGTCGTCCTGGGCCTCCGCCAGGTAGTCGGGGGCCACCCGCCACAGCTCCGCGGCCCTGACCCTGGGCGGGAAACGTCCGGCCAGCCGGCCCCGGTCGATCAGCCAGTCCGGCTGGGGGTAACTGCCGACTAGCGACGTCGGGAAGAGCACGGTGACCTCCGGTCAGGGCGGGTGTCAGGCGGGTCAGGAGCGAGGATCGGGCGGGTGACAGGAGCGGGTGTGAGCATCCGGGCCAGTATGCGCCGTGGCCGGCTAACCCTGTGCACTGACGCTGATCACGGCGTCATCGGCCGTCGACGAGATCTGCGTGGCGTGCGACGCGATCAGCACCGGGGTGCACACGGTCTGCGTCCCTCCGTTGCCGACCTGTCCCACGTGGCTGACGCCCCACGCATAGACGTTGCCGGCGGGCGAGATGCCGTAGGCGGTACCCGAGCCGGTTGCCAGGCTCTGGTAGCTGACACCGGCCGGAGGATAGACGTGGACCGGAACGGGCTGCGTGCCGATCACGCCGTTGCCGAGCTGGCAGAACTCGTCGTTGCCCCAGGCCCAGACCGCACCCGTCGACAACGTCACCAGGGTCTGGCCGTTGTTCCACAGCGAGCCGCCGAGCGCTACCTCTCGCACCGGGTGCGGGAGGCTGACCGCGACGGGCACGTCCGACGACGGCCCGAGCTTCCCGTCGCCGAGCTGGCCGGCGGCGTTGTAGCCCCAGTCGTAGTACTGTCCGTCGCCGAGCAGGGCCCCGGAGTTGGCGAACGATGACACCAGCGTGGTCACCGCGTAGCCGGGCAGGCCCGCGACCCGAACCGGCGTGGTGGTGCCGTCGAGGCTGCCGTCGCCCAGGTCGCCGTCCAGGTTCTGACCGCACGCGTAGACCGTGCCGCCCGAGTCATACAGCGCGTGATTGCTTGCCCCGGTGACCGCGCTGACAAGGTCGAACGGCAGTCGCACCGGGGTCAGCCGCGCAGTGCTGTTACCGAGGCAGAGGTCGCCGCCGCCGTTAGCGCCCCAGCCCCAGACGTGCCCGGTTGTATCGACCGCGAGGCCGGTGTCATAGGGCATGGCGTCGGTCGGTATCCACGCGATCTTCACGTCCGGCGGGAACCGCACCCGCACCGGCTTGCCGAACGAGTTCAGCGTGCCGCCGTCGCCAAGCTGGCCCAGGTTGCCCAGTCCCCAGGCGTACAGGCTGCCGTTGGTCAGCAGGGCGTACTGAGTGGAGTTGGAGGTGCCGACCTCCGCCACGGTGCCCGGCAGCGTCAGGGTCACCGGGGCTGTCAGGGTGTCCCACAGCCCGCCGGACGTGCCGAAGACCGTCCCCCAGTGCAGCACGGTGGCGGTCCCGCCCGCCGCGCTGGCCGGCGGCGTCGGCAGCGGGTAGAGGGGCGCGGCAACCGGGGCCGTCGGCCCGGACGACGGGACGGACGACGGCGGTGCGGTCTGCGACCCGGTCAGCGGGCTGCAGCCCGCGACCAGGCCGACGACGGCAATCAACGCGCCGAGAGCGGTCCTGGTGCGCGATGTTCCGGCAGCCACAGCCGAAACGATAGCTCTCGCCTGCGGTTTTCTCTGCCGGGAACGGCGGTTCTTCGGGCGATGCACGTCCCAACGCGCGCGGCCGAGCGCCGCGCAGGTACGCCGTCCGTCAGCCGCCGACCTCCGCCAGCCGCCGCTGCAGAAACCGGCGTTCCGGCGCGGTCGCCACCAGCGACAGCGCCGCCCGGTAGCTCGCCGCTGCTTCCGGTCGCCGATCGAGCCGGCGCAACAGGTCGGCGCGGGTCGCCGGCAGCAGGTAGTACGACGTCAGCACGTCATTCGCGGCTAGCTTGTCGACCAGGGCAAGTCCCGCCTCGGGGCCGCGAGCCATGGCGACCGCCACTGCCCGGTTCAGCTCCACGACCGCGCTCGGCACGAGGTGGTGAAGCTCGCCATAGAGGATGGCGATCTGCGCCCAGTCGGTGTCGGCCGCCGCCCTCGCCCGAGCGTGGCAGGCCGCGATGGCGGCCTGCAGCCGGTACGGCCCGGCCGGCCCGCGTCGCAGCGCGCCGTCGAGCAGGCTGAGGCCCTCCGCAAGTTCGGCGGCATCCCAGCGCGACCGGTCCTGGTCCTCGAGGGTGACCAGGTCGCCGTCCTCGTCTAGGCGCGCCGCGCTCCTTCCGTCCTGCAGCAGCATCAGCGCGAGCAGGCCAGTGGCCTCGGGCTCGTCCGGCATGAGCGCGACCAGCAGGCGGGCCAGCCGGATCGCCTCGGCCGTCAGGTCGGCCCGGCGGACCTGCGCGCCCGCCGACGCCGAGTAGCCCTCGTTGAACAGTAGGTACAGCACGGCGAGCACGCCCGACGTCCGGTCCGGGAGCAGGTGCGCAGGCGGTACCCGGTAGGGGATGGCCGCGTCGCGGATCTTGTGCTTGGCGCGGGTCAGCCGCTTGGCCATAGTGGCCTCGGGCACGAGGAACGCCCTGGCGATCTCAGCGGTGGTCAGTCCGGCCAGCGTCCGCAGCGTGAGGGCCACTCGCGCCTCGAGTGTCAGCGCGGGGTGGCAGCAGGTGAAGATGAGCCGCAGCCGGTCGTCGGGGACCCCGCTGTCGTCGGGGATGGCCTGCTCGGCTGGCGGTGACAAGGCCGCAACCTGCTGCAGCTTGGCTGCCTCCGTCTTACTGCGGCGCAGCCGGTCGAGCGCCCGGTTGCGTGCCGTCGTGGTGAGCCACGCGCCCGGCCGGTCGGGCATGCCATCGGCTGGCCAGCGGGCCAGCGCAGCCGCGAAGGCGTCCTGGGCGCACTCCTCGGCGAGATCCCAGTTGCCGGTCATCCGGATCAGCGTGGCGACCACGTGGCCCCACTCGGCCTGGAACGCGGCCGCCACTGCAGCCTCGATGTCGGTCATACGCTGGCCAGGATGGGCCGCACCTCCACGACGCCGCCCTTGAGGGTCGCCGGATGCCGGGAGGCCGCGTAAATCGCTTCGTCGAGGTCGGCGCACTCGATCACGTCGTAGCCGAGGATCTGCTCCTTGGTCTCGGCGAACGGCCCATCGGACACCAGTACCTCGTCACCGGAGTTCCGGACCGTCGTCGCCATGCTGACCGGCTGCAACTGCGAGCCCTCGACCAGCAGCACGCCTCTGGCCTGCAGTTCCCTCGCCCACGGTGCCCAGCACGGCTCGTCTTCCGGATGCTGAGCCGTGGGGTCGTCCGGTTCTTCCTGGCCGCACACCAGCAGCATGTATCGCATCAGACCTCCTCAGCCCGTGGCCCGTCGGCACGACGACGATCGGGGACGCCGGGTCGGGACACCAGTCCTGGCCCGGCAGCTACCTCGAGGCTAGAGCCCGTTACCGGGGCGGCAGGCCCGCTTGCTCGACAATGCCGGGAATTGCGTGCTCCGCGCCGATCGCCATCACGTGTACGCCGGCCACGCCGGGCACGTCCGCAAGCTGGGCGATGATCTCGCTGCACAGCTTCTCGCCCTCGGCCCGGAGCCGGTCCGGGCTGAGCCCGGTCAGCCGCTCGGTGACGTACGCGGGGATGACGACGCCCGGAATCGTGGCCAGGTGCTCCAGCGCTCGCTGCGAGCGTACCGGGCCGACGCCCGCCAGGATGGCGCAGCGCTCGTGCAGGCCGAGATCGCGGACCCGGCTCATCCACGCAGCGAACGCGGACACGTCGAACACGAACTGGGTCTGCACGAACTGGGCCCCGGCGTCGATCTTGCCGGCCAGCCGGCCGGTGGCCTTCGCTGCTGCCGCCTCGGCCTCCGCGGCGCTGCCGGCCCGGCCAGGCGGATTCTCGACCGCGCCGAGCAGCCACGACGGCGGGGGCTTCAGGTCCTTGCCGGACATCAGCTGGCCCTCGTCGCGCATGGCCGTCGCCACCGCCAGCAGCCTGGTGCTGTCCAGATCGAACACGGCGGTTGCCTCGGGGTGGTCACCGTTCCGCGGGTGATCGCCGGTCATGATCAGCACGTTCGGCACGCCCAGCGCCGATGCGGACAGCAGCTCGGACTGCAGCGCGATCCGGTTCCGGTCCCGGCAGGTGAGCTGCATGATTGGCTCGAGTCCCGCGCGGTGCGCGGCGACGCTGCCGGCCAGGCTCGACAGCTTGACGGTCGCGCCCTGGTTGTCGGTGATATTGACCGCGTCTACCCAGCCGCGCAACACCGCCGCCTTCCTGGCGACCGGCGCGGTGTCGGCGCCGCGGGGCGGGCCGATCTCGGCGGTGACGGCGAACTTCCCGGCTTCCAGTCGCTCCCGGAAAGACACCACGCCGGTGCCGGTTCGACACTGCTGCGGGCCGGCGTGGTCGTGATCGGGACCACTGCCCGGTTTGTCCGCCATGGCGACGATGCTATCCCAGCGCAGACCGCCGGCCTATGGGCCGCAACCCGGTAGTCGGCGCCATTTCCTTGTGGGATCAGTCGATTCCTGGTGGGCTCAGCCGAGAGTGCCTGCGGCCTTTTCCGTGCTGAGCTGCCGCCGCGCGACGGTCATGCGGCCGAGGCCGGACAGCGCGTCGAGCACGCCGGCGGCCAGTCCGGCGGCGGCGGACGTGGACTCCGCCATGCCGATCGAGCGCACGGACGCGAGCATGGCCGGCTTAACGTCCTCGATGTCCCCGATCAGCTGAACCCTGGTACCGGCGTCGCGAGCCAGGGCGCCGGCCTGCCGTGCGTCGCTCGACTGCGGGTCGCCGACCACGAGCATCAGGTCGCTGCAGAGCGCGACCGAGTAGATCGTCCCGGCTCGGTCGGACGGCGCGTAGCAGACCTCCGCGGGCACCGCGGGCCTGGCCGTTGGGTAGCGCGACCGCAGCGCACTGACGATGGGAGCGCCAGCCTCAGGCGCGAAACCGGGTTGCAGGAGGTAGGAGACGGGGCTGCCGTCCGCGGCGCTGACGCCGGCCGTCTTGGCCGGCGTGTCCACCACGGCGACGCGGCCCGCGGCCTGGCTGCTGATTGGGCTGGTGGCGGCGTGATCCGGCCCGCCGACGAGCACGAACTGGTGTCCGCGCTCGGCGGCGCGACTCGCCGCCGTTTGGGCCGAGGCCACCATCGGGCAGGTGGCGTCGACGACGATGACGTCCCGGCGGGCTGCCTCGGCTCGGAGCTGGGCGGTGACGCCGTGTGCGGGGAACACCACGACGGAACCGGCTGCGACTCCGTCGAGTGAGTCGGTGATGATGGCGCCGAGGTCCCCGAGTGCGGTCATCGTCTCCGGTGGCATGGCCGCCGGGGTCAGCACGTAGACCCGGTGCCCGTTGTCCTGATGCTCGGACGCTGCCTGCGTGGCCGCGCCGGCGGCGTGCAGCGCACCGCTGCACCACGGCGACCCCGCCAGCAGCAGCGACCGGTCGGCACAGACCGCCGCCCACTCCTCGACCGCGGCCCGGGCGGCGGCAGCCGACAGGGCATCGCCGGGCGCGGCAGCGGCAGCGACGGCCACGGTGCCGCCATCCTCGCGTGGGCAGGTCACCAGGAACAGCCGGGCGTCCGCATCGGCGGATGCCTCGCCGGGTAGGTCACCGATGCGGACCGGCCTGCCCCTTGCTCGCAGCGAGGCAGCGACCAGCGGCGCTGCCGGACAGCGCAGCAGCCCGTGCACGGGGTCGCCGACGTGCGTCGGGACCACGATCTCGCCGCGCTGCATCCCGGCGCTCGCCGCCGCGAGTTCGCGTACGTCTGCTCGGCTCATATGGGTCGCCTCGCGGCGCTACCGTCCCCGCGGTTATTTCGGCTTGGCGCTGCGCTGCAGCGCGCATGACAGTCCTCCGCATGGTTCCTGCCCGGGCCTGCGCCGCGATTCTCCCTGCGGCTCGCCAAGTTTCGGCACCGTCAGGAAACACTCGCCACGACGCCACGAGCATCAGGACCACCAATCGGCCGCTCGGAGCCGAGCCAGATCAGGAGTCGGGCGTATCGCCCCGATGCTGCTCGGCGAGGAAGCGCTCGAACTCCGCGCCGAGCTCCTCCGCCGTCGGCACCTGCTCCTCGCTGGCGAGCAGATTCTCCCGGTCGGCCGTGAACGCGTCGTATTGCTGCTCGAGCGCCTGCACCACCTCGGCCACTTCCGCGGAACCCTCCACCTGACGGGCAATCTCCAGGTTCGTGCGGTGCGCCGCCTCGCGCAGCGCGTCGCCGGGCAGCACCAGCCCGGAGGCACGCTGAACCGAGTCGAGCAGTGTCGCCGCCGCCGCCGGATACGCGGCCTGGGCCAGGTAGTGCGGCACGTGGACGGCGAAGCCGATGGCCTGGCGGCCGGCCGCCCCGAACCGGTACTCGAGCAACCCGGCGGCGCTGCCTGGTACCTGCAGCTTGTCGACCAGCGGGCGGTAGCCGTCGATGAGTCCCGGCTCGGTGGCGTGCGCGGTCACGCCGAGCTGCCTGGTGTGCGGTACGCCCATCGGGATGCCGTGGAAGCTGACCGACAGCCGAACCTGCAGGTCGGCCGAGAGCTGCAGGACCGCTGCGGCGAACGTTTCCCACTCGCGGTCGGGCTCGAGCCCGGCGAGCAGCAGGAACGGCGTGCCCTCGGCATCGTGCAGCAGGGAGACACCGAGCTCCGGCGCGTCGTAGTCGTCCCAGTGGTCCTTTGCGAACGTCATGATCGGTCGCCGCGACCGGTAGTCAAGCAGCGAGTCGATGTCGAAGCTGGCCACCTGCTCGTGGTCCAGCGTCGACAGCAGGTGCGCCGTCAGCAGCCGCCCGGCCGCGCCTGCGTCGATGAAGCCGTCGAGGTAATACAGCATGACCAGGTCGCCGTCGGGACGTGGCGCGACGGGGCCCACCTCATACAGGTCAGCCGGATTACGCGGCACCGCTCGCAGCCTCCGTCCTTGCCGTTGCTATCAGTCTTACCAACGCATTACCGCCACTGGTAATCCCGGCCACCACAACCTAGCGGTCGGCGCTGGGCTCGGCAGGTCCGATGCTGGCGGACCGAGCGTGCCAGCGGGCAAGCAGCCCGGCCATTTCCTGGCTGATGAATTCAAAATATCGAACCGTTTGTGCCATCCGGGCGCCTGCGGGCGAGGCCGGGCCGAGCACGTCGACGCCATGCTGCAGCTCCGCTGCCCAGCGCACGAACTGGCGATCCCGGAGCTGGACGATGTCCTCCCAGACGCGGGTGGACATCCGGTAGTGCTGCCGCCGCGAGCCGGGCTCGCCCTCAGCTGCAACGAGCCCGACCTGCAGCAGGTAGCGGACTCCGCCGGACACCGAGGCAGGGCTGGTGCGTAGCAGGTCGGCGAGTTCTGCCGCGGTCAGCGTGCTGGAGTCAGAGGTCAGCAGGGCCACGAAGATCCGGGCCGGTGTCCGCGGGAAGCCCGCCTGGGTGAGCTGCGCGGTAAAGCTCTCAATGAAGCTGCGCACGGCGGCCGGGTCGCGGTAGCCGTCAACGCTGCGCTCAGTCGCTGGCACGAGCGGGCGTCACCCCGTTCCAGTATATTCAGTGTTTTCTGAATTTGATGTACAGTGATCTGCCGTGAACGTTATCGAAGTTGCGGGGCTGCGCAAGAGCTTCGGCGCGACCGTCGCGCTGGACGGGCTCGACCTGACCGTGTCGGCTGGCGAGGTGCACGGGTTCCTCGGGCCGAACGGTGCGGGCAAGACCACGACGATCCGGATCCTGCTCGGTCTGCTGCGCGCCGACGGCGGCACGGCCCGGCTGCTCGGCGGTGACCCGTGGCGCGCAGCCGTCGAACTGCACCGGCGGCTGGCCTACGTGCCCGGTGACGTGACGCTGTGGCCCACCCTCACCGGTGGCGAGGTCATCGACCTGCTCGGCCGGCTGCGCGGCGGCCTCGACAGCAGCCGGCGGGCAGCGTTGCTGGACATGTTCGACCTCGATCCGACCAAGAAGGCACGCGCCTACTCCAAGGGCAACCGGCAGAAGGTCGCGCTGATCGCGGCGCTCGCGTCTGATGCCGAGCTGCTGATCCTGGACGAGCCGACGTCGGGGCTCGATCCGCTGATGGAGGCGGTGTTTCGCCAGTGCGCCGAGGAGGAGCGGGCCGCCGGTCGCACCGTGCTGCTGTCGAGCCACATCTTGTCCGAGGTCGAGGCGCTGTGCGACCGGGTCACGATTATCCGGGCGGGCCGGACCGTCGAGACCGGAACGCTCACCGAGCTGCGACACCTGACCAGGACGTCGATCGCGGCTGAGCTGGATGCGCCGCCAGCTGGACTCACTGAGCTGCCGGGTGTGCACGACCTCGTGATTGATCCGGGCGAGCACGGCCGCAGCCGGGTTCGCTGCGAGGCCGACTCTGACCGGCTGCAGGACGTGCTCCGGCTGCTCGTGGCGGCCGGCGTCCGGACCCTGACCAGTCAGCCGCCGACGCTCGAGGAGCTGTTCCTGCGGCACTACGCGCGCGGTCCGGTGGCTGCCGCTGCGGCATCGGGCGGCGGAGTAGCCGCTGCGCCGCCGGGCGGCGGAGTCGGCGGTGCCGTCGTGCCGGATCCGGACGTTCGATGAGCCCTGCGGCAACC
>JBAUAR010000513.1:0-1564 GCA_049675875.1 Streptosporangiaceae bacterium
TCCGAGGATAGAGAGCCAATAGGTTGGAGCACGAACGGAGGTGAACCGGCGAATGACACGATCTACTGGGGGCGCTCCGGCCGGGAGCGGCAGCGGGCCGATCCGGTTCGGTCTGGCGGGAACCGGCTACTGGGCCAGGACGGTGCACGCGCCGGCCCTGGCCAGCACGCCAGGCATCGAGCTGGCTGCCGTCTGGGGCCGCAACCCGGACGCGGCCAGCGCACTCGCGGCCGACTGCGGCGTGACGGCCAGCCGCGACTTCGACACCTTTCTCGCCGGAGTCGACGCAGTCGCGTTTGCCGTGCCGCCCGCCGTGCAGGCCGAGCTCGCGGTGCGGGCCGCCGGGGCGGGCAGGCACCTGCTGCTCGAGAAGCCGATCGCGCTCACCGACGATGCCGCCGACGCGCTGGCCGGCGCGGTCGCGGCTGCCGGGGTCGCATCGGTGGTCTTCTTCACCTCCCGCTTCCAGCCGGACGCCAGGAGCTGGCTCGACGAGATCACGCGCACCGGCGGCTGGGCGGGCGGCAGCGCGATCTGGCTCGGGACGGCGTTCTCCGGCTCGAGCCCGTTCGACACGCCGTGGCGGCGCGACTTCGGCGCCCTCTGGGACCTCGGCCCGCATGCGGTGTCGCTGCTGTGGGCCATTCTGGGCCCAGTACGCGACGTCACCGCGGACGCCGGGCGCGGCGACCTCAGTTACCTGGTGCTGCACCACGAGGGCGGGGCAACCAGCACCGCGACACTGACTCAGGGTGCGCCGGAGGCCGCCGCCGGGTTCCGGCTCGAGGTATGGGGTGAGCACGGCATCGCAACCCTGCCAGGCCTGGCTGACCCTGTCGGCGCGCTCCGGGTCGCGCTCGCCGAACTGGCCGCGAACGCCTGGTCCGGGGACACCGGCCACGCGTGCGACGTCGCGTTCGGCCGGGACGTGACCCGGGTGCTCAGTGCGGCGCAGCGACGCCGCAGCGCCCGCTCAGACCGTGCGAGCTACGCTCAGTAGCGGACAGGCTGCTTTCCGTAGGGAGAACCGATGACATCTCGACTCAATCCGTACCTGAACTTCAACGGGAACGCCCGCGAGGCTATGCAGTTCTATGCCAGCGTCTTCGGCGGGGAGCTCAACCTCACGACGTTTGCCGAGCTCGGCGCCGACGGCCCGGACGCGGATCGCGTCATGCACGCGATGCTGCAGACGCGCAACGGCTACACGATCATGGGCGCTGACGTACCGAGCAGCATGGAGTTCCAGCCGATGGCCGGATCATCGGTGAGCATCAGCGGTGACGACGCGGACTCGACCGCGTTGCACGGTTACTTTGACAAGCTTTCCGGCGGCGGGACCACCACCATGCCGATGGAGAAGCAGGCCTGGGGCGACGAATTCGGCATGTGCGTCGACAAGTTCGGTGTTCCGTGGATGATCGACATCGGCGAGGCCGCCGGCTGAGCCGGACGGCACGCTAACAGGCTAGCCCGGATCTTAGGCCTGGCCGGGCCGGCCTGAGACCTGGCCGGGCCGGGCTGAGACCTGGCCGGGCCGGGCTGAGGCCTGGCCGGGCCGGGC
>JBAUAR010000514.1:0-11928 GCA_049675875.1 Streptosporangiaceae bacterium
GTCGTCGGCCACGATCCTCGACACCGCCCGGTTCGTGCAGGGCCTCGGCGGCGCCTGCACCAGGGCGGCGGGCCTCGCCTGGCTGGCGACTGCCGCTCCCGCCGACCGCCGTGGTGAGCTGATCGGCAGCGCGATGGGCGCCGCGGTGGGCGGCGCGCTGCTCGGCCCGGTCGTCGGTGCCGTGGCCAGCAAGGTCGGCACCGGACCGGCGTTCTCGGCGGCCGCGGTGATCGGCGGCGCCCTGATGATCATGTCGTTTGCCGTGCTCAGTCCCCGCGAGGTCGAGCCGCAGCGAATGCGGGATGCGTGGCCCGTCGTACATGACCGGCACGTGGCCGCGGGCATGGCGCTCACCATGCTGGCCGGCATCGCGTTCGGCGTGCTCGACGTGCTGGCGCCGCTCCGACTCGGCCGGCTAGGCGTGAGCGCCACGCTGATCGGGGTCACGTTCCTGGCATCGGCGGCGATCGAGGCCAGCCTGGCGCCGCTAACCGGCCGGCTGTCCGATCGGCGCGGCCCGGTGGTGCCGCTCCGGATCTCGCTCACGGTTGCCATCGCGGTCAGCCTGCTGGCGCCGGTGCTCGCTCCGGCCGCCCCGCTCATTGTGCTGCTGATCCTGGGCATGCCGGCCTACGGCACGCTGTTCACGCCGGCGATGACACTGCTCAGCACCGGCGCCGACCGGATGAAGCTGAATCAGGGCCTGGCGTTCGGACTCGGCAACCTCGCCTGGGCCGCTGGCCAGGGCCTCGCCGCGGCCGGTGGCGGGGCCATCGCGCAGGCCACGTCCGACTTCGTGCCGTATGCCCTGCTCGCCGCCTCGTGTCTGGCGGCGCTGCTCGCACTCAGCCCGGCCGGCCGCCGCGTAGCCGGCCGGGTGCTCGGTGACGCGACACCCGCTGGTGGCGGCGTCGCGGCGGCGCTGTCTGCCGAACAACGCCGGTAGCGAATCGGCGTCGTTCGGCCGGCTGTCAGGGCGGTTGCCGGTCCAGCGGGCCCGGCTCGAGCGCGATGCCGCGCGCGCCCCGCGCGGTCTCGGCGAGCTGGGCGCAGCGGGCGGCCAGGCCGGCGAACACCAGGCCGCACCCGCCGATGGACAGCGCGAGCGCGGCCGAACCTGCGAACGGCAGTTTCTGCACGGGCAGCCACCAGCACGTGAGCACGGCTAGCGCGATGTTCGCCGTGACGGCAGGAAACAGCGCAGCCGTGACCGGCGCCTGGCGCCCCACAGCAGCTGAACCAATCCCGGGCTCCTCGTCGGCGCGGGTATGCCGGACCACGATGAAGATCGTCAGCAGGACGGCCAGAGCAGCTCCCCAGACGCCCCAGCGAGCACTGAGAAAGGCGCCAACGGAGGTTCCGTCGAGACGGCCCAGCAGTAGTCGCAGAGCCGGGTTGGCACCGGCGCTCTCCGCGACCGCTAGCCGCGTCGCACCGCTCGGGTAAAGCAGCCTCAGGTCGCGCGCCGTGATCGCCAGCAGCGCGGAGATCCCGAATACGCAGCCGGGCAGCACGCCAATGTCCTGGCGGAAAGCGAGCCTGGCGAGCTCGCCGGTGCCCGCCAAGCCAGTCGTCGGCAGGGCTATGCCGCCGAAGGTCCCGGCTGACTGCCCGGTGCTCATACTGACCTGTGTATCGCCGAACAGTCGGCAGCAACAGCCTGCCGCTCATTGGTAACCTCGGCTGTTACGCTCAGGCAAGCAAGCGCTTGGTAGCGCACAACCTGGTGGCACACACGAGCCGAGGGGTGATGATGGGCCGGCTCGACGGGAAGGTGGCGCTGATTACTGGTGGCGCCAGGGGGATGGGTAAGTCGCACGCGCGCCATTTCGTGGCCGAGGGCGCCAGGGTTGTGATCGGCGATGTGCTGGATGACAGGGGCCGGGAACTGGCTGCGGAGCTCGGCGCCGAGAGCTGTCGTTACGTGCATCAGGACGTGCGGAGCGAGCGAGACTGGGCGGTGGCGACTGCTGCTGCCGCTGATGCGTTCGGGTTGCTGAATGTGCTGGTCAATAACGCTGGGGTGCTGCGGAACAAGCTGATCGCGGAGATGACGCTGGCCGAGTTCCGCGAGGTGATTGACGTGAACCTGGTGGGCGAGTGGCTGGGGGTGAAGTCGGTGATCGGGCCGATGACCGCGGCGGGCGGCGGCTCGATCGTGAATATCAGCTCGGTGGAGGGTTTTGCGGGGGCGGCGGGCCTGTCGGCTTACAGTGCGAGCAAGTTCGGCGTCCGCGGGATTACCCGGTCGGCGGCCCGCGAACTCGGGAAGGCCGGGATCCGGGTGAACTCGGTGCACCCGGGCGGCATCATGACGACGATGACGGCTACCGCGTTCGAGTCGTTCGCCGGCGTTACTGATGGCGAGGGGTTCTTGCGGTCGCTGCCGATCCCGCGGTTTGCCCGGTCGGCGGAGGTGTCGCCGCTGGTGGTCTACCTCGCCTCGGATGAGTCGTCGTACTGCACGGGCAGCGAGTTCGTCGTCGACGGGGGGATGCTGTCGGGGCCTGGTTACTGAGCAGGGAGGATCGCAGATGGCCGCAGCTGCAGCGGATGGCGGGGCGGGGCGAGCGGGTGGTGAGCCCGGCGGGGTGAGCCTGGCCGGCCGGACCGCGATCGTGACCGGCGCGGGGCAGGGTCTTGGCCGGGCGGAGGCGCTGGCGCTGGCCGCGGCGGGAGCGAGTGTGGTGGTTAATGACCTGCCCGGCGAGGGGCTGGACTCGGTCGCCGCCGAGATCACCGGCGGGGGCGCCCGGGCGCGGATCGCGGCGGGCGACATTGGTGAGTGGTCGACCGCGCAGTCGCTGCTGGACACGGCGGTGAGCGAGTTCGGCCGGCTGGACATCCTGGTCAATAACGCGGGCGTGCTGCGGGACCGGATGGTGTTCTCGATGTCGCCGGAGGAATGGGATGCGGTGCTGCGCACGCACCTGCGCGGCCACTTCCTGACCAGCCGCGTCGCCACCGCGTACTGGCGTCAGCAGAGCAAGCAGTCGGGCGGTGAGGTGTACGCGCGGGTCGTGAACACGTCCTCGGAGGCGTTCCTGCTCGGCTCGCCCGGCCAGCCGAACTACGCGGCGGCCAAGGCCGGGATCACCGCGCTCACCCTCGTGACGGCCCGCAGCTGCGCCCGCTACGGCGTGCGGGCCAACGCGATCTGCCCCCGCGGACGGACCGCGATGACCGCCGGGCTGATGGAGCCGGCCCCTGAGGACGGGCCGGACCCGATGGACCCGCGGTATGTTGCGCCGCTGGTGACCTACCTCGCCAGTCCCGCGGCCGCGGCCATCAACGGCGAGGTGTTCGTCGTGCACGGCGGGGTCGCGGCCGTGCTGGCGCCCCCCGCGATCCGGGCCACGTTCCGGGCTGAGGAGCACGGCTCGCCGGACGGGATGTGGACGCCCGCCGCCATCGCCAGCGCGCTGGCCGGGTTCGAGACCGGCCCGCCGGGCGCGGGCTTCGCGTGCGAGGCCACCATGGCACTGGCCACCGACACGATCGGGTTCCGGCCGGCCGGAGGACGCTGATGCCCAGCCAGCGCGACCGGGTGACGATGACCCCCGGCGAGGTCGCGCAACTGCTGGCGAGCTGCCGGAAAGTGCAGCTCGCGACCATCAGCCCGGACGGCTACCCGCATCTGGTCACCATGTACTACACGCTGGCCGGCGGCCGCATCGCGTTCTGGACCTACCGCACCTCGCAGAAAGCCAGGAACCTGGCCCGCGACCCGCGCATCAGCTGCCTGGTGGAAACCGGCGAGGCCTACTTCGACCTGCGCGGCGCGCTGATCCAGGGCGTTGTCGAGACGGTCACCGACCCCGACGGGGTGTACCAGATCGGGCTGGCCGTGGGCGCCGTCGTCGGTGGCGGCCGCGCGGACGCGGGTCCGCCGCAGCCGGATGGCGCGATCAGTGCCTACGTCGCGAGCGCCGCCCGCAAGCGGTACGCCTACATCGTCGAACCGCGCCGGGTCATCTCCTGGGACCATCACAAACTCGAGGGTCCCTCAGCATAAGCCGGCCGCACCTGACTACTGGCTGGGTCAGCGGAAGGCGGGCGCGACCTGCTCGATGAACAGATCGCAGGTTTCCTTCTTCCGCGCGCCCGGCCCGAGGCTGACGTCAGGGATGATCAGTTCGTCAGCGCCGGCGTCGGCGTACTGGCCAACGATCTCGGTTACTTCCGCGGGTGTGCCGATGATCACCGGGTGCCGCCCGGCAAGCTGCTGGCGGCGCTCGTCCAGCCAGTGCTGGTCGGTCGACAGGTACAGCACCGCCTGGGTGGAGACATGGATGTCTGCCGGGTCGCGGCTGGCCTCCGCGCAGTGTGCGCGCAGCACCGAGGTCTTATGACTCAGCAGCTCCGGCGTCGCCCAGCAATTCCAGTGATCGGCGTACCGCGCGGCACTGCGCATGGTGCGCTGCTCGCCGGCACCACCGACGAGTAGCGGCAGCCTGCCGCGGACGGGGCTGGGCTGGTTAGGCGCGTCCTGCAGCTGGAAGTACCGGCCCGCGAAGGTGGTGCGGCGCTCGCCAAGGAGGGACCGCAGGATCTGCAGTGCCTCATCGAAGCGGTCCAGTCGCTCGCGCACGGAGC
This sequence comes from Streptosporangiaceae bacterium, assembly GCA_049675875.1. Classification (GTDB taxonomy): domain Bacteria; phylum Actinomycetota; class Actinomycetes; order Streptosporangiales; family Streptosporangiaceae; genus JAJYUU01. The sequence continues at coordinate 4,597 of JBAUAR010000514.1, forward strand.
CGAGCTCGATGCCGTAGACAGCGTGCTCGTTCAGCTGCCAGCCCGCCCCGACGCCCAGGGTGAGCCGGCCGCCGCTGATCTGATCGATCGCCGCCGCGATGTTGGCGAGCACCGCCGGGTGCCGGTAGGTCACGCTGCTGACCAGGGAGCCCAGCTGGACCCGCGGTACCAGGGCAGCCAGCGCGGCCAGGACTGACCAGCACTCCAGCGTGTCTCCGTCGAGCGCCTCCGGTCCCTGGCTGTCCGGCATGAAGTGGTCGGCAAAGTAGACGCCGTCCCAGCCGGTCTGCTCGCAGTGGGCCGCGAGCTCGATGATCCCGCCCCAGGTCTGAGCGGCGGACGGCCAGATGCTGAAGCGCATGCTGGCATCCTAGGTGTCGGCTCGGCTGCGTGGCTTGCTTCGGTGCAGCGACTCTGACGGAGCTTGATGAACCTCTCTGCTCCTCGTCAGCGCGGCTGCACCCTTGTTCGCTAGCCTGTGCGGCAGGAACAATGTCCGCACCGACTCCTCGGCTGGAGCCGCGTCGGTTATCCCAGCAACTCGCTGAACGTGCGCTGCCCGATCGCGGCCATGAGTGGATTGTCGGCCGAGAAGGTCAGGAAGACGAGCGCTAGCGAAAGGGCCCAACCACGCGCCCGCGCCCAGGTGTGGTCGTCCGCCTTGCCGTAGGCCCGCCGGAAAATGTCGCGCTCCCTCGCGGGGAACATCATCCATGCCAGCGACAGGTCGGTCGCGGGGTCGCCGGAAGTCATGTCGCCGAAGTCGATCACGGCGCTGATCCGCCCCGCATCGACCAGGATGTTCGCGGGGTGCAGGTCGCCATGCACCCAGGTTGGCGGATCGGCCCACGCGGCGGTCGCCACGGCGGACTCCCAGATAGCGCTGGCGGCGTCGACATCCGGACCGCTCGCTATCTGGCCGAGGTGCTCGGTGACCCGCTCGGCGCGGGCCGCGAGTGGGCCGCCGCGGAACGGATTAGCCGGTGCATCTACTGGAGCCGGGACGTGCAGCGCCGCCAGGAACTCGCCGAGCGTGACGGCGGCCGAGGTCAGGTCCTCCGGGGCTGCCAGGGCTGCGATCCGGCCCGGCAGGAATGGCACCACGCTCCAGTTCCATGGGAAGCCGCACGCCGGCTGGCCGATTCGGACCGGCGCAGGGATCGGCAGCGGAAGCCCCGGAGCGAGCACCGGCAGCCAGCGCTGCTCGTGTGCGACCAGTTCGGCGGACTGGGCGCGCCGGGGCAACCGCGCGAGGAGGTCCGCGCCGACCGTGCAGACCACGTCGTCCCAGCCGTTTGCCAGCATTCCCAGAGCCAGGTCGGCCAGATCGGGGTGCTGGTTAGCCAGCAGTTGCCGGACTAGCTCAACGGAGACATCGATTTCCGCCGCGGGCATTCGGTGGCCTGTCACCACGTAACAATATGGCTGAGCCAGCTGACGCTCGTGCGCCTGATCCGCCTCCGCTAGCCGTACGGCCAGCGGAGGTCGGGTTAAGCCGAGTCCGGCCACGCCCCGGCCGTCAGCGGATGGCCGCCGGTGTCGAGAACCGTGACGCCCTGCGCGGCCAGTGCCGGCAGCAACGCCCGGTAGTGGTGACCGCACAGCAGCAGGTCTGTCGCGCCCGGTCGGCTGGCCGACGCCGGCAGCACCGCTATCACCGCAGGCCGCGCCGCGCAGCAGCACGCGCGGCGCGAGTACCGGGCCACTGGGGTGTAGACGGCAACGGGTTCTGGGGCTAGTTGCTGGTCGGCGGCCGCCGGCGCGGCCCTGCGCAGCCGGCTCTGATAGCTGGGGTGCTGACGCATCGACACGTAGGCACTATCGCTATCGTCGGCCGCAGCATTACAACGCCGCACATCCGTGATCGCGAGGTCCTGGTCGTGACACGCTGGTGCCACCGACTGTTCTGCGAGCCAGGAGATGGCTGCGGCCGCTACGGCGTGCGGCTGGCGTCGATCTGATCGAAGTCGCCGTACCCGTTGCGCGTTCCGCCGCCGCCCGACCACTGCCACATGAGCGCGTACTTCGAGCTGCCGGTCTGGCCGCCGAAGAATTGCGCGCACGTGCGGGTGCCCGACAGGCACCAGCCGTCCGGGCGATGGCTGAGGCTGCTGGTGAGCCCGTTGTAGGTCCACTCGTAGGTGTTCGGGATGCCCGCGTTGCTGGCGCTCGTGCCGAAAATCGACGCCCATATCGACGGCGCCGAGTACACCCCGGCCTTGTACGACGAGTGGCTGGTCAGGTAGTCGGCGAAGCCGTTCAGGTCGGCGCGGTCGACGCTCGCCGGCACGTAGTGCTGCCGCACGCGGCCGCTGCACGCTGCGGTGTAGACGGCGTTCCACCCGTTGTCGGGTGCCGGGGTGTAGCTGGGCGCGTCGCCTGGCAGCTCGATGTCCATGAAGACGACCGCGTAGTTGACCGCCGTGGTCGTGTGCTGCAGGTCGGCAAGCGCCTGTGCCGCCTGCGCGGCGCCCCAGGCGATGGCCTCTTTCGTCGTGCCGTTGTCGTGCGGGTCGACGCCGGGGCCGGCCATGAACCAGTAACCGCCCACGCCGATGCCAGCGTGATAGGTCAGGAAGTTCGTGCGCGCATTCGCGCTGTCGGTGGGCGACCAGACGACGGTGCCGCCGCAGCCCTGCCAGCCGGCCCAGTTGCCGATCATCCCGATGTAGCCGCCGTAGCCGCCGCCGATAGCTGGTTCGCGGTATGGCGCGGGGCCCGGCGTGGCGACGTAACTGCTGTCCGTTCCGTACCAGAAGCCGCCCGGCGCGTCCCCCGAGGCGATGGTTGCAGCCTGCCCCGCGGCGGTGCCCGCCACCGCGGGCGAACCGGTCCCGGCCGTCAGGCCGAGCACTACGGCCAGTACGGACACCGCGACCGCTCCGGCGGCCAGCGCGCCCTTGCCGCGAGGTGCCAGTGCCATCGCGGTCACGTCCTTTCCGTGGGCCTGCCGCCCGGCGAGCCACCTGGCCGGCGGAGTATCAGGTCCGGCGGCTCCGTTCGCTGTCCCCTATGACCCTGTTCCGGGTGCTGCGGTTGGAAAACAGCAGCGCAGCGCGATGCCGGTCAGCTACCTCACCGGCGCCCCGGTGGGGTCAAAACAGAATAAAGCATTGCATCTAGTGTCGATGTCGCTGTCAGTGAAAAGAAATCGCTGGGCATGTCGATCTGGCGGCGGCCCGTTCGACGCTCGGATGGAAGCGGCCCGTGCCAACGCCGGGCCGGGAAAAGGACGGAAGGAGAAGTCCGATGAAGTTTCTCTGCTACACCCTGGGTGACCCCAACGCGCCGATCGGTCCGGCCAGCCCGGAGTTGTACCAGCAGATGGGCGAGTTCGTGGAGGAAGCGACCAAGGCAGGCGTGCTGCTTGCGACCGGCGGGGTCACCCCGCTCAGCGACGCGGTTAAGGTCCGGTACGCAGACGGCGAGTTCACCGTGCTGGACGGCCCGTTTGCCGAGGCGAAGGAGCTGGTCGGCGGGTGGGCGCTCATGGAGTGCCGGGACAAGGCCGAGGTCGTCGAGTGGACCAGGCGGTTCCTGCTCATTGCCGGCCCGGGTGAGAGCACCATCCGGCCGGTAGAGGGCGGATGACGACGGCGCGCAGGGACCGGCGTGAGCCGGTCCCCGCGCCGTGGGGTCAGTGTCGCTGAGGGCGAGTTTGCTCGGGCCACCGGGCTGGTGGTGTGATCGGACGTTGTGACGGACGTCAGAACTCGGGCAGCGATCGAGGCCGTCATCCGGATGGAATCCGCCAGGCTCATCGCGGGCCTCGCCCACTACACCCATGACATTGGCCTGGCGGAGGACCTGGCCCAGGACGCCGTCGTGGCCGCGCTGGAGCAGTGGCCAGCCGACGGCGTGCCGCGCAATCCCGGCGCCTGGCTGATGACCGTGGCCAAGCGGCGCGCCATCGATGAGTTCCGTCGCAACGCCGAGCTCCAGAAGAAATACGCCCAGCTCGGCCGTGCGCTGGCGGCCGAAGGCGAATCCGTCACTCCCGACTTCGACAAGGCGCTCCGCGACGAGATTGACGACGACCTGCTGCGGCTGATCTTCACCGCGTGCCATCCCGTGCTATCGGTCCCGGCCAGGGTCGCGCTGACGCTGCGGCTGCTCGGCGGCCTCACAACGGCCGAGATCGCCCGCGCCTACCTGGTGCCGGAGCCGACCATCGCCCAGCGAATCGTGCGCGCCAAGAAGGCCCTTGCGCAAGCGGCCGTGCCATTCGAAGTTCCGGGACCCGAGGAACGGCCCACCCGGCTGGCCTCGGTGCTCGAGGTCATCTACCTGATCTTCAACGAGGGCTACTCGGCTACCGCCGGCGACGACTGGATGCGCCCGGCGCTGTGCGCCGAGGCGGTCCGGCTCGGCCGGGTGCTGGCGCAGCTCGCGCCCGCCGAGCCGGAGGTGCACGGCCTGGTGGCGCTGCTGGAGATCCAGGCGTCCCGGATCCCGGCCCGCGCCGACGAGGCCGGCGAGCCGGTACTCCTGCTCGACCAGGATCGGACGCGGTGGGACCGGCTGCTGATCAACCGCGGGCTCGCAGCGCTCGACACGGCCGTGGGACTTGGCGGCGAGCGCGGACCCTACGCGCTGCAGGCGGCTATCGCAGCGTGTCACGGTCGGGCGTTCCGGGCCGAGGAGACCGACTGGGCGCGTGTCGTGGGGTTGTACGCCGTCCTGGCCGAGGTGATGCCGTCGCCGGTCGTCGAGCTCAACCGTGCGGTCGCGGTCGCGATGGCCTACGGCCCGCAGGCAGGCCTCGACGTCGTTGACCAGCTCGCGGCTGAGCCGGCGCTACGCCGCTACCACCTGCTGCCGAGTGTCCGCGGCGACCTGCTGCGCAAGCTCGGACGACACGCCGAGGCGCAGGCCGAGTTCGAGCGCGCGGCCGCGCTGACCGGCAATGAGCGAGAGCGTCGGCTCTCCGCCCGCCGGGCCAGCGAAGCAGCCGCCCAGTCCAGCGGGGTCAGCCAGGACTGAGCCAATGCCAGGAACTACCCCCTGGGCAGGCCAGTCACTAGTCGGCCATCACAGCTACGGGCATAGCGGTTGGCGGCGCGTTCGACAGCGACCGGAAGCCGGCATGGTGCCGATTGCGCCAGCGTTGCCAGGGTGCTAGCGTTCCGGCGATCGTGATCCATCGGCAGGAGGTGAGACCCATGAACGCAGTATCCGCAGTGGGTGCTCCCCTGCAATCCACGATCGCGCGACTGAGGTAGTCGCCACCGGGAGCGCCGACAGGCAACTCGCGAAAGGCGACTCCCATGAACACGACACCCTCTTCACATTTGCACTTCACCTCGACCACGGCCTCCGACCGGCTGAGGTCCGACCAGAATCAGCCGCAGGTCGACGCCACAACGCAGACGCGCGCCGCGGGTGCGCGAGCGTTGGTCCTCGGTGGTGGCGGAGCGGCAGGCAACGCGTGGCTGATCGGCGTCATCGCCGGCCTGTTTGACGCCGGGCTGGATGTGACCGAGGCCGATCTGATCATCGGGACGTCGGCCGGCTCGACGGCCGCTGCCCAGATAAACGGCCGCTGCCCAGATAACTAGCGCGAGCCCGGCCCAGCTGCTCGCCGACATTCTTTCCGCTGCGCCGGAGCAACGGACTGGTCCGCCCGGCTCCGACGGTGGACGCGCTCCCCTTGGGCCGGTGGCCGACCATATGCGGAGGACGAGCGAGATCATCGCCGCCGCTGAGGATGCGGCCGATATGCGCCGCAGACTGGGTGCGGCGGCGCTGGAAATGGATGCCGCGTCGGACGGCTCCGGGCAAACGCGGTGGCGGGCTACGGTCGCCGCTCGGCTGCCCAGTCAACGCTGGCCGGAACGAACGGTGCTGATCGTGGCGGTCGATGCCCATACCGGTGAACCGGTCGTGTTCGACCGCCACAGCGGAGTCAGCTTGGTGGACGCCGTCGCCGCCAGCTGTGCCAACGGCTTCGGTGTCCCTCCCTACGGTATCGGCGACAGCCGATACATCGACGGCGGCTACCGACGATCCAGCGAGAATGCGGATCTGGCCGCCGGCTACGGGCGAGTGCTGGTGCTGTCACCACTGGGCGGCAGAACACGGACGCCGCTGGACTGGGGAATGCATCTTGCGGCCCAGATCGACGAACTACGCGCCCGCGGCAGCAGAGTCGAAACCATCCTGCCGGACAGCGACTCCCGCAACGCGTTCGGCAGCAATCTGATGGATCTGTCGACGCGCCCGCCCGCCGCTCGAGCCGGTTACAACCAAGGCGGAGCCCTTGCCGGGCAACTCACCGAATTCTGGCGCTGCGATTAACGCTAGAAGGCATCGCGTGTCACCCGTCGACTACACCCTCGCTCGCGGTGAGCCGAATAATCACTCGGCCGCCCGCGCACTGTGCTGCCATCATCGGGACGTGATGAGCGACAGCATGACCGCGACGGTGCCAGCCGGGGGAGACGAGCCCCCAGAGCCCCCCGTGAGCTTCGCTCGCCGGTTCGCTGCGGTGTGCGCGGCCCAGGGGCCGCTGGTCTTCGGTCTCGACCCGTCGGCTGACCTGCTGGACTCCTGGGGGCTCGGCGACAGCGCCGACGGACTGGACCGGTTCGCAGACATCGTGCTCGCGGCCGCGGCGGGGACGGTCGGGCTCGTCAAGCCACAGTCCGCGTTCTACGAGCGGCACGGCTGGCGGGGTGTCCGCACGCTGCAGCGGCTCGCCGCCAGTGCGCGCAGCGCAGGCCAGCTGGTCGTCCTCGACATCAAGCGCGGTGATGTCGGCACGACCAACGATGCCTACGCCGAGGCCTATCTCGGCAAGGGCGCGCCGCTGGCTGCCGACGCGATCACGGTGCATCCCTATCTCGGGCTGGGCGCGATGGGCAGCTTCGTGTCCAGGGCCGCGGAGTCGGGCAGCTGCCTGCTCGTCGTCACGCGCTCGTCCAATCCGGACGGCCGGGCCATCCAGGCCGCGGCGGCGGGCGGCGCGAGCGTCGAGCAGCAGCTACTGCGCGACATCGGGGCGCTTAATGCTCGGCTGGCGCCCGGCGGGATCGGACCGGTCGGCGCCGTGGTCGGTCCCACGCACCAGCGCCCCGAGCTGGACCTCGCGGCCGCGAATTGCATTTTCCTGGCGCCGGGCGTCGGCGCCCAGGGTGCGACGCCGGCCGACGTGGCCGCGGTGTTCGCGGCGTGCCCGGACCGGGTGATGCCGAGCGCGTCCCGGTCGCTGCTGTCGGCGGGACCGGATGTCGGCCGGCTGCGGGATGCGCTGTCCGCGCTCGCGGCCGAATTCCGCCGGATACTGGTGGGCTGACTGGCGCCAGGCACGGCGGCCGGACCTGACGCAACGCG